>WOZA01000075.1 GCA_011620505.1 Anaerolineaceae bacterium
ACATCCCTTAACCCCAAACTAAAAACCATCGTTTAAACCCTCAAATGGCGTATACTTTAACCCATGCTCGAATTCTATTTTCCGCCGCTTCAACCGTTGGTTTTTACCGTCACCGCTCTTAGCAACTACCTGCGCGAGCTGCTCGAGACGGATGAAATCCTGCGCGATGTCTGGGTTCGGGGAGAAATTTCCAACTTCAGCCAACCGCGTTCCGGTCACCTTTACTTCACCCTCAAAGACAGCGAAGCACAGTTGCGCTGTGTGATGTGGAAGAGCCAGACCTTCGGCTTACGGTTCAACCCCAAGGATGGGCAGAGCGTGGAAGCCCACGGCGCAATGAGCTTCTATCCCGCTGGCGGGCAGGTGCAGCTCTACATCGACGAAATGCAGCCGGTTGGAGAAGGTCAGCTCTACCAGGAATTCCTGCGCCTCAAGGCCCGCCTTGAAGCCGAAGGGCTGTTTGCCGCTGAGTTGAAACGCCCACTGCCTCAATTCCCACGCCATATCGGCGTGGTCACCTCCCCCAGCGGCGCTGCCCTGCAGGACATCCTAAACACCCTGCGCCGGCGCCTGCCCCTGGTGCGCGTCACGCTCGCCCCGACGGCCGTTCAGGGTGCTGAAGCGCCTGCTGGCATCGTCGCTGCTCTCCACTCCCTCAACTCCTTGCCCGATCTTGATCTGATTATCCTGGCCCGTGGTGGCGGTTCCATTGAGGACTTGTGGTCATTCAACGATGAATCCGTGGCCTATGCCATCCGTGCCTCGCGCGTGCCTGTCATCTCGGGCGTGGGGCACGAAACGGACTTCACCATTGCCGATTTTGCTGCCGACTTGCGCGCCCCTACCCCCACAGCCGCCGCTGAGCTTGCCACCCCTATTACCAGTGCTGACCTGGCTGCTGAACTCCTCTCCATCCAGCAAAGCATGAACCTCAGCCTCAAGAACAAAATAGCGAGCCTGCGCCAGGACCTTCTGCTGGCAGAAAATCGCCTGCAGCGTCACTCTCCCGCTCAGCGCGTGCGCACCTACCTCCAATTCCTGGATGAAACCCGGGAGCGTCTCGAGCGCGCCATGAGCCACTATCTATCCCAGCATCAACTCAAATTGCAGAACCACATTGCCCGCCTGGAGAGTATCAGCCCCATGGCAGTGCTCAGGCGCGGCTTTGCCATCGTCAGCGATGCCCAAACGCACCAACTGATTTCACAACGCAATCAAACCAGCCCAAATCAATCCATCCAGATCCAGTTGAGCGATGGGAAAGTCGCCGCAACCATTTCAGGAGACATACCATGACCGACCAGCCAACCCCCAGTTTTGAAACCGCATTTGCCTCACTGCAGCAGATCATCACCCAACTCGAAAATAGTGAACTGCCGCTTGAGGAAGCCCTGAAACTCTACGAAGAAGGCAAACGTCTGAGCGACATCTGCAGCCAACTGCTGGAGACCGCTCAACTGCGCGTGGAGACTCTCTCCTCCAACACCACCATGACAGACGGTGAAACAGTGTGAGTGTTCTCGATTTCTTTACCAATCCGGTTGGTATCTCAACCATGCTTGGTTGGATCCTGGGGCAGTTGATCAAAATGCCCGTGGAATATCTGCGCCACAAACGCTGGGACTGGACGCTGCTTTTGAGCGCTGGAGGGATGCCCTCTTCGCATTCCTCGCTGATGACTGCCGCTACGATGTCCATAGGGCTGAACGTCGGCTGGGGCAGCCCGATTTTCGCCCTGGCAGTTGCGGTTACTTCCATCATTGTCTATGATGCTACGGGTGTACGCCGGCAGGCAGGCTTTCACGCTGAACGCATCAACCAGATTGCGCGCGAGCTGCTGAAGTTAAAGAAACTTGAGGAAAACGATGCTACCTACTTGCGGGAGATTATCGGTCATACCCCTGGCGAAGCGGCCGCAGGCGTGCTTTTTGGCGCGCTGATTGCCCTCGCCGTGCAGTGGGTTATGGTCTGGAGTTAATTCAGTTGTAATCCGCCGGTTCTCAATTCAATCCAGGTAAATAATCCCAAGGGCATACCCAAGCTTTGCCGGGTCTCGTAAGGCCTTGCGCTGCAGGCTCGTTTGCTGCGGATATTTCGCCCTCCGCCGGTAGCGCCGACCAAAGATGCGCTCCACTGCCTGCTGATTATCCCCGGTTTCACTGACCACCTCAAAATTCTCCGCAAAATGTAATATCCGGCTGTTTGGAGGAAGGAGATCCTTCAACCCCGAATGCAATAACCATGAATAACACACTAACGCCTGGAATCGCGTCTCCGGGAAAACCCGGGGGAAGAAATCCTTTGCCATTTGCAGCGAATCAGCCACCCGTTCCACCGCCAAATCTGCCCCTGTCTGGATGTGCACATTTAATACAGGCGTTCCCACAGGCAGCCTGGCTTTCTGATCGTCACTAATGACAAAAAACGGACTGCCGTTTTCGTAGTTTTCCAGGTAAAACATCTTTGTTGGCTGATACTGCAGCACGCCCAACTTAAAAATCTGAGCGCTCGCAATGTGCCGCAGCCAGATGCAATCCGCGCGGCTCAGCCCGACCTTGCCGGTTTTCTGGTAAAACAGACGCTGCCGCAAGGAAATATCGCTGAATGTATCCCTTATGATTTCCGCGGAGATGCCGCGAGCCTCGTATTTGCGCCGGATTTCAGCCAACTTCCAGACTATAACTGCCAGCCTCCCCAGCGGATGCAAACGACAAATTGGGAAGTCGTTTCCTTCGCCCTCATAAGCTTTTTCAGCGAGGTCTGCCATCCGGCGTAAGTGCCGCCTGGCAAAGCCTGCGACCGAAGCTTCAGCCTCCTCGCCTAAAGCGAGTGCTGATAATTCTTGCTGAAAAGCAAAGGGAAGTTCCGCCATTATTCTGCTAATTCGTGCTCTGCAATTTTTCAGCCTTTTTGAGCCAGCCGACCTCTGATTTGACGTACAATCGCGCCAGCCTCCGGAACTTTCAGCAGCCACAGCATTGCCGCGTATACCACCACCCCCACCACCACGCCGACAGCCAACACCAGGAACTTGTTCAAACTTCCAGACCAAGACATCCATGCAAATACCGCCAAACCCATTACTGTGCTTGCCGCCAAAGCCAGAGCCCCCGTCCGCAGGATTTGCTTTCCACCGACACCGCTTAAACGCCGGCGCATGATCGCCATCAGAGCCAGGCTTTCCACTGCGGTTGCGACGGTATTTGCCAGCGCCAGCCCTCCGAGTGGCAGCCAGCCGATCTGGCTAAAAAGCCGTGAAAAGGCAAACGAAAGCAGAATATTGCCGGTCATCGCTATCACCCCAACCACCACCGGGGTTTTAGTGTCATGCATGGCATAAAACGCGCGGCTCAGCACTTCCACCAGGCTGTGCCCGGTCAGCCCCAGCGCGTACCAGAGCAGCGCCCAGGCAACCATCTGGGTGGAGGTGGCATCGAAGCTGCCGCGTTCATACAACACCCGCACCAAAGGCACCCGCAGCAAGACCAGCCCGATCGTCGCGGGCAGTGCCAGCAAAAGCATGACCCGAACGATCCCCGAGAGCGTCTGGCGAAAATCCTCAGATTTGCCCAGTTCCACCTGCGCCGAGAGCGTCGGCAGCGAGGCCGTGCCAGCCGACTGCGCAATCGCTGCCTGGGGCATCAGCATCAGCGTGAATGCGTATGTGAGCGCGCTGGCAGAGCCCGCGCCAAGGGAGAGGCTGATGATGGTATTCGCCACGAAGTTCAACTGCACGATGCCTGCCCCAAAAATCCGCGGCAGCATCAGGCGCAGCACTCTGCGCACCGGCGCATCCCTGAAACCTGCCGCAAGCTCATATTTCCGGGCAGGCAGGCGAAACAGCACCGGCAATTGCAGTAACAAATGCCCGCCTGCCCCGATCACGGTGCCAATCGCCAGGCGGTTGATCCCCAAGGACTCTGGCAGCAGCCATACCCCCAGGATAATTCCCAAAGAATAGGCTGCAGGTGCCAACGCCGGCCACAAAAACACCTGGTGCGCATTCAGCATACCCATCACCAACCCGCTAATGCCGAAAATGATCACTGTTGGCAGCATGATCCGCAGCAGGCGAGCCGTCTCAGCCACCTGCAGCGCGTTTGAATCTGGTACCAGCGCAAACAAGCCGTGTTCAACCAGGAAGGGCGCAAATATCCACATCAAGGTCGAAACCAGGATTAAGACGATCAAAACCGAGTTGACCACTCCCGAAGCCAGCCTCCATGCGCCTTTTTGGTCTTTGCGCGTCAGGTAGCCGGTGAACATCGGGATAAACGCAGACCCCAGAGCGCCTCCAGCCGTCAGGTTGAAGAGCAGCTCGGTCACACGGTTGGCAGCGTTGAACGAATCCAGTGAAACACTGGTGCCGAAAGCATGCGAGACCACCATCCCACGCACCACACCCACCAGGGTGCTGAGGATATAAGCAATCATCACGATCCCGGCGGCACGCGCGATTTGCCGCCCTGCCTGGGCACTCCCTGTGCCGCTTGCGTCCACCTGCTGCGGCAGGTCTTCGGGATTATCCACGCTCAGGATCCTCATCGACTTCTTGCTTTAAAACCACTTTGGCAGCTTCCCAAAATTGGTCCATTTCTTCAAAGCTCAATTGGTCAACGCTTTTACCCTGCTCTGCTGCTTTCTTTTCAATGTAAGCAAAGCGCTTGCGGAAACGCAGGTTCGTCCCACGCAGGGCAATTTCGGGGTCAACCTTCAACCAACGCACCAAATTGACCACCGCAAAGAGCACATCTCCGGCTTCAGCCTGCCTCTCTTCGTCGGTTCGGGCTTCTCGCAGCTCGCCCAATTCCTCGTGCACCTTGGCAATGACCGGTTCGATGGTTTGCCAGTCAAACCCCACGCGTTTCGCCCTCCGTTGGATCTGATCCGCCTGTGAAAGCGCTGGCAGGCTGAGCGGGATGCCATCCAGCATGCCCTTTTGGGTCTCTCCGTTACTCCTGCGCTCATCCGCCTTGATCCTCTCCCAGTTGGTGAGTACCTTGTCCACCGAGTCAGCATCACCATCCGAAAAAACATGCGGATGGCGCCGGATCAGCTTGGCACTGATCCCCTGCAGCACCTCGCTCATGAGGAAGTCCTCATCCTCAGTCGCGATCTGGGCATGCAGACCGATCTGCAACAAGAGATCACCCAGTTCCTCGCGTAGGTGCTCGCTATCCTCCTGGTCCAAGGCTTCCAGGACCTCGTAAGCCTCCTCCAGCAGGTAGGGACGCAAGCTCAGATGGGTCTGTTCACGATCCCATGGGCAGCCATCAGCGCGCCGTAAGCGGGCAATGATCTGCTGAAAATCTTCAAACGACGCTCCCTGGCTCAAAGCCGGAACGTACAGGCAGCTTAACATGCCCAGGTGCACAGACTGGTCGATCTCGTAGAGCGCCAGCTTCTCGACGATTTCATCTGAAGTGCCGGCATTATGCACCAGCATCACGGGGTGATCCTGAGGGTAATTTGTCATCAGTGTCAGCTTTAGTTCACTGGCTTCAAAGCTGCTGTCCAACTGCGAGATAATTGCCGGAATGGTTGGGGGGAAAGATGGCACCTCAAGCTGTGCCAGGAACAGCGCGTCTACCAGTACCATCTGCGGATGCAGGTCGATCCCGAGCGCCGAACATACCGGCTCAATGAAGCTGACGCCGTCAATCAATCGGATTGGCAATCCACTGCCTTCGACGGCCTTCATCACCTCGGTGACTGTCTCTTCAGCCACAAACGGGCTGCCAGGCACGCCGTAGGTCACCCCTTGCTCGCGGTTGCCCAGTTCCATTACCTGCCGGACGATCGTTTCAAGCACTGTGGCAATATCCTCGCCGGAGTCGTATATCTCATCAAAACTCCGGACGCGCACACCTTCTGGCAATCCAGCCACAGCCGGATGAAACTTCGTTCGCAGCCAAATTTCATCGCACTGCTCAAGGTGAGCCCAGGCTTCGCGGGTTAAGTATTCTGCCCCCGCGGGTCCTAATCCAACAATGGTTATTCCTCTTCCAGTCATGAAATCAGCATCCTTTATAAACATGCAAAGGCTGCCCAGATTAACTTGGGCAGCCTTTCAATTGTAACATTCCTCGATTCCAACATACCAGGCAAGCTGGCAGATGGGAACCAAACCTAACGCTTGGTGTAGGTCGGGGCCTTGCGGGCGCGCTTGAGACCTGGCTTCTTGCGTTCCTTAACACGGGCATCGCGCGTCAGCAAACCCTCGGCGCGTAAGGCAGGGCGTACGCTCTCATCTGCAGAGACGAGTGCGCGTGCCAGACCGAGTTTGACCGCGTCGCGCTGACCGCTAACGCCGCCACCCTGCACCTTGACGGTGACATCAAAGGCAGATGCGCTTTGACCAGTGGCTTCGATTGCGTTCAGGATCGCGGGGGCATCGCCAGTCCGCGGGAAGTAATCTGTCAGGGGTTTGTCATTGACGGTGAAAGTGCCGCTGCCGGGATAAACCCGCACACGGGCAGTACTTTCTTTGCGTCGTCCAACTGCTTCTATGTATTGTGTCATAATTCCTCTTTACTACTTTTCAAAAATAGGCTGGGGATTTTGACCCTGGTGGGGGTGTTCAGAGCCAGCATAAATTTTCAGATTATCAAGATAACGCGCTGTCAGACGGTTCTTGGGAAGCATGCCGCGCACAGCCAGGCGAACGATGCGGTCCGGATGGGATTCCAACTGCTGCTGATATTCCACTCCGTGCAAACCACCGGGATAACCGGAGTGACGATAGTAAATCTTCTCGTCGACACGGGTCGGGTTGACGAGGATCTCAGCGGCATTAATGACCACCACATGATCTTCAAGAACCATACCGGGAGTGTAATCCGGGCGATGTTTGCCAATTAGCAGCCCTGCAATTTTGGTCGCCAGGCGACCAAGGGTCTGACCGGAGGCATCCACCAGATACCACTCTCCAGTCACTTTTCCTTTAGGAATGTATGTTTTTTCCACTTTTACTTCTCCGTTTTCAAAATACATACCCGGCCTTGCAGGCTGGGCAAACAATCTTTCATTTATCCTCGTTAAAGGTTACTGCTTCCAAACACAAACCGCGGGCAGGAGCCAGGCTGACGATGCCAGTACTGCCGGTTTCAAGCCCGAGCCGCACAGTTTCCATCGGCAGCTCGCCAAGCCCAATCCGGACCAGAACGTACACAATCCGGCGCACCATGTGATAGAGGAAAGCATTGCCCACAATCGTGAAGCTCATGCCATCTTTCTCTTCCACCCAATCCGCCGAAAAGATCCGCCGTCTCGTGGTGGCATCTTCCTTCAGTGCTTTGCCGAAAGCGATGAAATCGTGCTCCCCAAGCAGGTCATTTGCTGCGGCTTGCATCCGTGAGAGCTCCGGTTTGCGTTCCAGCCGCCAGGCGAACCTGTCACGCAGGGGGTCGCGTGCAGATTGCCAATAGAGCTGATAGCGATACTGCCGGCTCAGAGCGTCGTAGCGGGGATGAAAATCCGCTGCCACTTGTTTCACACTCTGCACCGCAATATCTGCCGGCAAAAAGGCATTCAAGGCGTTCTGCAGGGCATAGTCGGGGTGGTTCCAGTCAAAATTGAAACTGACCACTTGCCCTTTGGCATGCACACCGCTGTCGGTGCGCCCCGAGGGCATGATTGCCCTGCCCTGCCAACCCAACCGGCGCAGGGCTTCCTCAAAGGCTGCCTGGATGCTGGTTTTGATTGCCTGCCGTTGAAAGCCGTTGTAATTCGTGCCGTCGTAAGCGAGGATAAGTTTGTAATGTGCCATGCCTTTCGCTTTCTCGTGAAAGGCTACTCTAACGAATCTGCTGTCTACTCGCTCACAAGCTCAAGCAGTACCATCTCAGCATTGTCGCCGAGCCTGGGACCGAGTTTGAGCAGACGCGTATAGCCGCCCTTGCGGGTCGAGAAACGCGGAGCGATGTCATCGAACAGTTTCTTAACAACTTCGTTGCTGTTGTTGCCGAGGCTGGCTGCAACCTGCCTGCGTGCGTTGATCTTCAGGATGTCGTCGCCTTTTTGGGCGTTGCGCGCCAGCGTGATCAACTTTTCAGCATCTGGCTGGATGGACTTTGCCTTCGCCAGGGTGGTCTGTATTTTCTCATGCTCAAACAGTTGTTTGATCATGGTCTTTCGCATGGAAGTGCGATGACCCATCGATCTGTTGAGCCGGTAACCTTTTACATGATGCCGCATATCTTCTTACTCCACTTCTTCTTCTTTTTCCAGATAGCCTTTTTCGACCATAGCCGCTTTCAGCTCTGTGAGACTCTTGTCACCGAAATTACGGATGGACAGCATGGCACCTTCGCCTTTGTCCAGCAGTTCCAGCACATCACCCACAGTGGTGATACCGGTTCGCTTCAAAGCGTTGAAGACGCGTACGGTCAGATCCAGGGCTTCGATTGGGGTCTCGATGACGTCTTTGCTGACAAATGTCGTCTCAATCTCGGGCTGAACCGCGGGTTTCACGAGGGAATCCTCACTGGTGCCGCTAATGATTCGCAGCTGCTCCATCAAGAGCTGAGAGGATTCAATCAGCGCTTTCTCGGGGGAGAGTGTGCCATCAGTCCAGATTTCAAGCTGCAAGCGATCAAAATTGGTGCTTTGACCAACGCGGGCGTTTGTCACGTTCCAGTTTACACGCCGCACCGGCGAGAAAATCGCGTCCACGGGCAGCACACCGATAGGCAATCTATCGGCACGCTCCCCCGCGGGCAGATAACCTCTGCCGGACTCAACCGTCATATCCATCTCCACGTGGGCATCATTTTCATTGATGCTGAACAGGTAAAGATCAGGGTTGACCACTTCCACCTCAGGAGGGCAGCGTAAATCTGCTGCTGTGATGGTGCCTTCGCCCTTTACATCCAGGCTGATGGTGGCGCTTTCCACGTTGTGGAGTTTGAAGCGCAGCAGTTTGATCTGCAGCATTACCTGGATGACGTCTTCCCGCACACCTTTGATGGTGCTGAACTCGTGCATCACATCGGTGATCCGCACTGAGCTGACTGCCGCACCCTTCAATGAAGAGAGCAGAGTCCTGCGCAGCGCATTTCCGAGCGTGACACCAAAGCCACGGTCCAGTGGGCTGATCGTAAATTTTCCATAGTCGCGGGACTCTTCAGTCCGTTCAATTTTTGGTATTACCATTTCCATATTTCCTGTCACGGTTACCCCTAACCAGTCTAACGTTTAGGTAAGACTGAACTAGTCCTCAGATTAGCGCGAGTAGTACTCAACAACCAATTGCTCGTTGAGATTGCCATCAATTTCTGAACGTTCGGGGCTGCGCAGCATCCGACCAGAAAGATTGGTCAGGTCGCGCGCCAACCAGGTTGGCACAGTCCGTCCTTCGGCTTCTTCACGCAAATTCTTGAAGTAGACCGTTTCCTTGGACTTTTCTTTTACAGTGATGACATCATCTGCCTTGACGCTGAAAGAGGGGATGTCAGCACGCTGACCATTCACCAAAAAGTGACCATGGCTCACCATGATACGCGCCTGGGCGCGGCTGGCTGCAAAACCAAGCCGATAGACCACATTGTCCAGGCGGGTTTCAAGGATGGTCAACAGGTTTGGACCAGTCTGACCACGCATGCGCAGAGCCTGCCCATAAAAGCGGCGGAACTGGCGTTCGTAAACCCCGTATACCCGGCGAACTTTCTGCTTGGCGCGTAGTTGCTTGCCATAATCAGATTCGCGACCTGGGCGACCGGCGTTCATTTTTCCATGCATGCCAGGAGCATAACTGCGTTTCTCAAAGGAGCATTTCGGAGTATAGCAACGCTCACCCTTGAGGAACAACTTCTCGCCTTCCCGGCGGCACAAACGACAAACTGCTTCTGTATATCTTGCCATTTTAATAATTTCCTTTTTATTGTTTACACGCGGCGTTTCTTGGGAGGTCGGCAGCCATTATGGGGCACGGGCGTCACATCTGCGATCTTGCGCACACGAATGCCCAACGATTGGACTGCACGAATTGCAGCTTCCCGACCAGGACCAGGACCCTTGACGAATAGTTCAACTTCCTGAAGACCCATCTGCTGGGCTGTCTTCACGGTTTGCTCGGCTGCCATTCTTGCAGCAAATGGGGTGCTCTTGCGTGATCCCTTAAAACCAGCTGACCCGGAACTGCCCCAGCAAATGGTATTGCCCTGCAGATCCGTGATGGTCACGATGGTGTTATTGAAGGACGCATAGACGTGCACCTGTCCTGTCGAAATCTGGCGTTTGACCTTACGCGAAGTGGTCGCGCGCCGCGCTGTACGTGCTTGTTTTGCCATAATTCTTCCTCACTAAATCTTTACATGTCTGTCACAGCCAGCTTTGGGTTGCCGCTGGGGAGAAAGGGAACCCCACCCCAAGCTTGCTGTTCAGTTCATTATTATTTCTTGGTCGCTCCACGGCGGCGTCCACGACCGGCGACGGTGCGCTTGGGACCCTTGCGTGTGCGTGCGTTGGTACGGGTATTCTGACCGCGTACCGGGAGGTTGTGGCGGTGGCGCAAACCACGATAACAACCAATCTCAACCAAACGCTTGATGTTCATCTGGACTTCCCGACGAAGGTCACCTTCGACCTTGAGGTTTTGCCCGATGTAATCACGTAGTTTCGAAACCTCGGTTTCGGGTAAGTCTTTTACCCGGATATCAGGATCGACGCCAGTGGCTGCCAAAATATTATCCGCAGTCTTTGGTCCGATGCCGTAGATATACCGCAAACCGATCTGAATGCGCTTATTGCGCGGGAGGTCAACACCTTCTATACGAGCCATAGTATGATTCCTTATCCTTGTCGCTGCTTGTGGCGGGGATTGGTACAAATAACATAAAGCCGACCGTCTCTTTTGACGATCTTGCACTTGTTACAGCGTTTCTTTATCGATGCTGATACTTTCATCAGTCTTAACTCCTTCTTCTATCCGCAAAGAATCTATTATATCTTTATCATTCACTATTGACAAGGTTTAGCTACAAACTGGTCAAAACCAGCGGACCTTCCTTGGTTACTGCTATTGTATTTTCCTGATGCGCGGTCAATGACCCGTCCACAGATACGACAGTCCATTGATTGCGCAAGGTCTTGGTGCGCCGCGTGCCAACCAGCACCATCGGCTCAATCGCGATCGTCATGCCTTCACGCAGTAAAAATCCTTGCCCAGGCACGCCGTAGTTGGTCAACTGCGGGCTTTCGTGCATCGCACGTCCGACACCATGACCGGTGTAGGTGTGCGTGCAGTGAAAACCATGACTTTCCACGTACTCTTCGATCGCCGAACCAACATCACCACTGCGATTTCCCGGAACCATCAAAGACGTGGCAATTTCCAACGCTTTTTTGGTTACATCAATCAACCGCTGGGCTTCCGTTGAAATCTCGCCGACGCCAACCGTAAAAGCCGAATCGCCTACGAAACCTTCATAAACCGTACCGCAATCAATCGAAATGATGTCGCCTTCTTTAAGCTTGCGCTTGCCGGGAATGCCGTGCACCATTTCTTCGTTGATGCTGGTGCAGATACTCCCGGGGAAGGGCACCCCGATTCCGGGGTCATAATTCTTAAAGGGCGAGTAAACTCCATGAGCGCGCTGAAAGCTTTCCGCGACCTCATTCAGTTCACCAGTGCTCACGCCTGGTCGGATTTCCGCCTTCACAGCCTCGAGCGTCATGGCATTCAAACGACCAGCTTCCCGCATTACGGCGAGTTCCGCTTCGGACTTGAGATTAATACTATTTTCAAACATTACGCAACAGCTTTCAGCAAATCTTCTGTGACTTGCTCAATTTCCTGTGTGCCGTCGATCTCCACCAACTTTCCTGCCTGACGATAGAAATCAATCAGAGGGGATGTCTGGTCGTAGTACACATTGATTCGGTGCAGAACCGTCTCAGGCTTGTCATCGTCCCGCTGGTAGAGGGGCGAACCGTCCACATCGTCCACCCACTTGACCTTGGGCGGATTATAGAGGGCATGATAAACACGTCCGGCATGGCTCATCCAGCGACCGCTGAGGCGCTCAACCAGCACATCATTTGGCACGCTGATGAAGGGCACTAAATCAACCTTGCCACCAATCTCAGCCAAAAGGGCCTCAAACGCTTCAGCTTGTGCCGGTGTGCGCGGGAAGCCGTCCATCACGGCTCCTTTGGCACAATCCGGTCTTGAAAGGCGTTCTTTTACCATCGCGATAGTCACATCGTCTGGTACCAGTTCACCCTTGGCCATGTAGCTTGAAGCCAACTTACCCAGCTCAGTCTCCTGGCTCAGATTCTCCCGGAAGAGATCTCCGGTCGAAATGTGTACCAGACCCAGCTTTTCAGCCAGGATTTTGGCCTGAGTGCCTTTGCCGGCTCCCGGAGGACCCAGCATGACGATGTAAGTGGCTTTCTCGTTCATTTCAAAACTCTCCAGCTTAGTTGATCAACCGATCATCATAGCCGTGCATGCGCAATTCGGTCTCGATCAACTCAACCGTCTCACGGATGGTGCCAACTACGATCAGGAGACCAGAAGCCTGCATCAGCTGCACACCTGCACTGTTATCGGGCAGGAAGTATCCCATAATGTAGGGCAAAATTGCCACCAAGCCAAGGAAGAGCGCGCCAGGGAGGGTAATACGCCGCTGGACACGAGTCAGGTAATCCTGCGTAGGTTTGCCACGCACAACACCCGGGATCTGGGCACCTTGCTTTTTCAGGTTATCGCCATAGTTCTGCTGCTGGAAAAGTACGTCAGTATAGAAGTACGCAAACGCAACAACCAGGATGAAGAACATGATTGGATACCACCAGGTATCGCCACCGAAGGCCCGATAGAGCCAGTTGGACACGTTATTGACCCACACGGTTTGGGAATTGATAAAGAATGAAGACAAAATCGCCGGGAAAGTCAGGAATGACTGGGCAAAAATGATCGGGATCATACCGGCCATGTTGACCATCAGCGGCAGTTGGCTGCGCACTGGCATGGACATACGGTTGCCGATCCGCCGCCCTGGGAACAGAACCGGGATGTTGCGCCTTCCGCCCTGGACAAAAACAATCGCCAGGATCGTCAGCACAAAGACGATTAGCACCACTGCAAACACCCACCACGCCTCTTTCGAGTTGAACATCTGGGCAATCGTGACCGGGAAGCGCGAGACAATACCCGCAAAAATAATCAATGACAGACCCTGATTGCGTAAGCCGTATTCAGAGATCAATTGACCAATCCAGATGCCAAACATCGTACCGCCAACCATGCTGATGATGGCAGTAACGGTCGGTAACAATCGAGCTCCAGAGAAGCCCCATTGCTCAATGACCGTGCTGCCACCTAACATGGAGTTAAAGATATTGATTTGCCCAAAAGCCGAAAGGAGCGCCATCGGGATGGTCAGAATAACAGTCCATTTTTCCATCCAGATACGACCTTCGCGGGGGTCATCCTTCATTTTTTGCTCCAACGCTGGGATAACCGGCGTGAGTAGTTGCAGGATAATTTGGGCAGTGATATACGGGTAAACACCCATGGCAAGCACAGAGAATCTGGATACCGCTCCACCAGAAAGCAGATCAAGCAAGTTCACCAGGTTACCGCCAGCCCCCGTCTGCTGCGACAAAGCGGCAACAGCGGCACGATTGATGCCAGGAACTGGAATGTTGGCTGCCAGGCGGTAAATTGCCAGCAGCAACAGTGAAATCAACAGCTTGTTGCGGATATCCTCAGATTTCCACAGGTAACGCCAGGATGATCGTTTCATCACTTATCTCCTCTTAGCTACGAAAGTGCCAATGTCTCGATAGATCCGCCAGCTTTTTCAATCTTCTGGCGAGCGCCTTCAGTCACCTTGTGAGCCTTGATTTTCAGGGCAACGTTGATTTCACCACGACCCATGATTTTGATAGGCAAATTTTTGCTTTTCAACAATCCCATCGCTTTGAGGCTCTCGGGGGTGACTTCGTCACCAGCCTTGAAGCCCTGCAATGCGTCCAGGTTTACTTCCGCGTAGCGTACGCGATTGGGTGGGGTAAAGCCCTCACCACGCAGGAAAGGCAGCTTGCGGAAGATGGGCAGGTTACCGCCCATATGGTACTGGCGCACGCCGCCGCCATTGCGAGAGTTTTGGCCTTTGGTACCGCGACCGGCTGTTTTGCCTGAGCCGCTACCAGTACCCCGACCTATACGCTTGCGCGCTTTCTTTGCGCCGTCGTTCGGTTTGAGATCATGTAATTGCATGCTTACTTCTCCTCAGTGTCCGACACAATCTCAACCAAATGTGAGACCTTTGTCAGCATACCACGCAGAGCCTCGCTATCCTCATGCTCAACCACCTGGTTGAGATTGTGGAAGCCGAGTGCTTTGAGTGTTCGTTTGGTGCGTTGGGCGTAGCCGATGCCGCTTTTTACCAATTTGATTCGAAGAGTGTTGGACTGTTTTTTAGCCATTCTTCCTCCGCTCCCAATATGGTGTCACATCCTGCACGTCCTTGCCGCGTTCCGCAGCCACCGCAGCAGGCGATTTCAACTGGGATAAGGCATCGAAGGTAGCCTGGACGATGTTGAGCATGTTTGAAGAGCCCAGAGACTTGGTAAGAATGTCTTTGATCCCTGCAGCTTCGCAAACAGCACGCACACCACCCGCCGCGATAACGCCAGTACCAGCCGAAGCCGGCTTGAGCAGCACTTTCGCGCCACTTTGGCTGCCAGTCACCTCGTGGGCAATGGTTGTACCCATCAGGCTGACTTTCTTCATATTCTTATACGCACGCTCGGTTGCTTTACGCATCGCATCCGGAACAGCCAGTGCCTTGCCAGTGCCCAGGCCGACATTTCCCTTGTTATCGCCGACCACGAGGGTCACGCGGAACGAAAAGCGGCGGCCGCCTTTGACAACCTTGGCAACGCGCGCGATGTCAATCACACGTTCGTCGTATTGAGTTTCTAATCCTTGATATTCTTCCATAGTATCCTCGTTTTAGAATTCCAGCCCGCCCTTGCGAGCACCTTCGGCCAGAGCTTTCAGACGACCGGTGTAGATGTATCCACCGCGATCCAAGACAACGGTTTTGATGCCTTTGTCCAGGGCACGTTTGGCAAGCGCCTCGCCAACAAGCATAGCCTGTTCGGATTTGTTCTTGCCCTTCACGACTTCGCGCAGCGCTGCATCCACAGTGGAGGCAGAAACCAGAGTTGTGCCGCTGTGATCATCAATCACCTGGGCATAGATCTCGCTGATGCTGCGAAAAACATTCAAACGCGGACGTTCTGGCGTGCCAAAGACCTTCTTGCGCACACGAGTATGACGGTGTAAACGAGCAGCGTTTCTTGATTTTTTAGCCATAGTCATTTACCTCTACTTACCGGTTTTTCCGGCTTTACCAGCCTTGAGTTTAACAATCTCACCCTGGTAGCGAATACCGGTTCCATGGTAGTGTTCCGGTGGGCGCAGCATGCGGATATTCGCAGCTACCTGCCCCACCTGGTGGCGGTCACGTCCTTTGACCTTGATCAGACGGGTTTTTGCATCCACATCATAGGTGATGCCGTCGGGCGCGGGGAAATTCACGGGATGTGAAAATCCGAGGTTCAACAGCAGGTCTTTCCCCTTCAACTCGGCTCTGTAACCGACGCCGTTGTATTCCAGCACGATCTCAAAGCCTTTTGCGCAGCCAACGACCATATTGTTGAGCAGGGCGCGCGTGGTTCCGTGCAGAGCCCGGATCCGGGGTTCATCGTTGGGTCGTTCCACCGTGATGACGCCATTTTCGAGTTTTATCGTAATCTCAGGAGAGAAGGTCTCTTCAAGAACCCCGTTGGGTCCCTTCACGGAAACCTTGTTTCCATCCATTTTTACTTCCACACCCTTAGGCAGGGTGATAGGTAATTTACCAATTCGCGACATTTCTCTTCCTCCTACCAAACCTTGCAGAGGATCTCACCGCCGACGCCGATCTTACGAGCGCGCTGGCCAGTCATGATACCCTTCGGGGTTGATAAAATCGCGATGCCAATACCGGATAATACCCAGGGGATATCATTCTTGGAGGTGTAAACACGGCAGCCGGGATGGCTGACGCGCTCCAAACCCGTGATAATCGGGCGGCGTTGGCGGCGTTCGCCGATGTATTTCAGCTTCATGCGCAAAATTTTGTGCGCTTCGCTTTTTCCATCAACGACTTCATAGCTCTCAAGATAACCCTCTTCGGTCAGAATACGGGCAACTTCACTCTTGAGCTTCGAGCTCGGCATGGCTACGGTTGTTTTGCCAACCATGGCAACATTGCGGATTCTCGTTAACATATCGGCAATTGGATCTGATATAGTCATTTTTATCCCTCCAGGTCAAATTACCAGGATGATTTAGTCACACCAGGGATTTTTCCCTCGAGTGCTAATTCACGGAAGCAAATACGGCAAAGACCAAATTTGCGCATATAACCGCGCGGTCTGCCGCACACACGACAGCGATTCCTAACACGCGTCGGATATTTCCGCCGCATTTCGCGATATTGCATACACTTTTTAGCCATTAGTTTCCTTTCCTGAAGGGCATGCCGAATTTGCTCAGCAATTGCCGGGCATGGTCATCAGTCTCAGCAGTTGTCACAATGCTGATTTCCATGCCACGCACTTTGTCGATTTTGTCATACTGGATCTCAGGGAAGATCAGCTGTTCAGTCAGACCGAGGGTGTAATTTCCACGTCCGTCGAAGGAATCAGCCGAAATTCCACGGAAGTCACGCACACGAGGCAGAGCAACGTTGATCAGGCGGTCCAAAAATGCCCACATCTTTTCTCCGCGCAACGTGACTTTGACGCCAATTTGACGCCCTTCACGCAGCTTGAAATTGGAAATGGCTTTCTTGGCGGCGATGACAACAGGCTTCTGACCAGTGATGATAGTCAGATCGTTTACAGCAGCATCCAAAGCCTTGGGGTTGTCCAGCGCTTCGCCAACACCGATATTGACCACAACTTTGGTGATCTTCGGGATTTGCATGACGTTTTTCAACCCGAGCTCTTTCTGCAGAGCTGGCGCGATTTCGTTCTTATATTGTTCTAGTAGTCTGTTCATATCTGCTCACCTACGCCTTAGTTACCTTCGGCGGCTTTCTTCTCACTCTTAGCGGGCTTTGCCTTGCTTTCAGCCGCTTTCGCGGCTGGTTTCCTGGCAGCAGGCTTGGATTCTGCTTTCTTTTCCGCTGGCTTCCTGGCGGCTGGTTTCTTAGCGCTGTCGGTTTTGGCTTTGGATACCTTGCGGGCATCTTTCGCTTCTTTTTCCGTTTCGCGATCCACAACAGCCACGTTAGAGGCATGGATTGGGGCTTCAAATTCACGGATACCGGCAGGAATTGTCTTGCCACCGGACTGAGTTTGCTTCTGGTGTTTTTTCACCATGTTCACGCCCTGCACCACCACTCGGTTTTCCTTGGGCAGCACACGGATGACTTCGCCAACCTTGTCCTTGTTATCCTCGTCGCCGCGCATAACCCGTACGCGATCGCCCTTACGTATTTTCATTTTCATCTGACACTCCTAATTCATCGACTACAGCACTTCCGGAGCCAATGAAACGATCTTCATATAGCCTTTGTCGCGCAATTCGCGGGCAACCGGGCCAAAAATACGCGTGCCGCGAGGGTTCACGCCGTCAGTGTCCAGGATCACAGCAGCGTTGTCATCAAAACGGATGGTCGACCCATCTGAACGGCGGTAGGGCTTGCTGGTACGCACAATCACAGCTTTTACGATCTCACTCTTCTTAACCGAAGCCTGAGGCGTGGCAGCTTTCACGGTGCCAACCACAGTGTCGCCCACGTAACCATAACGGCGGCCTGTGCCACCCACGACCTGGATAACCAGAATTTCACGGGCGCCAGTGTTATCAGCAATAACTAATCGACTTTCTCGCTGGATCATGCTGCTTCCTCTTCTTCGAGCTCAACCTCGACCGCTTCGGCAACTTCTTCAGTTTCAGTCGATTCCTCAACCTCTTTGGCAGCTTCTTCCGTTTCAGTCGATTCTTCAACCTCTTCGGCAACTGCTTCGGCTTCAATCAATTCCTCGACCTCTTCGATGGCCTCAGATGTTGATTCGACACCTTCCTGGCGGACTTCGACCTTGATGACCTTTTCCACATTCCAGCGCACTGTGGCTGAAATCGGAGCTGATTCGACGATCACGACCTCATCGCCCACATTGCATCCTAATTCATCATGCGCCTTGTAAGCCTTGGTGCTGCGCACCACTTTGTGATAAAGCGGATGCTGGTATGTGCGCGACACTTCCACGATGACTGTTTTGGTCATCTTGTTGGATTTAACAACACCCGTTAAACGTCGGCGTTTGTTCATTTCTTACCTTCCTTCTCCTGGCGGGCGCGCTCATTCAGGATCGTTTCCATGCGGGCAATGTCCCGTCGGGCAATCTTGAAGCGGCTGGTATCCGTCAACTGACCGGTCACGATCTGGAAGCGCAAGTTCATGAGCTCCTGCCGGATGTTCAACAGTTTGATCTTAATATCTTCCGTAGAAAGTTCCCTTACTTCTTTGATGTTCATGAACCTTCTCCCATCGTTTCACGGGCTACGATCTTAGTCTTAAAGCCCAGTTTATAACGTGCCCGGGTCAGTGCTTTGTTCGCGGATTCGGCATCAGTTCCACCGACCTCAAATAAAATTCGTCCGGGGCGAATAACTGCCACCCAGTGATCCACGGCACCCTTGCCTTTACCCATACGGGTTTCAGCAGCACGCTTGGTGTAGGGTTTGTCAGGAAAAACACGGACCCAGATTTTTCCGCGGCGCTTCAGCTCATGCACGATTGCACGGCGGGCAGCCTCGATCTGGCGCGCGGTCATATAACCACAATCCAGTGCCTTCAATCCATAATCACCGAAGTTCACGTCCACACCGCGTGAAGCTTTTCCCTTCATGCGGCCGCGCATTTGCTTGCGGTACTTTACTCTCTTTGGCATCAACATAATTTACGTCCTCACTCGTTCCGAATAATTACTCGCTGATATAGACACCTTCGGTGGTCTCAACCTTTTCTTCAGGCTGGTTCATGACGATGCCCTTATAAATCCAAACCTTGACGCCAATCTGACCAAAAGTGGTCGTGGCAGCGGCACGGGCGAAGTCAATATCAGCACGCAGCGTCTGCAGAGGCACACGGCCTTCACGCAGAGTCACACGCCGGGCCATTTCAGCACCGGACAAACGACCGGAGACTGAAACTTTGATCCCGCCTGCGCCCTGGCGCAAAGCCTGTTGGATAGCTCGCTTCATGGCACGGCGATAGCTGATGCGGCGCTCGAGCTGACCAGCAATGTTAGTTGCCACCAGGTAAGCATCTGTATCTGCCGATTTGATCTCTTTGACTTCCAGATCAATCTTCTTGCCCGTGAGTGCTTCCAGCTGCTGGCGCAGAACTTTCACACTTTCGCCTTTACGCCCGATCAAAATACCGGGTTTGGCTGTGTGCAGGGAAACTTTCACCTTGCCTGGATAGCGTTCGATTTCGATAGTTGAAACACCAGCGCGTTCGGTTTCCTTTTTCACCAACTCGCGGATCTTTAGATCCTGATGCAGTTGATCGGTATAATCCTTGCCTTCAGCGTACCAGCGTCCTAACCAGGGTTTGTTGATCCCCAGACGAAATCCGATTGGATGTACTTTACGACCCATATCTCACTCCTTACCTTTACTCGACTTCGCGTAATATAACGGTTACATGCGAACGGCGCTTCAGCAACGGCTTGAAACGACCGCGGGCACCAAACGAGCGCCACTTGCGAGTGGGAGCTTCGTCAGCGAAGATCTTGTAAACAACGAGGTCATCGCGGCTGACACCAAAATTCTCTTCAGCGTTGGACATAGCCGAGTAGATCAGCTTGTGAACCGGGCGGGCTGCCTTGTTGGGGGTCAGACTCAAGGTGTTCAAAGCATCCACTACCTTCTTACCACGCACCAGGTCGATGACCAGGCGGGTCTTCTGAGGGGATTCAGCGAAGTTTGTGAGTTTTGCAGAAATTTCCTGTGCCATCCTCTGCCTCACTTTGCCTTTTCAGAGACGTGCCCACGGAACCAGCGGGTTGGGGCGAATTCACCCAGCCGATGACCAACCATGTTCTCAGTTACATAGATCGGAACGTGACGGCGGCCGTCATGCACTGCAATCGTATGCCCTACCATCTGGGGGAAGATGGTGCTGGCGCGGCTCCAGGTGCGGATGACCTTCTTTTCGCCTCTCTCGTTCATCTCTTCAATTCTTTTCAACAGTTTCGGGTCAATGAATGGCCCTTTTTTCAATGATCGCGACATCTTAGTTTCCTTTTCTGTCTCTCAACCACTACTTGCGCTTTGCTTTGGAGCGGTGGCGAAGAATCATGTCATCCGTGCGCTTATTGGTGCGCGTCTTGTAACCAAGGGTCGGTTTACCCCATGGGGTCTTAGGCCCGGGCATACCGATTGGGCTGCGACCTTCACCACCACCATGCGGATGGTCCCTTGGAGACATCGCAGTACCGCGAACTTCAGGACGAAGTCCCATATGGCGCGCGCGTCCGGCTTTGCCGAGCTTGATATTGCTGTGTTCCACGTTACCGACCTGACCGATCGAGGCGCTGCACTCCTGCAGAACCAAGCGCACCTCGCCCGAGGGCATACGCACGTGAGCATACTTGCCTTCTTTTGCAAGCAGTTGCGCGGAAGTCCCTGCAGAGCGAACAAACTGAGCGCCCTTACCAGGATGCAGTTCGACTGCGTGGATCATGGTGCCAACCGGGATATTCGCCAGGGGAAGATTGTTCCCGGGGCGGATTTCCACACTTGGACCAGAAAGCAGCGTATCGCCAACTTTGACCCCGATGGGGGCAATGATGTAACGTTTCTCGCCATCAGCATAGGTCAGCAGTGCCAGGCGGGCAGTGCGGTTGGGATCGTATTCGATCGCGCTGACTTTCGCGGGGATGTTCATCTTATCCCGTTTGAAGTCGACCAGGCGGATCTGCCGGCGTTCGCCGCCGCCGCGATGGCGTACAGTGATCCGACCAGCAGAGTTACGTCCAGCGCGTTCCTTTTTCAACACAATCAAACTGCGCTCGGGGCGGCTCTTGGTAATTTCTTCGAACGTGTAGCTGGTCTTGTGCCGCTGACCGTTCGTCTTGGGTTTATAAATCTTGACTGCCATTAGTCCACTCCTTCAAATACAGGAATGCTCTCCCCAGGCTTCAGCGTCACGATGGCTTTTTTGTAGCCGTTCGTGCGCAGCGCCAGGCGGCGGGTCCGCGAATTGCGGTGCGCTTTGGCGGGGAGGTTGATGATATTTACACGCACTACGTTGACATCAAAAGCCGTTTCAATGGCGGTCTTAACCTGTTCGCGAGTAGCATAAGATGCAACTTCAAACACGTACTGGTTCAGTTTTCCAGCCAGGTAATTCGACTTCTCTGTCACAACAGGGCGCCGCAGGATATCAAAGACGGTATTACTCATTCTGCTTCACCTTCCTATCCCAGATAACTCTTGATCACGTCGAGTGAAGCAAGGGGGATAATGACTTTCTCACAAGTGAACAGATCGCGGATGTTCAGGTAATTTGCCTGCAGCAGCTTGGTGCCTGCCAGGTTGCGTCCGGATTTGATCAGGTTTGTGTAAGATTCACTCTTATCGGGTACCAAAATCAGCTTGCGCGCGTCGCCAGCCAGAGCTGAAAGCGCTTTTGCCAGGTCTGCACTGCGGGCTTTTTCCATGCTGAGGGAATCAACCATGATGATCTTCTCATCGTTGGCGCTCACCGTCAGCGCACTGCGCAGGGCTGCGCGGCGCATCTTCTGGGGCATAGCCTGGGTGTAGTCCCGTGGTTTTGGGGTGTGGATACGACCGCCGCCAACCGACTGGGCAGAAATCATGCTGCCGCGTCGGGCGCGACCAGTACCCTTCTGTTTCCAGGGTTTGGCACCGCCGCCACGGACTTCGCCGCGGCGTTTGGTGTTATGAGTGCCCAGGCGAGCATTCGCCATTTGGCGCTGATAAGCCTGGTGCATCAGATCCACATTCACTTTTGCTGCAAAAATCTCATCGGGCAGTTCGACAGTATCCGACTTTTCGCCTTTTAAGTTATAAACATCAACTTTCATGATAGCTTTCTCCATTCAACCACAAGCGTTTTACTGCTTGCGAGCCTCTTTGATTACCACAGTTCCGCCTTTGGCGCCGGGCACTGAGCCCTGAACCGCGATCAGATTGCGCTCTGGATCAACCATCGCAACACGGATATGCGAAGAAGTGACCTGACCATCGCCCATATGCCCAGGACGGCGCTTGCCCTTGTATACACGCCCAGGTGTGGTACCGGATCCAGAAGAACCGGGGGCACGTAGGCGGTCAGACTGACCATGGGTTTTAGGTCCACCGCTGAAACCATAACGTTTCACAGCGCCGGCAAAACCTTTGCCTTTGGAGGTGCCGATAACGTCTACATATTCGCCTGCAGCAAATACGGAAGCTTTCAGTTCATCACCCGGATTGATATCTTCTAATTTCTTGGTGCGGAATTCCCTCAACACGCGCACGGGAGGGAGATTGTTGGTCTTGAGATGCCCTAATTGAGCCTTGCTCAGACGTTTTGGTTTCACTTCTCCGAATGCCAGCTGAACAGCGCTATAGCCGTCTGTCTCAGCACTCTTGATCTGAGAAACAAAACAAGGCCCAGCCTCGAGAAGCGTCACGGGAATTGCGCGCCCGCTTTCATCGAAGATCTGGGTCATACCGATCTTTCTTCCAATAAGCCCTTTTAACATACTATTCTCCTGTTTAGGTTTTTGCGAGACTGTCAGCCTGGGCAAGCTGCATCATCTCCGCACAATTCAGTCAATGTTCCCTGTGTAGCGGTCTGCCCACGCGGGATACATTCTTAAATTGTCACATAAATATAACTACCTCTGAAGGTAGCCCGTCAAATATATCACACCCCCCTGCGGAATGCAAGGGTTTTTTGGAGTTGGATTTTCCCCTTTCCTCTAAAAGTAATCCATTGAAGAGTTCAGAGTTGGATTCTATCATATCCTTGGAATCAGCGATCATCACCGAGGTCAGTAAAGGATTAAAAAAGAAGCCGGCAGTGAACTAACCGGCTTCTTTTGATCAAAATCCGAATATACCGACTACCTGGTCAGGATGGGCAGGTAGATAAACTTATCCAGAACCGGAGGAGCTTTATAGATATTGAAATCAAGCTTCCCGACGTCATTCTTAATGGTAGCTGTGGAACCAATACTGAACCAGCCATACCAAACCTCACTGGAACTGAACGTCGCACTAAGATCCCAATCCACGGTGATATCGAAGGGGCTCAAGGCGGGCACTGTTGCGGGGCCGGTAATGCTGTAGTTGGTACCACCCGACTTTGGAACAAAGCCATATGCCAGTTTGACCGGATCTTCCACTCCAGATGCAGAGCTTTGCCAGTTTTGCACCAAAATCCAGCAGGTTCCAGAGAACGTTGGTTGGAAGATATTCAGATATTCCATCGGACCAGCCTCAGCGGAATAGGCTTTCTGGAGGGCGGGGTGAGGCGTGTTTCCAACTCCCACATAGACATCCAGGTCGGCTGAAGTTGTCTCAAGGATTTCAACAACCATGCGCTGCTGACTGCTTGGGCAAGTCGTGACTTTGTACCAGATGTCCGCCAAAGTGTCATATGGCTTATCGTTGGTCGGGTCCTCTGCCAAGGAGAAAGAGGCAACCGTTGCGGGTGTTAGACCGTAACGTACATTCGATAAGGCAGTGATCGGATCCACATAGTACTGGTCTTCAAAAACGTACTGACCAGTGGGTGAGTTGATGGTTTGGCGCAGTTCGGCAGGCAGCGTTGAGCCTTCAACAGCTGATTTTACTGCCAGGCTAAAAGCAGTACTGCTGATCGGCTTACCGCTTGCAAAGGTGTCATCAGTTTCAAACCTGATACGCCCAAACTGCCACTCGCCGCCTGAAAGCAGGGAGGGCGCAACGTGTACACTGATAACCTGCGTACCGCCGGCAGGAATAGTGAAGCTGGCAGAGGGAGTGGTAGTGATTTCAACGCCTTCGGTTTGCTCGATGAGGATGGTGTAATCCGTTTCCACACCAGCAACATTCTTAAGCGTTCGGGTGAAGGTGCAGCCGCCCAAACAATTGCTATTTTGATAGGAGGGGATATTCAAGGTCCGAATGTCACCACCGGCAGCAGGGTTTGCTGCAACATATTCCGCATAGCTGACTTCCATCACCAAGCCAGCCAAAGCCGCCTTGCTCATATCGATGCGGCCGTTACCGTAAACAAATGGCGTCACCGGGCTGAGATCGTAATCTCTGGATGTGCCAGCCAGGGCAGTCATGATGATCGCTGAGCGGATTGCCGCAGGGCTCCAATCAGGGAATTGAGAGCGCATCACTGCAGCTGAGCCTGCCACATGCGGGCTGGCCATGGAGGTGCCGGACATCAGGTCAATTTCGCCGGGTCCTGAGTAGGCTGCCAGGATATTCGTGCCAGGTGCAACCAGGTCCGGTTCGAGCATTTCAAAATTGGTGATCGGACCTCTGGAGCTGGAGTCAGCCATGATATCGCCCCAGTCCGGGCGGGTGCCTGAAACGAGGTTCTCGAGGATGGTGACAGTCATCGGGTCGCCTGCGACAGCTTCCATCAGCAAACCGTCTTCGAGTGAAATCATCGCACCAGGCATTGGGACAGAACCGGTTTCAGTCCCCATGATGATAGGGGCACCGGGTGCATTGTTATAAACCAGACCAAAGACAGCGCCAGCGTCATACATAAACTGCAGCTTATCCTTGAAAGAGCAGGTGCCGCGTTTCACAATACCCACTTTACCTGTCAGAGAGCCTGCAGCCCAGGCGGAACAACCTTCCAGATTGCCGGAATTGCCTCCCCAAACCAAATCCAAGCCGGTCAGGTCAGTCGTGAGTGCCGGAGCAAGATCCGAACTTGCGGGGAGTGCAATTGATCCAAGGTTATCACTACCGGGATTGATCGTCACAGGATAGCCGAAAATGCGGCCGTGTTGGGTATTGCCAGTCACCAGTGCCCACGGGGGGAGTTTGTAGACAGTGGAGTCTGCCGGTCCAGAGTTGCCAGCGGATGTTGCAGTCGTGATGCCGACTCTGAAAGCTTCGAGGAAAGCCAGTTCAGTGCTGTCGGTCCATGGGCTGCGCGCGGGACCACCAGTAGGTCCAATTGAGAAGTTCAGGACGTCAACCCCATCAGCAATAGCCTGGTTAACAGCAGCAGTGGAAGCGTTGGTGGGGCAGCCAGTGGAAGAACAGACTTTGTAAGCAATGATCTGGGCGTTGGGTGCCATACCAGAGATGACGACCTGAGCACCGCCATAGTTGACGCTGATCCGATTGCCAGCAGCGGTGCTGGCAGTGTGTGAACCGTGATCTTCTGTGTCGTGACCATCTCCGCCGGTGACATAATCATAGACACCGAGCAACTTGTCATTACATACATGCCCAGCAGGGTCTGAAGCACAAAGACCCTTGTAAACACCCTCTCCATAAGGATTGACATAAACATATGGGTCCAG
>WOZA01000078.1 GCA_011620505.1 Anaerolineaceae bacterium
TTGCCGCTGGCGGGTCAGACTGAGCATGATTTGCTGGCGCTGGCTGGCGCAGCCGAAAAAGGCTCTGAACATCCTCTGGGCAAAGCAATTTTACAGGCAGCCGAAGCGCAAGGCTTGAGTTTGCCGGAAGTTGGCGGCTTCAAGGCTTTGCCTGGCATGGGCGTCGTTGTCGATTACGAAGGCAAATCGCTGCGTATTGGCAATCAAAAAATGATCGAAGAAACCCTGTCTCTGGATGAAAGAGCCCTGAAGCTTGGTCAGGACCTGGCAAATGACGGCAAAACGCCGATGTTTGCGGTGCTTGATAACAAGCTCGTCGGCATCATTGCCGTGGCAGACACGGTCAAACCCGACAGCCAGGATGCGATCAAACAGTTGCATAAAATGGGCGTGCAGGTGGCGATGGTCACGGGGGATAACCGCCGTACGGCAGAGGCGATTGGACGTATGATGGGCCTGGATCAGGTCTTCAGCGAAGTGCTGCCCGATCAGAAGGCTGGGATTGTCAACCAGTTGAAATCGGAAGGGCGGTTTGTGGCGATGGTTGGCGACGGCATCAACGACGCACCTGCCCTGGCGACTGCGGATGTTGGTATCGCGATTGGCACCGGAACGGATGTTGCCATCGCTTCAGCCGATATCGTGCTGATGCGCTCGACGCTCATGGATGTGCCGGTAGCGATCGATCTGAGCAAGAAGACCCTGCGCAACATCAAGCAAAACCTATTCTGGGCGTTCGCTTACAACGTGATCGGAATCCCGATTGCGATGGGCGTGCTGCATCTGTTTGGCGGGCCGCTGCTAAACCCGATGATTGCCGGTGCTGCGATGAGCCTGAGCTCTGTTTCAGTGGTGACGAATGCCTTGCGGCTGAGGGGCTACCGCTTCAACGCTGTGTAGCCCCGCTTCGGGGAGCGTTTCAGTTTGCGCGTGGTTGGGATGAGGGTTTTGTTCTACCGAAAACTGGCAGTTTTTGTGGCATTAAACTTTGCGGCGTAAGCCGATATTCCTGACGGACATGAACGCAAAGCATACGCCAAGCAGAGCGATGATGACATTGACAGAAAGCATCGTTTTCATGCCGCTCAGTTCCAAGATCCATCCTCCACTCAAACTGCCCAATACCGTTCCTGCAGCCATCATACTGGTCATGTAAGCCTGGCCGGTTGTCTGATCCTCTTTTGCGATAGCTTCTGAGGTGTAAAAAACAGAGGCGGAAGCAAAAAGCGCAAAGCTGATCATTTGCGTGACCTGGATCAAATAGATCATGAAAACACTGCTTGATAGCGCGTACATCAGAGCTTTCAGCGCAAAACCGATGGCTGCTGTCAGCATCAACGTTTTGGGTCGAAAACGTTTTAGCAGTTTTGAAAAACCGAACAACACCGGCACTTCCACAACCGCCTGGATTGCCAGCGCAATTCCAAGCTGACTGCTGTTTCCGCCCAGGGATTGGATGATCTGCAATAAATACGTATTCAAAATATTATGCGTTGTCAGCATCAGCAAACATGCCAGCAGCATCAAAGTGAAAGCCGGATATCGAAGAAATAAGCCTTTTTCCAGGCTCTTTACTCTCGGTAGTTTCTCGACAGGCTCTTTCGTTGAAGGCATGCGAAGAACGACAAGAATGAAGAGCAGCGCTATCAATATTCCGGAGATTGGAACCATTTCGATCCCGAATTTTTCAGCCAGCACGCCAATCACAAGTGCCAACAGCGCATACAGACCGGACCCAATCCCCCTGGCTACGCCAAAATTGATATATTCTCCCGCGTAGCTGTAATAAAAATTGGCGCTATTGATGAATGGCATCATGGTATTCCCAAGCAAGATCAGCAGACCCATAAACACAGCGCCAGCCAAGGCTCCCGGTACGAAGGGCATGACAATGCAGATCACTAAGTAGGGTATGGCCAGCATCAGGATCATATTGCGCCAGGTAAGGCGGCTGCTCCGGTCAGTGACTCCTCCCAGCAGTGGTTGTAGCAAGGCTGCCAGGATGCCAAAAAATGCCGTCACGGTGCCAATTTCCGCGTTTCCCAGGCCACGCCCCTGAAGATACAGAGAGATAAAGCCTGAAGATACACAAAATAGCATCCAGAACAGACCCTGCATCATTTTGTAGCGACTATTTATGGACAATTTCACAATCGTTGGCCTCGTTTAATGGGCATTATGCACCTGACATTCTTATTGCTGGCGATAAACCAACATTGTCAGGTGAGATTCTTGAAAAGTTAGCTTATTCCCACTCGATCGTTGCAGGGGGTTTAGAGCTGATGTCGTAAACCACTCGGTTCACGCCAGGGACTTCGTTCACGATGCGGTTGGAGACCTTCGCGAGCACCTCGTGCGGCAGGCGTGCCCAATCGGCAGTCATGAAATCGATGGAAGTGATCGCGCGCAGGGCGATGGTCTCGGAATAGGTACGCTGGTCGCCCATCACGCCCACTGACCTCACCGGCAGCAGGACCGCGAAAGCCTGAGAGCTACCGGTTATCTTGCCCTCCTTGTCGGTGTGCATATGAATCAAGTCTGCTTTTTCCAGCTCTTCGTTGAAGATGGCGTTAGCTTGGCGGACGATCTCGATCCGTTCTGGGGTCACCTCCCCGAGTACCCTGACTGCCAGACCGGGTCCGGGGAACGGCTGGCGCCAAACCAGCTCGGGAGGCAGCCCAAGCGCCTCTCCGACTGCCCGGACTTCATCCTTGAAAAGGCTGCGCAGCGGCTCAACCAGCTTGAACTTCAGGTCTTTTGGCAACCCGCCGACGTTGTGATGCGATTTGATGCGGTGAGCTTCTGAGACCCCGATTCCTTTTGATTCGATTACGTCCGGGTAGATCGTACCCTGGGCGAGGAATTCGTGTTCTTCCAGGCCTGCCACGGCTGCTTCAAACTCGCGAATGAAAGTCTCGCCGATGATTTTGCGTTTTTCTTCCGGATCCGTGACGCCTGCGAGTTTGGCGAAATAGCGCTCTGAGGCGTCCACCATGATGAGATGATCCCCGAGAACCGGGCGGAAAACCGCTTCGATTTGCTCTGGTTCGCCCTGGCGCATCAGACCAGTGTTGATGAACACCGCTGTTACGCGATCGCCGATGGCTTTTTGTACCAGGGAGGTGGTGACGGCTGAATCCACGCCCCCGCTCAGCGCTGACAGCACACGTCCATTTCCAACCTGCAATTGGATGGCTTTAACACTTTCTTCGATGATGGAGCCCGGGGTCCAGCCTGGCTGGCAATCGCAGATCCTGAGGACGAAATTGCGCAAGATCTCCTCGCCGTGCTGGGTGTGGTGAACCTCGGGGTGGAATTGCAGCCCGAAACGCTTGTTGGGCTCGTCCATCATCGCGGCAAAGGGGCTGTTGCGGGAGGACGCCAGGCTGGAGAACCCAGGCGGCAGCTCCGTGACGTGGTCTCCGTGCGACATCCATACGATTTGCTTGCCCTGGGGCAGCAGCGGGTTAGCCGCAGGCACGTCCAGCTCGGTCAATCCGTACTCATGTTCGGTGCTTTGAAGCACCTTGCCGCCAAGTTTGTGGGTGAGGGCTTGCATGCCGTAGCAAATGCCCAGGATGGGTAAGCCGCTATCAAGGACATAATCCTGGATGTACGGCGCTCCTTCCGCATAAATGGATTGGGGTCCGCCTGAGAGGATGATGCCCTTGGTGTGACCGTCGAGTGCTTCCTCTTTACTTGCGTGCCATGGCAGCAACTCGCAGTAAACCTGCATATCGCGAATTCGGCGGCCGATCAATTGGGTATATTGGGATCCAAAGTCCAGGATGACGATTCGATCGCTCATGTGGGACCCTTAGGCTGCGAATTCGTCGGTAAAGATGATCTGCCCGTCATCCATGGAGCTGATCGAGACCAGCGAGTGCACAGGTACACCCAGGTAAGCCAACTTATTCCGTCCACCTTCAAAGGTTTTTTCGATCAAAGTGCCGATGCCGACCACTTTTGAGCCAGCGGTCTGCGCGAGACGGACCAGCCCGATGATGGTCGCGCCGGATGCCAGGAAATCGTCAATGATCAAAATTTCCTCATCGCGAAGCAGATATTCAGGTGAGACGATCAACTCGGTGTTGTGCCCTTTGGTGTGGGAGGGTGCGACGGTGATGTAGACTTCGCTTGGCATGGTGACAGGTTTGGTCTTGCGGGCATAGACCACTGGCAATTTGAGATATTTCCCCGCCATGAGGGCAGGGGCAATGCCGGAGATCTCCGCCGTGAGGATCTTGACGGCAGTTGTGCCAGCGAAGAGGCGGGCAAGCTCCGCACCACAGGCGTCCATCAGGATGGGATCCACCTGGTGATTAATGAAACGATCGACTTTGAGGATACCTTTTCCGAGATTCTTACCCTCGGCCAGGATGCGCTGCTTCAAAAGATCCATAAACTCGCTCCATTCCCATTTCTGGATTAATAACAATCAAGCACAAGGAAAAAGAAAAGAACCTTTTGTGTTTGTTGCTGGCAATTATAACAGCCGGTTCGTGCTTTGAAGGGCAAAAACCGGCTGTCAGATTCAATTTAGAAGGATAATTATTGGCGCAAAATCTCGCCAGAAAACAGGGTTACAGCCTTCCCAGCCAGGTAGACACGGTCTTTTCCCAATCGGCACCAAACAGTGCCACCGCGCGCTGATGCCTGGTAGGCGACTAACTTTTCTTTGTTGAGTTTGGGCGCCCAATAGGGTGTCAGGATGCAATGACCAAGTCCGGTCACCGGATCTTCAGGAATGCCGGTGTGGGGAGAGAAGAAGCGTGAAACGAAATCGAACTTACCATCGGTAGCCTGGGCTGTGATGATCAGATCGGTTTCTTCAAGGCTGTCGATTTTCTTGAAGTCAGGTTCAAATGCTTCAACAGCAGTTTGATCCGCGATCTCAGCAAGCAAGATTGCTTTATCTTCTGAGTGCGCGACCGCCAGAGGAGCCTGCCCGAGGATTTCCTCGAGCAGTGGAGTGGACTCAGCGGGAACGGGCTGGATCAGGGGCATATCGAGCTCAATCGTACCGTGGTCGAAAGTAGCGGTAATCACACCGCTCTTGGTATGAAAGAAGATGGTTTCATCCGGATCGTAGAAGCCTAATTCAAACAGAATGTGTGCTGAGGCAAGCGTGGCATGTCCGCAGAGGTCGACCTCTGTGTTGGGGGTGAACCAGCGCAGATTGTAATCATTGCCCTTGGGACTGAGAAAAGCTGTTTCGGAGAGTCGCATCTCCGTAGCAATGGCTTGCATCCAGGCATCATCGCGGGGTTGTTCCAACAAACACACGCCGGCTGGATTGCCTTTGAAAGGTTTTACGGTGAACGAGTCAACGTGAAAGATAGGTGTTTTCATGCCAATCTCCAATTACTTTATTTAATTCTACCCGTTTTGTTTGCGCTTGCAAGATAAGATTCTAACCAGTCTCTGAGTTTTGATTACTCATTGAAACCCAAAATGAACTTTTGTTGCATTTTATTCTCAGTTTGTTATGCGGGTCTGGATTGACCACAATAGAAAGAGCGACGGTGTGTGGATCATTCTCACATTGAACAAAGGTTAAGCAGGGTTTGCACAACCTCTCGCTTCAGCCAAATTGGCACAGCTGTTCCTTACGGGTATAATCCAACTCATGAAACTAACGAACTTACTGCTCCCGCTGGTCGGGGTAGCAATGCTGATGGCGGCTTCGCCAGTCGCAACGCAAGCTGCTGAACCCGCAGTACCTCCAGTGCCTTATTATGACCTGCCGCTCTGCCAGCCCGGGTACTATCCAACGGATCCGGGCGACTGCCTGCCCTTGGGCGCTTCGCAAACGATCGCCCAATTGCATCAATCAGGATTTGCTTATCCTATCAGAGCATTGGCAGCCGCAAAACCAGAACCTTCCCTTTCCGACTTGCCGGTGCGCGTAGCCAGGATTACAGGTGCGGAAACGCCTGTTTACGCCAGTTTGGATGATGCTCTCAGCGGAGGAACAGTCTTGCGAACCATCCCGGATGGAGGCAGCCGCTACGTGACCATGATCGATTTAGCCGTTTCAGGTGGAAGGACTTTTGTGCAAACGATGGATGGCGGTTGGGTTGAGGCAACACCTGTATATTCCTGGCCAAAGTGGCAGGGGCTTGAGTTTTATGCCACCCCGCAAAACGACTTCGGCTGGACGATCAACCCGACGCCGAGTTACACCCAACCGAGTTTTGCTGCTCCTGAGACTGGCAAACAATACGATAAGTACGTGGAGTTCCAGATCTACCAGGTGGTGGAAGCCGAAGGGTATGAATGGTATGAGGTAGGACCAGGGGAGTGGATTCCTTCGCTGAAATCGCGGCGCCTGGTGGTGGATACCACTCCACCTCAAGGAGTGGATAACAACCGCTGGATCAGCATCGACCTTTATAACCAGACCCTGGCTGCCTATGAAGATGGGCGGCTCGTGTTCGCGGCTGTGGTGGGGACAGGCTCAGGCGAACTTTATTCCGACCCCGGGCTTTATTACATCTATGAAAAGCGCGAACTTGAACAAATGCAGGGTTCCTACACAAGCGACCGGTCCGACTTCTACTCGCTGGAAGGCGTTCCCTGGGCGATGTATTACAATCACGCCCAGGCAATTCACGGTATTTATTGGCCGGCATCGCTCGGGTTTACCCAGTCGCACGGCTGCGTGAATATGTTCCCTGGCGACGCCCATTGGCTCTTCAACTGGGCAAAATTGGGCGATTGGGTTTACGTGCACGACCCATCCGGGCAAACTCCCATGCCCACGCCTACCCCGATAGGCACGCCTGCCCAGGAGATCATCTACCCAACCCCAACAGCGCAAAACTAACAAAAACAGGTCCCACCCGGGACCTGTTTCTTATGGAATCTTTTCACCTTGTTTACATAAGAGTAAATTTAGTGTAGTTAGCAGATTTTCCAGCGTAATTTGTTACCTTGCAGGGCGTTCATGACTTCGCTGGCGATATCAATAGCAACGCGCGTCTGAGCTTCTTTGGTCTGACCGCCAACGTGCGGAACTGCGATAACCTTGGGGTGCTTGGCGAGAGTCCAGTCCACCGGGGGTTCCTTCTCGTAGACATCCAGGGCTGCTCCAGCCACTTTACCGCTTTCCAACGCGCGTAAGAGGGAGGCTTCTTCAAGGATGCCACCACGGGCAACATTCACGAGGAGGACGCCGTCTTTCATCTTTGTGAAGGTTTCGTCGCTGACCATGTGTTTCGTTTCGGGTGTCAAAGGTACATGAAAGGTGATAATGTCAGCCTGTGTGTAAATGTCATCCAGCTGCATTGGCTCGGCACCAGTAGCACGGATATCGTCCGGGTTGCGGAGGGGATCGTGGCAGATGACTTTCATGCCCAGTGCCTGTGCGTATCTGCCGATTGTGCTGCCAATATTCCCGTAGCCAACAATACCGAGGGTCTTCCCATGTAGTTCGGCGCCCATATAATCTTTTTTGGTCCACTTTCCCTGCTTCATGGCAGCGTCGGTGTGAGGAATATCGCGCACCAGAGCCAGCATCATGCCAAATCCCAGTTCGGCGACTGCGATGGTTGTGGCAGTCGGGGCATTAACAACGGTCACACCGTGCGCTTTGGCTGCTTCGAGATCGATGTTATCCACACCCACGCCGGCGCGACCAACCACTTTTAGATTCTTGGCAGCGTCAAATACTTCTTTGGTTACTTTGGTTCGTCCACGAACGATCAATCCGTCATATTCCCCGACGATTTGCAGCAATTCGGCGGCTTCGATGTCCTTCTTGTCCACCGCTTCGCCAGCAGCGCTGATGATATCAATGCCTTCCTTCTCCAAGCCGTCTGTGATCAAAACTTTGAAACCCATATTCTCTCCTTTTTTATGTGTTTATTGTTCTCAGGACGCGGACGTCCCCTTTCCTTAGAGTATACCCAATCGAATCAAGATATTCCAGAAAAGCAGCGGCATATTTGCGGCTGGTTTGAAAATGATCCCTGAATTGCGCCAGCGATACACTTCCATTGGCTTGGATGGCATCCCGCACCCATACTTTCATCACTTCGACCGTGCCTGGCGTAAAAAGCACCGCATCTGAAACGCGAACCAGCCTGTCGGTGGCAATCAAGCCTTCCAATAGGTCGAGCCCGAGCTCGGCTTCGGCTTCACTAACATCTGGTGGTGTGTAGGGCGATTCTGTAAATTTTGCCAGCAACCTGGCAGCTTGAGCTTCCTGTTGGGGAGTGAGAAGGATGGTATGGCTGGCCGCCCAAACCAGTGTGCCTCGCTCCACGAGCTCTCCTTGCTGGCTTAACCTTCCCAACACCAGGTCAAATTGTTCCTGGGTCAGCTTCAAACCAGACTTGAGCTGCTCACGGCTGATGCCTGCCTTAAGGGGGTTATTGTGATGGAACTCATTGAGCGTGCTCAGGATGTGTTTAGTCAGTGACTGCCAGTTCTGAGCGGAAATCAAGTACGTTTTAGAGGGGTTGGGCTGACTGGTGAGGAAAATGACCTCACCAGCGTCTTCAAGTTCGCTCAGTTGTTTTTCGAGTTCCACTGCGGGCAGGGAGGTTTGGGTTGTGAGTGCGGCAAGATTAGTTACGTTGAGTTGGTCGAGTGCCTGCATCACCAGATCGGCACGTTTGCCCACGCGCAACTGTTCCAGACGGGCGAGGGTTACTTCATCGAAGCGGCGATACCGGCGAGCCGGTTGTGTGTCCAGGATGACACCTCCGCCAATGGTGGCAGCAGGAGAGGGCAGGCGCAGCACGTAATGATCACCCCGAACTGCCACCAGCGGCTGCTCCAATTCCAGCTGCACAAAACCTTCCTCGCCGGGTGCCAGGGCTTCTACGCCCAACAGGCGCACCCGCGCCAGGGTTTCGCTCGCTCCTGCGTAGACCTTCAGGCTCATATTATGCTTCACCTCCGTGATCGCATCGTGGAGCAGCCGAATCGAGGCATCCAATCGCGTGGTAGGAGTGTAACTGCCAGGCAAGGCAATTACATCCCCGCGTTGGATGTCTTCTTTTGAAAGGTTGTTGAGGTTGATGGCTGTCCGGTAGCCCGGGGTTACCTTTTGCAGTTTGCGATTGTGGTTCTGCAAACCGCGGATGCGGCCTGTCTTCCCGCTGGGTAAACAGACAACTTCGTCTCCCAAGACGAAACTACCGTCCAGCAATGTGCCGGTTACGACGGTACCAAAGCCAGAAAGGGTGAAGACGCGATCCACAGGCAAGCGAGGTCGGTTGAGATCGCGTTTTGGAGGAATTTCCGCTAATAATTCTGCGAGTTTGAGCTTAAGCTGCTCCAAGCCCTCGCCCGTTTTGGCTGAGACGCGCAAAACCGGGGCGTTTTCCAAGCTGGTACCTTCCACCAGTTCCTGTGCTTCAAGCTCCACTAATTCCAGCAATTCACGGTCCGCTACCAGGTCGCATTTGGTCAGGACGATCAAACCGCGTGAGATCTCCAGTAAGTCTAAAATAGCGAGATGTTCGCGCGTCTGGGCACTGACGCCTTCGTTGGCTGCAATGACCAGGAGAACCGCGTCGATGCCACCAATGCCTGAGAGCATGTTGCCGACGAAATCACGATGCCCTGGCACATCGATAATACCAATCGTCTCGCCTCCTGGTAGCGTCATGGAAGCGAAGCCAAGATCGATGGTCATCTCGCGTTCGATTTCTTCCTTCAAACGGTCCGGGTTGGTGCCGGTCAAAGCAGAGATCAGGGTCGACTTCCCATGATCAACATGCCCGGCTGTGCCGACGATATGCATGATCAGCCAGTCTTCTTATCGAGTGAAGGTGCAATTTCCTGGATGGAATTCTGATATGCCATCAGAATGGATTGCACATGCCGCAGAGTGCTTCTGCTGAGGGTCTCGAGCTGGTCGCGCAAAGAGGAGGACAAGTCAGTGAGTTCTTGTAATTGAGCTGTCAGGTCTTTGAACTGTTGCGCGTTCTCACGGCTCTGTTCTTCCTGAGAAAGCATGTAATTGGTCCAGCGTTTGACGTCGTCGGACTTAAAACTGGTCCATTCCTGGCGGAAACGTTCATCGTTGAGTCTCTGGAATTCGCTGATTTCATTGATGCGGCGTTCAAAGCGCTGCGTTACTTCGTCCGCATTGCTGATTGCTTTACTGACAGCCTGGCGGGAGGCTTCCAGAGCTTCCATCTGTTGATTCAAGTTGAGATTTACCTTGTCAATTTCCTCAAAGCGCTTTTCCCAGGTGGAGAAGATTTTGTCCTTTTCGACAAGGGAATTATTGACTTTTTCGATGAAGACTGATTGGGCTTGTTTGCGATCTTTCTCGAAAGTCTGTAGTTCAGCAATGCGGGTGTCAAGTGTGCGGAAGCTGTCACTGAAACTATCGAAACGACTGCGGGTCTCCTCCAGCCGTTTGCGGACTGAAGCCACTTCACCCTGAAGGTCAGTCAGGCGTTTGGCTTCCTGGCGGCGGTTTTCTTCCAGTAAGTTTAATGAACGCCGGTAATCTTCATCAAAGCGACCGACTTCCTGGATTTTCACTTTTAGTTCTTCAATCAGACGCGCGAGGCGTGCGTCTTCAACTTTGTATGTGCGCATTTCCGTACGGATTGGTTCAAGTTCTTCGGTGAAGGGGAAGATTTCAGCGACAGATTTTCGTGTAGCCTCAAGCTCGAGTTTTAGACGCTTAATGGCTTCGTTCAGATTGAACTCTGCCCTTTCGTTCACGTCGCGGATTTGCTTGGTAAGGTCAATGTTCAGTCGGTCAATGCGGTTATCGTATTTATCGAAGCTTGCGATCTGGTTCGTATTCTTTGTGATCAGAATTTCAAGCTCTTGGATCTGTTTACGCAGGTTGAGGTTCTCGCCTTCCAGCACAGTCAGGCGGTTCTGCAGAGAGGCTAAATTAGTCTTATCATTGCGCCGTTCATTGTCGAGCCACTCGACACGTTTCTCAAGTTGTTCATATCCAGAATAGTCGTCCATATTTCACCTCTTAGCGGATGCTGATGTGATTATACAATGTTTAGCTTTCCTGTCATCCTAACTGGATGGCAGGAGGTGGATGAAGGGTTCAAGTATGCCCAAAAAAGGATTCAGGAACACATGGGGGAATACTCCCACGAGCAGAGAAAGCAGCGTGAAAAAGCAAAGAACTAGAATTTGCCAGATGGATTCTTCGCCTTTGCCTGATAAGGTCGGGGATGTCGGATTGGGGTCTGTGGTGAGGAGTGTATCCATCAGGCGCAGGATGAACAACGCCATTCCAGCCACTGCCAAACCGAGCAGGGGGGTATAGTGTGAGGTTAGGCCAGCGCCACTGTTCCAGAGCATGCGCCGGGCGGGGAAGAGCCCGAGGGCAGGCAGACCGAGCAAACTTAGCAAACTGACGATCAAGGATATGCTGTGGAATGGCAGCCTGGTGAACAGACCGCGCAGGGAGGGGAAACTCCCGTCTATCTCTGGCGCAATCTGCTGGATTGAACTGAGAGTGTATGCGTATTGCAGATAAGCAAGTGCCCGGGGAAGCAAGCTCAGCGCCAGTGCTTCACCTCCGCCCTGGCTGATCAAGCCGATCGCCAGCACGGAATAGCCAGTCTCGATCAGGATCAGGTATGCCAGTACCCGGTTGACTTTGGTCTGCAGAGATGCCAGTACTCCGCCTGCCAGCACAGTCAACACACCCACCCATTGCATTGCGGGGAAAACTCCGGTGAGGTTCCTTAACCAGGCAAATTGGTCCAAAACCTTGAGTAAGAAAATCGACAGGCTGCTTTGCTGCATCAGAAAAACAAAACTGAATACCCATGGGTGAGTTTTCTCAGCAAGCATCGGCAGCCAGGTATGAAGCGGAAATACCGCCAGCCATAACGAGAACCCGATCAGGATCAACACCGCGCCCCGCAGAATCAATGTGCTGGCACTGGGAGCTGATTCGATACCTGTGACCATCCAACCGCTCAAGAGAATAAAAGGCAGTGCGATCGTCTGCAAAACAAGGTAGCGCATGACGCCGCTCCCAGCCTGTTCACCCCGCGGCGTCAGGAGGACAACACTGATCAGAACGATCAATTCCACGATCAAGGCTGCGTAAAGGAACGGTTCCACTGCCAATGCGCTGACCCACAAGGCCGTGATCGTCAGGGAAATCGTTGGAAACCATCGGCTGACTGAAAAACGCATTCCTGCAATGTTCCACAAGAAGCTGAACAGATAGAGCATCGCCACTGTTTTAAGCCCGGTGCCAGTGATGATCAAAGCCCTGTTTAAGATCAGGAAGGTATCGTCAAACAGGAAATTCCTGCCAAATAACGTGAGATCCAGGTTTTGCGGGAAGATCATTGCAACCACAGCCAGCAAAAGGCTGACCGTGCAGGCTATCCAAACTGAAAGTTTATGCAGACGGTGGACCAGGATCAGCAGCAGGCTGAACAAAACAGGCAAGAAAATCCAGATTGTTGGTGTGGTCATCAGGTTCATGCTGACCTGCTTTCCACGTCTTTAACAATGAAAAAGCAGCCAATAAGCGCCAGGCTGAGATTTACAGCGGTAAAGAGTGCTTCCAGAACACGGGAGAATTCCAGGCTGGCATAAAGAAGTTCAAAGCCTGAGAGAAAGGTCAACAAGCCGATTACCAGGTAGAGAGGTTCTGTGATAGTGCCCATCTGAAACAAGCCAAATAGGATCAATCCCACGCTGGCTGTCAGCAGAAGTTGACTGCTCTGTGGAAAGGCAGATTGCTGGAGAACAGGACCTAGCAGAATGCTGATTAGTACCAGCAGAAGGGCAATTGTTCCGCGGAATACTTCCCCAGATGAAAGTCGCCGGCGGACCAAAAGCGATTCGATCAAACCGGAAGAAACCAAGGTCAAATAGAGCATCAGGGTGACCATGAGGCCGACAATCAATTTGATGGCAGCCAGGAGTGGGGAACGTACTTCGAGAATGATCAGGAAAACGCAGACGTATTGTAGGCCCAAGGCCAGAATATTTAATGCCCACTGGCGTCTGACCAGGTTGATGGCTGCTGCAAGCAGCAAAAGAGCAGCTGAAGCGATACGCAAAGTTTCGCTCACGGTTGCCCCACCTGCGTGTAGATCAGAATCGCCATCATTAATAAGAAAAAGAGGGACCAGAGCACCCCAGCTTCGCCTTCAAGAACCTGTCTGAAAAATCCCGCAATATCGCTGAGGCGTGCAAAGAGCCATCGAGCGATCGCATAGATCCAATCCAGGCTAAACACGACGCGCAGGGCGTTCAGGACTTGATGCCCCAGCCGGTAGAAGGGGAATTTCGCCTTGAAACCGTCGCCGGTAAGCTGGAGATTGAGCTTTTTGGTGAGAAAAGCTCCCGCCAAGACCAGGCCAATGCTGACAAGGCTCCCCCACCATACTCCGATCGTGAGCACATCCGGCCAACCGACCAGGTTGAGCACCAGCATGGTCTGAATAATAAGGATCAGACCAAGTGGGTAGGTGATGCGGGCATACTTTTCCAGGCCTGTGACGGTGCTTTCAGCTTCGAGAATGTAACGGAGGTACCCGCCAACCAGCATGGCATGGCAAATAATCATCACGATTCCTGCAAGACTTACACCTTCCCCCAGCAGAGCGCTCCAGCCCGAAGCTGCCAGGGTATAAGGAATTCCTAACAGTCCAATTAAGCCCAATAGCGGTATGAAACGTATTCTCCGGATCGGAGGATCAAACAAAAACAGGACGCCGCCCGTTAGAAGGAGCGCCAGTCCCCAAACGCGGCTGTGCTCAGGCTCCCCATTCAGGGCAGACTGCAAGGCAAACGCGGAAAGTGCCACGATCCAATAAGGTCTGCCTTCGTTGGCATCAGCACGGGTCAGCCACATGGCTGAGGCGTAAAGGGCAGCCAAAACCGTCAGAATACTGATGACGGACACCAGGCTTTGGTTTAGGACCAGGATCTCGGAGGGTAGATGCGCGATCAAGACCAGGGCGGAAACCACTGGTGAAAAGCGCAGCAACAAATCGATACCGCGCCTGGACTCCAGAGCGTTTTGCATCGGGAAGTTGAGCGGCAGCACCCCAAGGCGCAACCCAGCCGCAATCAGGAAGAGCAAGCTGGCGGTTGGAGGGATCTGAGTAAAATCCAATCCGGCTGTGACTTGCCAGCCTACAGCAGTTGCAGCCACAAGGACGAAGGTGCTGATAAGCCTGACCCCATATATGGCGGTCACTTTACCTGTTTCCCCTGAGTTCCGCAGCAAATTGAGCATAAAAGACAATTCCACCAGGTCTGTTATTGCCCAGGCAATGGCCATCGTCAGTGGACCTCTCGACATGACCGAAATCAGGTTCAGACCTGTCAGTGCCAGCGCGGCAGCCCAGGTGGTGGGAGTGGTATTGGTGGAAGTCCGGCTGGAATCGGTCAGAATTACTGCGATGCACAGAGCCAGGATGGCAACAATGTAGGGCCAGTTGATGTAATCAATTCGGAACGCGATCGCGGTGTGATAGAGCGATTCTGGCAGCCAGCGGATCAATTCGACTTCCATCGGCAGGTAAAGACGCAGGAAAAAAGTTCCAAGCCAGGCCAATGAAGCCCCGGCAATGGCAATGAACCATGAACGGGCAAAGTTGGGCTTGACCGCCTGGCTGATGGTCAGGGCGATGGCTGGAAGCCAAAGTAAGCCAAGAATGCCTAATAGGATCATGAGATCAATTCATTTCAAGGATCAGAGGATTTCGCCAGCCTGCCGATGGACAAAGCGCCCTCCACCAGCTTTGCCGAGCCAGTTTTGGTTGTCAACAATCAGAGTGCCGCGCAAGAACACTTTTACGGGGTAGCCGCGCAGCTTCCATCCTTCATAAAGATTGTAATCTGTGCGGTGATGCGCCCAGGCCAGGCCGTAATCCAGCTCTTTTTTCGGGTCCCACAGGGCGATATCTGCGTCAGAGCCTTCAGCAAGCGTGCCCTTTTTCGGGTAAAGCCCAAAGATCCGGGCAGGATTGGTAGCGGTGAGTTCCACGAAGCGATTCGGGCTGATGCGCCCGGTGTTGACTGCCTGGGTCCAGAAAACTGGCAGACGGTCTGCGATCCCGGGAAGACCGTTAGGAATTAGCGTGAAATCCTTTTCTCCCAATTCCTTGCCTGGGATGGCAACTTCCCGACCTTCGTAAACAATTGGCTGCCTGCCATTATAGAAGAAGGGGCAGTGGTCGGTCGCAAGTACCTGAATGGTGCCGTTCTCAAGCCCCTGCCAAAGGCCTTGCTGGTCTGCGGCCTTGCGCATCGGCGGAGAACAGACCCATTTTGCGCCGTCGGGTCGCCTGAGATCATCTTCTGTGAAGAAAAGATATTGCGGGCAGGTTTCACCCATGGCGGCGATGCCGTGTTTACGGGCATACGCGAGTTGATCCACCTCTCCGGCTACGTTCATATGAACGAGGTAGAGGGGCGAGTCTGCCTGGGCTGCCAGGGCTGCCGCCCGGAGGCTGGCTTCCACCTCACCCCAGGCAGGGCGGGTGAGGGCATGATGGATGGGAGCAGTGTTGCCAGCAGCAAGAGCTTCAGCCACCAGGATGTCGATCACATCCCCATTTTCAGCATGCACCATCGTGAGGAGGTTATTTTTTCCGCCGATGCGCATTACTTTGAAAATGCTGCCATCATCCAATCGGAGCCGACCGTTGTAGGCGGTGAAGACCTTCATGCTGGTGATACCCATTTGGGGGAGGTCCGGCAGCTCTTCTGCAACCTGGTCATCGAAATGAGTGATATTCATATGAAGACTGTAATCAATGCTGGCTTTGGGATCCGCCATGGCACGATGCCTGGCAATATTTTCTGCCAGGCTGACAGGCTCCTGAGAAACGAAATCGATCATGGTGGTCGTTCCGCCAAAGGCGGCCGCTTTTCCGCCAGTGTAATGATCATCAGCAGATACAGTGCCCGCCATCGGCAATTCGAGATGCACATGGGGGTCCACCCCACCAGGAAGAACCAAAAGACCGCTGGCATCGATGATGGTTGCTTCGTCGTCTTCAATATATGCGTCAATCCGGCGGATAATCTCATCCTCCACCAAGATATCCGCTTTGCGGGTTATCTCGGCGGTGATCACTGTTCCATTTTTGATGAGCGTTTTCATAAAAACCTCACTTTGTTGCCGTAGCGATGCCGCTGAGGAGAGCCAGCAATGCTGGATCCAACGGAATCTCTGGCAGGGGAGCGGCCTGGTAATCTTCGCTGCGCGAAGCGCGTTCGCGCAGCGCTGCCCAAAGGACAGATCGCTCCTGGTCGTGCACAGGCAGGTCACCCAGTTCTTTAGCATCCCTGACATGCCGCATGGTCGTGTAGAAGAAGGTCACCCGCTTCCAGTTACCAGCAGGTATCGGTTCAGGCAATGCAATCAGGGTGCCCAACTGGAGCTTGAAATATTCTTCGTTAGCCCTGGGGTGATCTGGTTGGTCGCGAAATAATTGTTGGCGCGTGGTTAGCTCGTGCCCCACGATCGGCGCCAGCCATTTGATTTGCCAGCGGTCCTTTGCGCCAAAACTGCCAGTCTGGTAGAGCGCCAGGTAGTCGACAGCAATCACCTTGGGGGCGTTTTTCAAGGGAATGCGATACCAGCCCAAGAGGCGGGCAATCTCAAGATCCCTTTGATTTGGGATAATCGCCACCAGCACCAGGCTGGTATCGTCTATGGTCTCAAATGTGCTCAAAGGGCTCCTTTAGAGCTCAACCTTGGCCTTATGGTTGAATTCCTCGATCAAGGCATCGATTTCAGGCTGCTGAGCCTGAACTTCGAGCCAGTAGTCCGGGTCGTACCACTGGGCCATGATTTCCTCGTAGGTGCGCCCCTGCTGCTCGACCCAGGTGTAATACTTGAGGTTGTGGATGCGTTTGCGCTCCCGATAGCCAAGTTCCTCCATGTTATCGGTGGTCACGGCTTGCAGGTAGCGGGCTTCGTCGGCGATAGCATTTTCCTTGCGATATTCGCCGTATTCTTCATGCATTTCGGTCAGGCGGCTCTGATAAAGTTCCATCGAGTCGGTGAGAACGGTGAGAACGATGTCATTCTCGGTCAGTTCGTTGTACTTGGCAAATTTAATGGCGGAAAGCAGGTTGGCAATGCTGGAGAAGCCAAGCAAATCAAGCTGGTCGACGAAGTCCGGGTCGAAGCCAGAGTCGATCAAATGCTGCTTTCCTTCGGGCTCGTTGAAAAGCCGCGCCAGGTTGACGACAGAGTTGTCATCAATGGCTGTGATGAAGTCGGTATTCTTGACATTGTGGATCCAGGGAACATGTTTATCGCCGATACCCTCAATGCGGTGCGCGCCAAAGCCGTTATTGAGCAAAGTGGGGCACTGCAGGGCTTCGCTGGCGATGATCTTCATGCCAGGGAATTTCTGCTTCAGGTAGTCACCAGCGGCAATAGTGCCGGCGGAACCTGTCGCGGATGCAAAGCCTGCAACCTGCCCTTTTTCGCCTAACAGCTTATGGGCGACTTGCTCCATGGCGTTGCCGGTGATCCAATAATGCCAAAGGTAATTTCCGAATTCCTCGAACTGGTTGAAGATCATCAGGTCCTCACCACTCCGCCGAAGTTCCCAGCACTTGTCGAAAATCTCCTTGACGTTCGACTCAGTGCCAGGTGTCGCGATAACTTCATCAGCCACATTGCTCAGCCATTCAAAGCGTTCCTTGCTCATGCCTTCGGGGAGAATGGCGACAGATTTGCAGGCCAGCAAGCGCGAATCGTACGCGCCGCCACGGCAAAAGTTCCCTGTGGACGGCCAGACGGCTTTCTGCGTGGTTGGGTCAAATTGACCTGTCACGAGGCGTGGAACCAAGCAGCCAAAAGCCGCGCCAACCTTGTGGACACCGCAAGGGAACCACTTGCCCACCAGGGCGACAATTCTTGCCTTGGTGCCGGTGAAACTGGAAGGAAACTCGAGGTAGTTGACGTCCCCAAATAAACCGCCAAATGGTTTGGGTTCATTGTGCCAGGTAATGCGGAACAAATTCAGGGGGTGCAGATCCCAAAGACCAATTTCTTTCAAGCGGTCCTGGATATCGGCTGGCACCAGTGAGGGGTCTCGCTGCTGCGCCAAAGTAGGGATAATGATCTTGCGTTCCCGTACACGCTGCAGGGTGCGTTCGAGGCGGTCTTGCATTATGGTCAAATCGATTCTTGTCATGTTTGAGTTCCTGTGGTTTGTTATTTTTTTTCTTTTTCCCGATCCAGTCGGGTGGGGTCGAGTGCTTTATCGGGGCCTTCGGCAACAATGTAGAGTGGACGACCTTTCGCTTCGTCGTAGATGCGGCCGATGTACTCACCGAGCACGCCCATGCCAATCAGCAGAACGCCTGCCAGGAAGATCATGGTCAGCCAGGTTGCCAGCACGTAAGTAAGGTCGAAGCCGTTAAAAAGCGCAAGGCAAAGGTAAATCACCAGCAGCAAGATGCTGAGCGCAACCAACACAATGCCACCTGTGGTCAGCATTTGAAGCGGAAAGGTTGAAAAGCCTGTCACGGCGTTCATCGCCAGATTGATCATCTTCTTGAGAGGGTAGTGGCTTTGGCCGGCATGGCGCGCGGCGCGTTTGTACTCCACGCCGATTTGTCTGAAGCCCACCCAGGCACCCATGCCACGCAGGATGCGGTTGCGCTCACGCATTTGATTGATGATGTCCAGAGCCTGGCGGTCTATCAGGCGGAAATCGCCGGTGTTGAGAGGCATTTTTACGTCAGTTATCTTGTAGATCAGCTTATAGAAGAGAGAAGCAGTGGTTAATTTAAACCAGCTTTCCCCTTCGCGCTCCGTACGCACCGCGTAAACGATTTGGTAGCCTTCGCGCCACTTTTTGATCAACTCGAGGATCACTTCCGGTGGATCCTGCAAGTCGGCGTCGATGATCACAACTGATTTTCCTCGGCTGTAATCCATGCCAGCAGTTACGGCAATCTGGTGCCCAAAATTGCGGGCAAAAATAACCGGGCGCACGCGTTCATCCTGCAAGGCAAGTTTTCGAATGATATCCGTGGATCCGTCTGAGCTGCCATCATCCACCAGGATCAGTTCCCACTCTTCACCGGTCTGGTTCATGACTTCGCTGACCCGGGCATAAAACAGGGGCAGGTTCTCGAGTTCATTGTAAATTGGGGCAATAATGCTAAAGACAGGGTCAGACATGAAGCACCTCTTTGAGTTCTTTAAGCGTTGGTTCAATGATGGGTGCGGGCTCGACGGCTCGCATGGCGGCATTGACATCCTTCAGCCCGCTGCCAGTGCAGAGCACCAGGGCGGGTTCATCTGGTTGATGCAACCCCTGCCGGATGGCAGTCTGCAGTCCGGCGTAAGCCGCCGCAGCGGCAGGCTCAACGAAGAGACCCGCTTTGCCAAGCGTCGGGATGGCTTGCAGGATTTCCTGATCTGAAACGGTCAGGAAGTATCCGCCGCTCTGCCTGACCCGCTTGAGTGCCCGCAATCCATCCCGCGGCAGATCCACGCAGATGCTGTCGGCAACGGTTTTTGCGTTCACCGGATCAATAACATCTTTTCCAGTTTTAAAGGCATTGTAAATGGCAGCCGAGCCTTCAGCCTGCACGCCTACCAACCTGGGTAATTTTTCGATCCAGCCCAATGACAGTAAGTCGGCGAAGCCTTTTGCCACACCGCTAAGGATGTTGCCGTCACCGACGGGGATAAAAATCGTCAGGTTTGGTGCGGAGTCCTCGCGTTTAAGCAATACTTGTTCCCAGATTTCCAACCCAGCGGTCTTTTTGCCTTCCACGGTGTATGGGTTATAGCCTGTGTTGCGGTTATACCAGCCGTATTCGCGTGAGGCTTCGATGCTCAGGTCAAACGCCTGGTCGTAGGTGCCATCCACCAGAACCACTCTTGCGCCAAAAGTGAGCAATTGCGCGACCTTGGCGGGTGGGGCGCTCCGCGGGGCAATGATGACCGCTTGTTTGCCTACACTGGCAGCCATGCATGCCATGGCTGCGCCGGCATTACCCGTTGAAGCTGCAATAATGGTTTTGAAGTTGGCTTCAATCGCGCGGGCCATTACCAGGGCGCTGGCGCGATCCTTGAAGGACGCGCTTGGATTTCGGCTCTCGTCCTTAATCCAGAGTTTCTGCATGCCGAGGCTTTTTCGCAAAGAATCGGGTTGGTAGACTGGGGTGAAACCCACCTGGTGGAGGGGGGTATTCTTGAAACCGGGATCGGGGGCGGCAAGCAGTGGCGCATAGCGCCAGATGGAGAGTTCGCAACTTTCGAGAATGCCCTTCTGATTGATCTCAGCAGGATTCTCTTCAAAACTGAAGTGGGTATCCAGATTGCCGCCACAGGTCAGACAGTTGTATGTGACCTGGTCGGGCTCAAAACATTGCCCACAATCAGAACATTGAAAGTAACTAAGCGGCATTATGGTTCCAATTAAGTTGCAAAGAAATATAGGGTGCGTCCTTTGGTGGCTGTGCCCAGCTCACCCATCTATCCCAAATTTTTCCAAGTATCGTTTATTCTATCGTACTCCACCTAAGGCAGGATCCAGGTGCCAGTCTTGCCTTCAAGCGCGTCTTTGATGTGTTCAGGGTCGGTGATCAAGGCTTTTTTACCGCCCTGGTCCAGGTATTTCAGGATTGCTTCGATCTTCGGCATCATGGAACCTTTGGCAAACTGACCTTCGGCAAGGTATTTCCGGGCTTCCGCAACAGTCATCTGATCCAGCCATTTTTGGTCTGGCTTGTTGAAGTTGATGGCCACTTTTTCTACGGCGGTGCTGATCAGGAAGAGGTCAGCTTCGATCATGCTGGCAAGAATAGCCGAGCCAAAATCTTTATCAATCACAGCTTCCACACCAACCAGGTCGCCATTTTCCTTCTGGATTACTGGAATACCGCCGCCACCGACACCAATGACCACAAATCCCTGGCCAATCAAGCTCCGAATGGCATCTGCCTCCACGATAGTCTGTGGGATGGGGGAGGGGACAACGCGGCGCCAGCCGCGTCCGGCATCTTCCACCATCGTCCAGCCTTCTTTTGTCATTTTTTCCCTGGCAGCTGCTTCGTCCATAAAGGAGCCGATAGGTTTGGTTGGGTTTTGGAAGGCAGGGTCATTGCGATCAACGATAGTCTGGGTAATCACTGTGACGGCTTGTTTCTTGATCTCACGCGAGCGGAACTCGTTATGCAGAGCTTGCTGGAACATGTAACCAATCGCACCCTGGGTGTCAGCGCCGCAATAATCCAGCGGAACTTCATGCAGCTCGTGAGACGCAATTTCGGAACGGCGCAGAATAAATCCCACCTGTGGACCGTTGCCGTGCGTGATCACAACATCCCAGCCTTCATCGATCATATTGGCGATGTGCTTCATCGTTTCCGCTGCAGCTTGATACTGATCGGGAACAGTTTGATGGTTCTTATCTTTAATTAATGCGTTGCCGCCAACTGCAACTACTGCCAAACCTTTACTTTGCATAAAAAGAGTCTCCTTTGGATCTCCTGGTGGGTGAGTTTGTTTTTAAATTTGCAACAGGCGTTTGGTTGCCTGGTTGTGTTTCTCAACCTGTTTTCGAACATCGAGCGTAGTCAGGTGACCTTCCCGTACGATGACCTCTCCGCCGACGACCGTCCAGTTTGCCTTGACTGGCTGGCAGAAAAGAATGGCGGCAAGCGGGTCAGTGATTGCGCCGGCATAGTCCAGCTGGTTCAGGTCCATGGCGAAGAAATCCGCGCATTTGCCAACCTCGAGTGAACCGATGTCCTTGCGCCCGAGTACCGAAGCGCCGCCGCGCGTGGCAATTGAGAGCGCCTGGCGGGCAGTCATGAGTGGGGGAGCGTCTGGCGCAGAGCGAGACGCGCCTTTAATGCCGCTGTTGAGACGAGCGAGCAGCATTGCCTGGCGCACTTCGTTCAGCATATGCGAGCCATCATTGCTGGCAGAGCCATCCACGCCGAGCCCCAGTTTAACACCGCGCGCCAGCATGTTCATCACCGGCGCAATGCCGGATGCCAGGCGCATGTTGGAGGAAGGGCAGTGTGCCACACCGCAGCCGTGGCGTGCGTAAAGGTCCATTTCGGCTTCATTTACCCACACTGAGTGGGCAAACCAGACGTCATCCCCGATCCAATCGACCGTCTGCATGTAAGCCACCGGCTTGTGCCCGAATTTTGCCAGGCAGAAGTCGTCCTCGTCCTCGGTTTCTGCAAGGTGAGTGTGGAGGTGGACGCCATATTTGCGTGCCAGAACAGCCGACTCGCGCATCAGTTCACTTGTAACGCTAAACGGCGAACACGGTGCCAATACAATTTGTAGTTTGGAGCCGGGTTTGGGATCATGGTACCGCTGAATCAGACGCTCGCTGTCCTTGAGGATGTTTTCTTCTGTATCCACAACGGAATCAGGTGGAAGCCCACCTTGTGACTGACCGAGGCTCATTGAGCCGCGCGACGCATGCAGGCGTAAGCCGATTTCTGCCGCGGCAGCGATCTCGTCGTCCAGTTTGCTGCCATTGGGGAACAGGTAGAGGTGATCTGAAGCAGTCGTGCAGCCGGAGAGTGCCAATTCTGCCAGGGCGGTTTGAGTGCTGGTGAAGATATCTTCCGGGGTCATGCGCGCCCAGATGGGGTAGAGCGTGGTCAGCCAGTTGAAGAGGTTGGCATCCTGGGCAGCAGGTAAAGCGCGCGTCAGGGTCTGATAAAAATGGTGATGGGTGTTGATCAGACCAGGCAGGACGATATGGTGGCTCAGATCCAGGATTTCGTCAGCGCTTTGCGGCAGATCAGCCTGGCTGCCGATTTGTTCGATAAAACCATCCCGACAGAAGATCGCGGCATCTTTCAGCTCGCGGTCCTGCCCGTCCATAGTGACAATCAGGTCAGCGTTTTTGACGAGTAAGGTCGGCATGGAAACTTCCTGGGATTATGACTGGTCAGCCAATTCGGCTGCGTGGAGCGTGTTTTTAAGCAGCATGGCGATGGTCATCGGTCCGACGCCGCCAGGCACAGGGGTGATAGCGCTGGCAACTTCCGACACTTCATCAAAAGCCACGTCGCCCACGAGGCGGTAGCCACGTTTGGCGCTGGCATCTTCCTTACGGTTGATGCCTACATCGATCACGATAGCTCCTGGCTTCACCCATTCTTTCTTGACGAATTCAGGCTGCCCGATGGCTGCCACCAGGATGTCTGCTTGCCTGACCACAGAAGGCAGGTCTCGCGTGCGGGAATGGCAGATGGTGACAGTGGCGTTGGCTTTGACCAGCAGCAGGGCTACCGGCATACCGACAATATTCGATCGTCCCAACACCACGGCGTTGGCTCCGCTCAGTTGAGCACCAGCGCGTTCCAGAAGCACCATGCAGCCGGCAGGCGTGCAGGGCACAAAGACAGGCTCGCGGCCTTTTTGCGCCAGCCGTCCGATATTGACCGGGTGGAAACCATCCACGTCCTTGTTGAGGTCGATCGCGGAAAGCACTTTTTCTTCATCCAGGTGGCGGGGAAGGGGCAATTGCACCAGGATGCCGTTGACTGCAGGGTCGGCATTCAGTGTGCGTACCAGGGCTTCGACCTCATCCTGAGTGGCATCTTCAGGCAGATCGTAACCAAAAGAGTTGATTCCCACTTCGGCGCACGCTTTTTGTTTATTGCGTACGTAAACCTGCGAGGCTGGATTTTCTCCTACCAACACGGTAGCCAGACCAGGCGCCGGGAGACCTCTTTCCAGACGATCTTCAATGGTCGCTTTAACTCCGTCACGGATTTCCTGCCCAATCTGTTTCCCATCAATGATATTCGCGCTCATGTTTACCTCCGTGGGTCATTATACCCGAAAGGACGGTATAATTTGCACATGCCCACATCTTATACTCCGTTGATTATCGGTATTGCAGGCGGATCCGGCTCAGGGAAAACGACCCTGGCAAACAGCATCCTTGAAGCAATCGGGGAAGATAAAATCGCCCTTTTGCCGCATGATGCCTATTATCGGGACCAGCGCAACAAAACCCTGGAAGAGAGGCGGTTAGTCAATTATGACCACCCAGATTCACTTGAAACAGATCTGATGATAAAACACATTCAAACTCTTATGCGTGGGGAAGCGATTGACTTGCCGGTATACGATTTCAAACAACAAACACGGGTGGCAGAAACAGTCCGCATCCAGCCAAAACCGATCATCCTGGTGGAGGGAATCCTCATTTTTGTTGAACCTAAGCTGCGCAATCTGTGCTCGATGAAGCTCTTTGTGGATACCGATCAGGACATCTGCTTCATTCGCCGTCTGCTAAGGGATGTTACCGAACGCGGTCGCACAGTTGAATCCGTGATCGATCAATACCTGCGGACTGTCCGTCCGAGTTTCATTGAATTCGTGGAGCCAACCAAGCGTTTTGCGGACGTGATTATCCCCGTGGGTGGTCAAAACACAGTAGCTTCAGATATGGTAATCGCACGCCTGAAAGCGCTGCTGCCAGATTGACCGTGGAAGAAAAACTCAAATTCACAAAACCTCAACTTTTGTTACGTATAGCGCTGCTAGTTTTGTTGCTGGCAGGCACCGTTGTCCTTATTCTCAATCGTGACAAAATTCAACACCTGGAGATTTACGGCTATTCAGGAATCTTCCTTGTATCGCTGCTTTCTAACGCCACGATCCTGCTTCCTCTGCCTGGGGTGATGATCACCTCGGCCATGGCGATGGCCTTTAACCCACTCTGGGTGGCGATGGCTTCTGGAGCAGGGGCGGCATTGGGCGAACTTTCGGGATATCTGGTTGGGTTCAGTGGGCAACCCATGCTTGAAAAGTCCGAAAGAGTTCAAAAACTGACAGGGTGGATGCAGCGCAATCAATCCTGGACGATCCTCCTGCTGGCGTTCATCCCCAATCCATTGTTTGATATGGCTGGGTTCATAGCTGGTGCATCCCAAATGCCCGTCTGGAAGTTTTTGTTATTTTGCCTGATTGGAAAAATCGCCAAGATGCTGGTGTTTGCTTATCTTGGCGCTGGCATCTTTAGTGTTTTCGAATAGAGAACAGGGAAATAATGCGTAGACCACTTTCCTGCACAAGGCATCCATGCCTGGGTATAATCGTGACATGCACAATTGGATTGAATTAGCGGAAAATTATCTCGGCATCTCGTTGTCTGATTTGCAGCAGTCCCAATTCCAGCTCCTCCAGGATGAATTGCTCGAGTGGAATGAAAAAATCAACCTGACCGCTATTCGGGATGCCCAGGGAATACAGGAGAAACACTTTTTTGGCTCCTTAACCTGTTTTCTTGGCTTTGAGAAGTGGCCTGAAAGCCTGATCGATGTAGGCAGCGGGGCGGGTTTCCCGGGTTTGCCGGTTAAGTTCGTCATACCAGGATTGCGATTGACACTGGTGGAATCTGTCGATAAAAAAGCGAACTTTTCCCGTCATATCGTAGACAAGCTGGGTTTGACGAACGTCACAGTCCTTTCAAAACGCGTGGAAGAGGT
>WOZA01000116.1 GCA_011620505.1 Anaerolineaceae bacterium
AGGCTGATAGAGGCCGAGAGCAAATGATCTTTAAACACAGTTTTAACAGCATTATCCGCTCGCCGGGGAAAACCTTCCTATTCCTGATCTTGTTAACCGCTTCAATCGTGTTTGTCAACCTGGGTAGCAGTATGAATTACTCTGCCAACCGCATGTTGGACCAGGCTAATGAGCACTTTAACACTGTCGTTGCTTTTAAATATGGCGACTTGCACAATCCCGATGGAGCTTGGGCAGATGAGAATTTCCAGAAGAACCTTGCGGCCATCGATTTTTCTGCCCTCTCAGATCACCCGGCTGTAATCGCAGTTGACCAGGAGCGTACCCTTTCAGCCTACGCTGGAGACGATACGAAGGTCTGGCAAAGCAATTCACCTGTTAAAGATTATGTCATCGTCACACTCCGCCTGCTTGCTCCCCAGGATGATGGAAGCTGGACTGCTCTCACCTACGACACCTACTTCGGGCGGCGGGTGAGCGGCACGGTCTACTTGCGGGTGAATTCCTACAGTACCAGCGGATCGGATATCAGCGCTTATCTCCAGCCTGGGCGTACTTTTTTACTGGCTGCTCTTGCCCAAACAGCGCCAAGCAGCGGGCTGACGCTCACGCCAATCAAACCGTCCCACATGGTTCAGGACCCCGATGAAATCCTTTCAAGCATTGAGGAAATTACCGATATCACCGATCAACCGGACTATTTTGAAAGCCCCGAAGGTCAGGCCTGGCTTGAGCTGGCAGATACATTGGCTGTCATTGACAAATCATTCCAGGTCGTTGCCACTTCCGATCTCGAGAGCATGGTTCCTTTCCATATGAAACAGACCTGGCTCACCAGCGGCAGTTTCCAACCCCAGGAAGGCACTTGCTACATCAGCGAACGCCTGGCGGGTGTGCTTGGGTTGGAAGTGGGCGATTACTGGCACCTGGCATATCACTATGATCCAGCGGGCAACCCAGCCTTCACATATTCTCGTGGCAGCGGTTTTGCCCACGAAGAAGACTGCCAGATCGCCGGGATTTTCCACATCACAACCGACCTTTCCTATACCGTCCTGATCCCATACCCACAATGGCTGCAAAAAGCCCCGGATAATTACGATTTTCTCCGCGTGCGGGTACAAAACTCGCAGGCGGAAGAATACCTGGCTTTTGCCAAAGATCACTTGCCTCAGATGGTGGAACTACAGGTCGAGGACCAGGGCTACAGCAACGCGGTTGTTCCCATCTTGAAGCTGCGGGAGCGCTCGCTCTACATGACCATCGCCAGCGCTGCGGCCGGCGTGGCCGTGATCTGCTTGTACGCCTACCTGTTTATTGTTCGCCAGCGCGAAACTGCTGACGTGATGATGAAATTGGGCACCGGGCGCGCAAAAACAATCGCTTACCTGGTCATCGGCATCATGATCATTGCCATCCTCTCTGGTTTGGCGGGCATATACATTGCTGATCAGGTGGACTCCCGCTTGACTGGAGCGGTCTGGCAATCACTGCAGGGCGGCATCATGCAGGACCTGCGCTACAGCGAGCGTGCCCTGGGATTGCAACTCAAATTCGCGCCGGAACTTGTTACTGCCCCATGGGTGCGCTATGCAACCACTGGCGCGGTAGTCGGATTGGTCTTTGTGATCACGCTGATTGCTTCATTAATAACCCTGAAGAAGCCCAAGCGACAGAAGGCGAAAACGGTCATCACTCCCAAAACAGAGAATGGAAGTGGCTTGAGTTTTGCATGGCTGCCAGGTTTGAGCTTGCGGTTTGCCTGTCGGTCGATCAAGCGCAACTTCTTTCGCAGCCTGATCGTACCAGTAGCTGTTGCATTGTTGGCAGCATTTATCCTGGTTATTGGTATCTCAGTTGCCGAACAAGAGCAGGCAGCTTTGACGATTTACGATGAAGTACCCACCACGGCCTACCTCACAACCGCGTTAGGCAGGCACAGGCAATTCCCCATCCAGCTTCAGAGCGATGTTTATCACATGCTTAACAATGAATGGCAGGGCCGGCAGACACGGTGGATGTTCCAATATCCTGTCACAGGCGATAGGGTGCGGTTTGCACGAGAGAGACTTGAAGCCGACAATCCGGTTATTGACGAATTTTTGCTCACCCGCTACATGCATTATGCATATATGGGTTTGGTCGAAGGCGCGGATGGAAGACCAGGCACACCAAACCTCCTGGAAAGACCTAAAATTGAACGGCGGGAGACTTCTATCGCAGAACAAGTAGGCTTCAACTGGCTTGCTCAGCAGGTAAAGAAAATGCCAGTTTTGGCTCTGACCGACAGCGTTGTTAGAACCAGCGAAGCTGTCAAATTCCGTGAGTCGCAGGTGCAATGGCTGCAAGGATACTCGGATGAGGATTTTCTCAAGCCAGAGTATATCGTCGTGTTGCCGGATCGCTTCATGAGCGAACAAGGGCTGATGCTTGGGGATATCATTCGGCTGGGAGTATACGAACCGGATGATAGCTTCGGGGTGCTGGCTGAAGCCTTTGACTTCAAGGTTGTTGGAAGTTATTTTCAGGGCAGCCGCTCCCCGGTTTTTTCTGTCCCCTGGAACTTGCTGACCGAAATAAAAATGGGCACTGATCTGGGGATTATGCTGCCTGAAAACCCTGAAGACCCGGAATCACCCCAAGTCGCTGGTCTACCTAATGAATACCTGGCAGAGTCAGTCGACTCAGCCACCATCATTCCAGAAGACCCGCGAAATTTGGATGCTTTACGAGATTACCTGGAGGAAAACGGTTACAGCCAGGTTGGGATCATCCGCAGCAACCGTCTGGCAGTTGTGATCGAAGATAAAGCCCTGGCGGATGGCTTGCTCTCGATCCAACAGCACCTTTCTTTCCTCAATTTCATCATCCCGATCATGCTGCTGCTTTCCGGGGTGATCGCCTTTATCCTGTCCTACCTGCTCACGCGCAACCGTCTGCCTGAGTTTGCCGTGATGCGCAGCCTGGGTTCGAAGAAGATCCAGGTTTACATGGCGTTCTTTCTCGAGCAATTTTTCCTGCTGCTGATCGGGTTCCTGCCGATCGGCGTGGTTCTGTTGATGCGTCCGGAATGGCTGCCGGCCGTCGAACGCAACCTGGTTTTATTCTTAACTGTCTACACTTTGGGCATCATTATCGCTATCGGGCTGATGGGGCGCTCCAAAGTACTCGATATTTTGTTCACCAAGGAATAGAAGTGTTTATGGATCAGACATTATTTACAGAACCCATCCTGAGGCTTGATAAGGTTAGCTACCAATATCGCAACAACTACCAGTCCGTCGACGCGGTCAAAGACGCTAGTGCTGATTTCTTTGAAGGGAAATTGTATGCCATTATTGGGAAATCCGGCTCAGGCAAGTCCACTTTGCTTTCCGTTATGGCTGGTCTGGCACTGCCTACGAAAGGCCAGGTCATCTATCGTGGTATCCCAACCGATGAGGTCAATTTGGATAAGTATCGGCGCGAAAATGTGACCGTGGTTTATCAGAGTTTTAACCTTTTCCCGCTGATGACCTGCCTGGAGAATGTCTGTTTTCCATTGGAGTTGCTGGGCAAGACCCCAAAAGAGGCCTCAGTGATAGCCAAGGAGCAAATCGCTCACGTCAACCTGCCGGAAACGGTTTACAAGCGATTTCCGAATATGATCTCGGGGGGGGAAAAACAGCGTGTGGCGATTGCCCGGGCGCTGGCGTCTGGGGCAAAGGTCATCCTTGCTGATGAGCCGACTGGTAACCTGGATGTGGCTAACGGTGAGAAGATCGTTGAGTTGCTTTGGCATCTTGCGCATGATGAAAATTACCTGGTCATTATCGTGACGCATGATTTGGGGATAACGAAGATAGCTGATGAGGTGATGCAGATGACCGATGGCTACTTGATGCCGATGGTTCTGGAGGATGCTCCCGCTTTTTAGCAGAGAGTCATCAGCTGCCAGAGGATTTCCTCTGATAAACTTATCGCGTGATGAAGAAAATTATCGTCGCGACTGACTCGTTCAAAGGCTCACTCAGTGCGCTGCAAGCCTGCCGCATCATTGCCGGGCAAGCCGAACGGGTCTTTCCTCAAGCTGAAATAGTGCAGCTGCCCATTTCGGATGGGGGAGAGGGGCTGGTTGAGGTTATTTTCAACGCGCTTGGGGGAGAACGTAAAATCGTTCATACCTGCGACCCACTGGGGCGGGAGATTTCTGCTTACTATCTCCAGTTGGCAGACGGCTCGGCACTGATCGAGATGGCTGGGGCAGGGGGGCTCACATTGCTCGACCCTGGTGAATATGATCCGCTGCGCGCCAGCACTTTTGGGGTGGGTCTGATGATTTTAGATGCAGTCAAGAATGGCTTGGATCCAATTTACATCGGTCTGGGCGGCAGCGCTACGGTTGACGGCGGCACCGGGGCAGCGACTGCGTTGGGGATGCACTTTTTGGATGATATAGGTGAAAAGGTTACCAGCGGTGGGGGCTTGGGGAAGATCCAACGCCTTGATCTTTCCGGGTTGTGGGAATTGAATTATTCCGGAAAGCTTATTTTCCTGACGGATGTCAATAACCCCCTTTGCGGACCGAATGGCGCCGCGGAGGTTTTTGGACCCCAAAAGGGCGCAACCGCTGAACAGGTGTGGCAATTGAACCAGGGGCTGCGGAATTTGGCGGAATTGCTCGAGCGGAAAACAGGCTTGAATCTGCGGGACGTCCCCGGGATGGGGGCGGCTGGCGGGTTCGCGCTGCCTTTTGTGGCTTTACTGGGGGCTGAGATCAGAAGCGGGATTGATTTTGTGCTCGATTTGTTGAAATTTGATGAAAAAATGGTGGGAAGTGACCTGGTAATCACAGGAGAAGGGCGCACAGACGCTCAGAGCTCTATGGGTAAGGCCATTTCAGCCCTTACTAGGCGTGCCCGGGAAGCTGGCGTGCGCGTAGCCGTTATTTCAGGTGCGCTGGGGGAGGGGGCTGAGAAAATGCTTGAGTTAGGCGTGGATGATTTGGTCCAGGCAACTCCTGCCGGGCAATCGCTTCAGGAAGCCCTCGCGCATGCCGC
>WOZA01000072.1 GCA_011620505.1 Anaerolineaceae bacterium
CGGTTCGTAAAGTCACAATAATGGAAAACTTAGAAGTGATCTCGGTTGACTACTATGCGTTCCTGCAAGCAAAAGGAACGCATAAAAACTCTGCCCATAAATAAAACAGCCTGGGATAGCCCCAGGCAGGGAGAATTAATGAGGATGGTTACCAGATTTTTGTGCTGTTACAACTTTGCCGAGATTCTTCCTCCAGATAACCAGAGGAAGAATCTAATCAGCACTGTCAGGAGATCCTGAAAAAACGTTTAGTGATTTGAGCGTTTGCTTAATTCTCGCCTCACAAATGCCGGGAGGGTAATGTCCACATCGCTGGTGTAAACATAATCTTCCTGTTTTTTCGTCTGAGCCTGTTGCGCGTTAGGGGCGTTCTGTGCCCGGGTATCGTTGACGCTTAGCCGGTCCTGCTGTTGACGAGGATGTTCCTGGCGAAAAAAAGCGGGCTCCGCCTCCTGGGGAGGCGTAGGACGATCAAAGCCAGTGGCAATCACGGTGATGCGGATGTTATCACCCATGTTTTCGTCAATAACGGCACCGAAGATCAGGTTTACGTCCTGGCTGGCGGTCTCTTTGATAATCGCAGCGGCCTGGTTGACTTCGAACAGCGACAGGTTGGTCCCGCCCGTGACATTGAACAGGATACCGCGAGCGCCATTGATGGTGACGTCCAAAAGCTGGCTCGAAATAGCCTGTTCCGCCGCAATCTTGGCGCGGTCCTCACCGGAAGCCTGACCCACGGCCATCAGAGCCGCACCGCCTTCGGACATAATCGTGCGGACATCAGCAAAGTCGAGGTTGATCAAACCGGGGATGGTGATCAGCTCGGAGATACCCTGGATGCCCTGGCGCAAGACGTCATCTGCCATGCGGAAGGCATCATTGAGACCGACATTTTTATTGACGATCTGCAGCAGGCGATCATTGGGGATCACAATCAGCGTGTCAGCATGTTCCTTGAGCCGCATGGCACCTTGCTCGGCGGCGCGAGAGCGATGGGCACCCTCAAAGGAGAAAGGCCGCGTGACCACACCGATGGTCAGGGCGCCAATTTCTTTGGCGATCTGAGCGACCACGGGCGCAGCACCAGTACCGGTGCCGCCTCCCAAACCAGCAGTCACGAAGACCATATCCGCGCCTTTGAGCACTTCGTATAATTCCTCGGCTGATTCTTCAGCGGCTGCCTGGCCGATTTTTGGATCGCCACCAGCACCCAGACCGCGGGTGGACTTTTCTCCAATACGCACGCGGGTTTGTGCCTGCGATTTGAGCAGAGCCTGTGCGTCTGTGTTGATCGAAATGAATTCGATCCCTTGCAGTCCTTCAGCAATCATGCGGTTTACCGCATTACAGCCACCACCACCAACACCTACTACCTTGATTCTTGCGAATGATTCAGTTTGTTTTGCTTCCATTTTGATCTCCTCTATTATTGTGCTTGTATGATTATGGCAACATTCGTTTGAGCCACTGGACAAGGCCATCCGCTTTGGAATTGTTGTTAGCTCGCTGCGATTTACCAGGTCGCTCAGGAGCGATCTGGGTTGTTTCACTGAAAAGGATGCCCCAATCCAGCAATCCTATGCTGGTAGCGAAAGCGGGGCTCGAAATTTGGTCGGTGAGACCAACCATGCGCTCTGGTTTTCCAATACGGGCTGGCAAACCGATTACCTTGCTTGCCAGTTTGCGTATGCCAGGCATCTGACTTCCGCCACCCGTCAGGACTAAACCTGCTGGCAGGAGTGAGTCATAACCCGAGTGCTTGAGTTCCTGGTGGACCATCATGAAAATTTCTTCCACACGGGCTTCGATGATATTTACCAATTCACGGCGGTCAACCTTGGTGCTCTGTTCAGAGCCAAAGGTGATGACGTTGAAGGACTCATCCTCGCGGATATCTTCGAGGACGGCATAACCGTGCTTGAGTTTGACTTCTTCCGCCACTTCAAGTGGCAATCGCAGTCCCTGGGCGATATCCGAGGTCACAAGATCGCCGCCGACACCCAGGACATTGGCGTGGAAAACGTCCCCTTTGACGTAAATTGCCACACTGGTGGTGCCAGCGCCAAGATCAATGACTGCCACGCCCATTTCGCGTTCGGTTTCTGAAAGGATACTTTCGCCTGAAGCGAGGGGATTGAGTACAAACTGAGAAACATCAATCCCAGCCATAGAGATACACTGGCGCAGGTTTTCCATCGAGGAAGCGGCACTGGTGATGATATGGGCTTCAACTTCCATGCGGAAGCCGTGCATGCCCACCGGTTGGCGGATGCCTTCCTGTCCGTCCACGCTGAAACCGCGTTGAATCACGTGCACAATCTCACGGTTGTGAGGTACAGCGATTGCCTGGGCCGAATCCAGCGCGCGATAAACATCTTCCTGGTCAATCACGCGCCCGGAGATACCCACCGCACCCTTGCTAATGGTTGACGAGACTTGCATCCCAGCCAGATTAACGATTGCTGAGTTGATCTCAAAACCGGAAGTTCGTTCAGCTTTTTCGATCGAGCGCGCAATGCTTTCTGAAGCAGCCGTGATATCGGTCACAACTCCCTTTCGGACGCCCTTGGTAGGTTCGATGCCCACCCCAAGGATGCGCAGGTTGCTGCCATTTTCTACCCTGGCTACCAGGCTGCATACTTTTGCAGTCCCAACATCTAATCCAACAACAATCGGTTCTTCTTCCATAATTAAGGCTCCAAACGATAATAAGGTGCGTGTAGAAATTCCATGCTGATTAAAACTGGTTGCAAGTTTCTTTCCAGAATGGTCTCAACAATCTTGGTGTACTCAAGAAGTTTCATATCGATGTTTGCATCGTCATCCCCGAAGTAAACCTGCCAGCCATGCGGGTCAACCCAACCCAAGCCGTTCTTTGCATCGTACAGCATGGGGCTTTCAGCAGGTTTTATGCTGTTCAGCTTTTGCACTGTGGCGACGAAAGCAGGATCCACCAATGGAAGGTTTTCCTGGTTTTCCGTTTTGGTTGCTTCCATCTGAAGTTCAGGTGCAACCCATCCCAGAGGGTGGGGCGGTTCACTATTGGCATAAACCCGGATAGGTAAGGTTGCCTCCCCGCGCACGGTAAAGGCGAAGCCATCCTGGTCGATCCAGTAAACCACTTCCTCATTATTCAGCCAGAGCAACGCCGGGATACGTTCCTGGATGACGATGTCGATGTCGGTTGGCATCCTGACTTTCACTTCCGCGGCTTTGATGTCCGGGAAGGCTTCCAGGATCTGGTTTTCAATGTCGCTGGGAACCACACTGATAATTGATTCGCCTTGGATATCCAGTTTCTGGCTGATTTCTTCCACGGGGACGCGAACGCCGCCACTCAGGTTCACCTGGTCCACGGCGAAAGCGGTTGAGGTTCCCATCATGAAAAGTAAAACGAGCATTCCGACCGCGATCAGACCTGAAAGCAAACGCCAGGTAAAGTGAAACTGGGGCAGGGGGGGCAACCGCACCTCGCTGCCAGGCGTGCCGGTGGGCATGTAGACCCGGCTGCGGTTGCGCGTAGCAGCTGATCTGGTATATTGGGTGCTCGTATAGGAGCGGCGTGCGACAACCCGTGAGGCGTTTTGGGCGTCCCTGGAGACACGCACGGAAGGGTTGGTCGGGATGGGTTTGCGCCGCGCCGGTTCAATCTTCCGGCGGGCTCGCACCTCATCTGCCCTGGTTGTTTTGTTGGATCCGCTCGCCATCTTACTCCTCGTACTTCCTGATGGTTTCATCCTGCTCGGCTTTGCGCTCCAGCGCCAGCTCCACCAGCCGGTTAACTAACTCGGGGTAGCTAAGCCCTGAGTGGAGCCAGAGTTTCGGGTACATGCTGATCTCGGTGAAACCGGGCATGGTGTTGATTTCGTTGAAATAGGCTTCACCGCTGACTTTATCGATCAAAAAATCCACCCGTGCCAATCCCGCGCCGTCGATCGCTTTGAAAGCATCGATGGCGTATTGCTGCAACTGAGTTGTCAGGGCATCTGGCAGGGGAGCTGGAATGGCAACCTCGGGGTCGCCGGACTGATACTTATCCTTATAGGTGTAGAACTCATCTCCCGGGACGATCTCCCCGGGTACTGTGCATTCCACCTCGGTATTGCCGAGAACACTGATCTCGATCTCCCTGGCAGCGATGCCGCGTTCCACCAGGATCCGGCGATCATATCGGGCTGCCAGCTCAAGCGCTTTTACAAGTTCCTCACGGTTGCGGACTTTACTGATACCTACCGAAGATCCAAGATTGGCTGGTTTGACAAACAATGGGTAGGAGGCGATATGCTCTGCTGACTCAACAGTTTCCTGTAAATTCGTCTGAATCTCACGGCGGGAGAAGACGGAGTATTCCAAAACAGGAACGCCAATGGATTGCATCACGTGCTTGCAGACAGCTTTGTCCATCGCCACAGAGGAGCCAAGCACACCTGCGCCAACATATGCACAATTCTGGATTTCGAACAAGCCCTGGATGGTTCCATCCTCACCGAAGGTTCCATGCAGGACCGGGAAAATGACATCAATCGGAGTAATGCTCTCAAGCTGATTTTCCTTGCGGGTATACAGATGAGGCTTGCCTCCATTGTTGAGGATCAACGCTTCGTCGAGCGATTCATGGTTGCCTTCACGGAAAGCCTTGTGGGCGTTTGACCCATAGAGCCACAACCCTTCCGTGGTGATACCAACCTGGAAAATTTGATACTTGTTCTCATCCAGCGCGTTCAGGACAGATTGAGCGGAACGCAGAGAGACTGCGTGTTCGCCGGAACGTCCACCAAAGATCAATACCAGATTCAGCTTCTCAGTCATCTTCAAATTCACCCAGCAATTCGACCTCAAGATTCAGATCGACGCCAAATTGTTCTTTCACAGTTTTTTGTGCCAGGCGGATCAGCCTGTAGTAATCCTGCGCGGTGGCCTCGCCATCGTTCAAGATGAAGTTCGCGTGTACCGTACTGAAGGAAGCATGTCCTGACGCCACACCTTTCATCCCAGCAGCTTCGAGCAGCCGACCAGCATGGTCTCCCTGTGGATTTTTGAAGGTTGACCCAAATGAAGGACCTACAGGTTGGGTCTGACGTCTTTTTTCGGTCAATTCTTCCAGCAAACGTTGGGTGACTTCAGGCGCCACTTTTATCCCGGAGAAGCTGGCGCTCAAAATGACCACCTCTTCTCCATTGCGCTTGAACTTGCTCGAGCGGTATTGGAAGCCCATACCCTCACCATCGAGGCTCTGTTCCCCTTCGTCTTTGGTGATGACCTGCGCCACAAGCATGCATTTGGAAATATCCGATCCATGCGCGCCGGCGTTGCCATAAACCGCTCCGCCAACCGTACCTGGGATGCTGTTTGCCCATTCAAAGCCAGAGACACCCCGCAGGCTGGCCTGGCGTGAGACTGCACCAAGGTTCGCTCCGCCTTCCGCGAAAATAATGGGTTGTTCGCGCTTGGTATCGATGCGGATGTTGTGACAGCGGTTGTGCACCATCACACCCTTATAGCCAGAATCACTTACCAACAGGTTTGAGCCACTGCCCAGGATGCGGAACGGCACATCCAATTCCCACAAAATCTTGACCGTGCGGCGCATTTCATCCGCGGTATAGACTGAGATCATGCCGCTGGCAGGTCCGCCCACACGCGTGGTGGTGTAATTGGCCATACGGACGTTTTCCTGCAGTTTGTCGCCAAACAGAGCCTGTAATTTTCGCAGCGGCAGATCAGTCATTCTGCCTCCGAGTGTCCAGTTTCTGGCAAAGCATGGTCGCAAACTCCGGACCCTTGCCTGCTGAAAAGACGATGACCACATTCAATCCATCGGCTTCCTTTGCAACGAAGTCAGCGGCTTCAGCGAAATTCGTGAAGTAGGCTGCTTTTGAATCTCCAATTTCTTCCGCGATCTGGCGGGGAGTGTTGGTTTCAACGGTTTCCCTGGCAGCATAAGTCGGGAGGATCACGATGCGATCAGCACGTTGTAGTGCCGTGACGAACGCGTTATACATTCGGTCGGTACGCGAGAATGTGTGGGGTTCCCAGACTGCCCAAAGGCGATGATCGGGGTATAGCTCACGGGCAGCTTCGAGTGTCAGGTCCAATTGAGTGGGGTGGTGCCCATAGTCATTGATCACCACCGTATCGCCACTGTGGCAGACCTGTTCGAAGCGTCGCTCCGTACCCACAAATTCAGCCAGGCTCTCGCTTGCTGCTGAAGGGTTCAAACCCATTTGGTGCAGCACTGCCAGTGCTCCGGAAGCGTTGAGAAGATTATGCCTGCCGGGCACTTTCAGACTAAACTCACCCAGTTCCTGTTGTGAAGGCGTATGGCTGAGGTTGAAGTTATATCCATCGCCATTCCAGCGAACGTTTTGGATCTGGTACGCGCAATCTGCGCTGTATCCGTAGGTGAGGATCTTGATACCGTCAAAATCTTCTCTTGTCAGGAGGTTGCGTACGCCTTCGTCTTCAGCGCAGGCAATCACTGCGCCACCCGGCTGTGTGCGGTGGATAAACGCTGCAAACGCCTGGTTATACGCCTCTGGAGTGGGGAAGAAGTCCGGGTGATCGTACTCCACGTTGGTCAGCAGGCTGAATTTTGGGCTCAAACCCAGGAACATGTTGTCATATTCATCGGCTTCGATCACGAACAAGTCGCTTGTTCCGGCATGCGCGTTCGTCGCCAGCGGGCGAATTTGTGCCCCGAGAATAAAGGTTGGATCCATTCCCAGTCCGCGCAGCATCGTCACCAGCATTGCCGTGCAGGTGGTTTTACCATGAGAGCCGGCAACTGCGATCGTCTGGTAGCCAGCAGTCAGTTCCGGCAAAAATTCGTTTCGTTTGAGGACGGGGATTCCCATTTCGCGAGCGGCAACGACTTCGGGGTCATCGTCGTGCACGGCTGAGGATCGCACAATCACGTTCGCTGCCAGCGCCAGTTCCGGGCTATGCCCCAGAAGTGTGTAGGCACCTTTGGCCGTGACTGCATCGAAGTAGCGTGAAGCAGACTTATCCGTTCCGCTAACCTGCCAGCCTTTTTCAAGCAGCAGCAGGGCGATTGCTGATATGCCCGTTCCACCAATCCCGATGAAATGCACTTTGCTCATCAAATCATCACTCCGATAACGATCAGGACTGCGATTGCTACTGCCACATACAACGCATTGCCTGTTAGTAGGTTTGGAACCATATTACTGAGGAGTTCGATCGCCTGCTGACCGTACTCAGTACCCGCATCAGGCGCTATGATCCAGGTAAATGGATAGCCTGCCTTGTCAATGAAATGCCAGGCTGAACCCACCATCCAATAACCGTTGACAGCTCCAAATACCGCCCCGAGGATCACTTCGATCGGTGTGTCCCGGTTGAACCTTCCGGACTCGGAAAAACGGCGGAATGCGGGGGTCTGGTAACCAAGAAAGCCGCAGACGAATAACACAATTAACTCGAGATAAAGGGCCTTTGTACCTGATAAACTTCCAAAGAGGCGGGGCAGAACTTCCTGGATAATAAAAAGTGCCATTATTCCTGAAACGATCACCACCAGTTCTTTGCGTAAACCGCGGACTGCTCCGATGATTCCAAAGAGCACGACAAAGATTGTGAATAAAACGTTGAGCGAAACCATGTGAAGCCCTATCCCTCCGCCATTTCGTAGAGTAGATTGACAATCCGTTCCGCTGCCTGAGGCTGAGCAAGAGCTTTCATTGCCCGCTGCATATGCTGTAAACGCGCCTGGTCCTGGAAGAGGGTGTCGATCTGCGACAGCAGCTGGCTTTGCAGATACTGATCCTCCAGCAGAATTGCAGCTTCGCGTTCCACCAGGTAATCCGCATTGACTTTCTGATAGCGCCAGGCATAGGGATAAGGCACCAAAATGGCAGGTAGCCCAAAGAAGGGATACTCACCCAGCACAGATGCGCCGGCTCTTGAGACCACAAGGTCTGCTGCCGCGAACGCTGCCCCCATCTCGTGAAGATAGGGGAATGCCTGGTAACTCTGGGGCAGGTTAGCCGTTGCGGCTTTTACCGTTTCCCAATCCAAATGCCCAGTCAGGTGGATCACCTGGTAGCGCTTCAGCAGCTCGCCCAGGATGGCGATGACTGCTTTGTTGATCGAGCGCGCGCCGCTGCTGCCGCCGGTGAACAGGATTACCGGTTTTTCGCTGTTAAACCCAAAGTATGCCAAAGCATCAGCTTTGGTCCATTTCATCAGATCCTGGCGCAGGGGGTAACCGGTCACTTCAACTTTCTCCTTCCTGCTGAAAAACCTTTTCGAATCGCTCACACTGACCGCGATTTTGTCCGAAAAGCGGGCTAAGGTTTTCAGTGCCAATCCGGGTTCGATATCCGGTACGAACAACAAAGTCCGAACTTTCAGACCAGCCAAAGCCATAGGAATTGCCACATACCCGCCCGTGAACATCATCACATCGGGTTTGTATTCCTTTAGAATTCGCCTTGCCTGACCGTAACCTTGCCATAATTTCACCAAATTTCCCGGCATTTGCTTGAGTGAAACGCCGTGGACACCAGCTGCGCGAATACCGCGATAGGGCAGATTTGCCCGCGCGACGAGCTCAGCTTCCATGCCGCCTTCGCTGCCGACCCACAAAACCTCTGTGTCATCAGTTAATCTCTCCGTAACGGTTAGCGCCGGATACACTCCGCCGCCCGTCCCGCCTGCGCAAATCAACAGTCGCACTGGTAGTACTCCTTTCAGAGGCTGTTTTGTTCGCCCCCTGGCGAGCAACATTCATCACGATCCCCACGGCAGCCATCGTTGCCGCCATGCTGGATCCGCCCGCGCTGATGAAGGGCAGGGCGTTGCCAGCAAAAGGCAGCAAACCAACGATGACCGCAACATTGATCAGGGCTTCTATAACAATCCAACTGGTCAGACCAAAAGCCAGCAATGAACCCAGTTGATCCGGAGCGTTTCGGGCAATCTTGAAACCCCGCCAAATCAGCAAGACGTAAAGCGCTATCACGATCATCGAGCCAACAATGCCTGTCTCCTCAGCCACGACGGCAAAAATACTGTCGGTATGGGGCAGGGGCAGACCGGTGAACTTGGTAGTTGCCTTGCCAAGCCCTACGCCGAAGACGCCGCCTTTGATGATCGCTTCGTAAGTGCGCTGGATGTGGTAAGAACTCTGGGTGGGATTTTGAAGTCCAGATAAATACTCGGCGAAGCGTATGCGCCCGGTAGGCATGACATTGATAAGGAAGACAAAACCAAACAGACCAGCCAGGATGACAATGCCGACATGTTTCCAATCACCATCAGCCAGGAAAAGGAGCATGATACCCAACATTAGCACGGTCAGGCCTGCACTCAAGTCTGGTTGGGCGAGGATCAACGCCACGATGAAGCCGATGCCAAAAGATAACGGTAGCAGGTAATTCTTGAAATCCTTCAGCATGTCTTTGTTGTTTGTCAGCCAGACAGACAGGTACAAAATAGAAACAAGTTTGGCAAACTCAGAAGGCTGAATGGATCCACCTAACAATGAACGAGCTGAGTTGTAGCGAACTTCCCGTACGACCAAAACTGCAAGGAGACTGATGATCACGACGATCATCATCGGGACTACCCACTTGCGATAGCGGTGGTAATCAAAAAAACTCAGTACCGTTGCGCCGATCACTCCCAGCCCTACCCAAAGAGCCTGCCTCATAAAAATGGAGTTTTGACTGTCGCTGATGGCCATCGAGACGTCCCAACTGGCGGAATAAACCATTAACAAACCGATAACCAGCAGGCTGGCAACGATCAATAGCAGTCCTACATCAAATGAGAGGGATTGCACGTTCGTACGGCGGCGGGATTTGGGAGTAGTTGCGTTGCTCATAGTTCATTCACCCATTGTCTGAAGGCTTGCCCTCGTTCTTCAAAATCTTTGAAGGCGTCATAGCTGGTGCATCCAGGAGAGAGTAATACGACGTCTCCGGATTCAGCCTGACCGTGTGCAATTTTTATGGCTTCCTGCAAGGTGGCGCAGCGTACAACCGAATGCATCGCCTGACCAGGCTTTTTGGGGCCAATGGCTTCAGCGATCAGATCGCCTGCTTCGCCAAAGATCACCACACGTGAAACACGTTTGCGGATCAGTTGAGCGAGTTTGTCCCAGGGCAAATTTTTATCGCGCCCGCCAAGCAGTAAAACGATCGGTTCTTGGAAGGAATTTATGGCAGCTATCGTGCGTTCCGGGGTTGTGGCGATCGAGTCGTTATACCAGCGGACGCCATTCAGTTCGCGCACCAGCTCCAGACGGTGTGGGATACCATCAAACGTCTCGATTGCCAGCTGGATGCCAGGCAGACTAATCGTGGCACCTGCCGCTATGGCGCAAGCTGCCAGAACGTTATAGAGGTTATGCTCACCGCGCAGGTTGATCCATTCCACTGGCAGCATTTTGAGCCTGTCATTGCCAATTTGCAGCATGATCTGACCTTTGTCCACATAAGTACCGTTCTCACGATGTCCTGGAGCCTTCATGCCGAAGCTGATCACATCCGTGCGAGCCTGATCAAGCAGATTCCAGGAGCCTTCGTCGTCGCGGTTCAATATTGCCACATCACCCTGGTGCTGGTAGCGCAGAATGTGGGATTTGGCTTCTATATAGGCCTGCATGGAACTATGCCGGTCGAGGTGATTGGGGGTGATATTTAAGACTGCGGCTACCTGTGGGGAAGTTGTCATCAACTCCAGCTGAAAGCTTGAGAGCTCCATAACGACCATATCATCTTCATCCATTTTATCGAGGTCATCAATAAGTGGATTGCCGATATTACCGCCCACCCAGGCGTGATGGCTGCTATTCTTCATTTCGAAGTGTTTTTGCGCCATTAAACCAACCAGGGCGGTGGTGGTGCTCTTGCCGGCAGAACCGGTGATGCCAATCACGGTTGCGGGGCATTCTTCCAGGAAGATCTGGGAATCATTGGTGAGTTTAATGCCCTGGTTTCGTGCAGCCACCAGGAAGGGGATGGTCAGAGGTACCCCACCAGAGACGCAAATCAGATCGGCTCCTTCGAGCAAGCTTTCCGGATGACCACCAAAGGCAAATTCAACTGGCAAGTCAGCCAGAGCAGTGCTTTCAGCAGCAAAGTCTGCTGCAGGTCGGGAGTCAGTCAGCACAACGCGGGCTCCTCTATTTGCGAGGAAGCGCGAAATTGCCAGCCCCTGACGGGCTGCTCCGATTACGATTACTTTTTTGCCTGAATAATTTGTTTTCATCAGCTCATAAATGTCAAACTAAGTCCCAGCATGGCGCCGATCAGCTCAATGAGAAAAAAGCGCATCACGATCTGGTTCTCTTCCCAGCCGATCATCTCAAAATGATGATGGATTGGGGTTTTCTTAAAAATACGCTTGCCGCCAGTCGCTCTGAAATAGAGCACCTGGATGATTACGCTGAGGGCTTCAGCAGTCGGAATGATTGCAATCAACGGCAGGAATAACCAGCGCCCGGTCATGAGCGCGATCACTGCCAGGGTGGCACCCAAAGCCTGAGAGCCGGTATCGCCCATGTAGAGGGTGGCAGGTTTGCCGTTGAACCACAGAAATCCAGCCAGGGCACCGATAATGCAGAAACAAAAACGTCCGAGGTAAACCTGGCCTTGCAAGAGAGCAACAATGCCATACCCGCCAAAAGCCACGATGGATATCATTCCTGCCAAACCGTCAATTCCATCGGTCAGATTGATGGCATTAGAGTAGGCGACGATGAAGAAAGCCGCGACAACCAGGTAGAACCACCCCAGGTCGAGGGGTTCAGGGGATGCAGGCCAGAGTAAATGGGGAACCTGCAAAATTTCCATGAGTGCATAAGATATTACCAATGCTACAAGGCATTGCAGCAAGAACTTGGTTCTGCCGCGCATTCCCAGTCCGCGCCTTGGTCCGCGGATGCCTTCCCAATCGTCCACCGCGCCGATCAGCGCGAAACCCCACATGGCAGCCAGGGGCACCAGGATGGATGAGCCTATCAGCCGTGAGCCAAAAAGGGAAACCGCATTCAGGATGACGGTCAGAAGCGTGACCGGGATCAGGAACATAAATCCACCCATGGTAGGGGTGTTCATCTTAGCCATGTGCGATTCAGGCACATCGATGCGGATGATCTTGCCGATGTTCAGGTTCCGCAGCAGACGGATAAAAGGACTCCCCCAAATGACCGTCAGCAGAAAGCTGATGCTACTGATTGCGATTGCCAGTGAAGAACCACGCATTAGTCTACGTCCTCCAGAGCTGCTACGATTTTTTCCATGTGCATGCTGTGTGAACCTTTGATCAGGGCGATATCCCCGGATTTCAGGGTTTCACGCAGATAGGTGGTTGCGTCGTTAAAATCGTTGAACCAATGCACCATGTCGGCAGGGAAGCCGTTTTCGATGGCGGCGTCGCGCGTCATCAGGCTGCGAGTGCCCACCAGAACAATCTCATCTGCCACTTCTGAAGCGCGCATGCCGATCTTGTTGTGTCCTTCTTCCTCATAGCGTCCAAGTTCCAGCATATCTCCGAGCACTGCCACCTTGCGACCGCTCAGGTCGTCAAGCAGGTTTAGGGCTGCCATGGTCGAATCAGGGGAAGCATTGTAGGTGTCGTCAATCAACACGGCGCCAGATGCAGTTTTTACGGTTACGATTCGCAGTTGAACACGGTCATCTTTGAAGGCTTCAAAGATCGAACCCCAGTCCATTCCCAAGTTGAGTGCCACCGCGGCAGTCCGAAGCATGGTGTAAACCGAGTGGCGTCCGATCAGGGGAGCTGTGACGTAGAGGCTCTCATCCTGGTAGTGCATACGGCAGCGGATGCCATCCAATCCGCGGCTCTCCACTTCATCCGCCCAGAGGTCCGCCTCAGGATCGAGACCATAATAGAAGATACGCGCCTGGGTCAGCCCCGCCATATCTTTGACGAGCGGATCATCGTAATTGAGGATAGCCAATCCCTCGGGTGAAGCGGGCAGGGATTCCACAAGCTCCGCTTTTCCGCGGGCAATTGCTTCAATGCTGCCGGCGCGTTCGGCGTGGACGGTTCCAATGTTGGTAACGATCCCAATTTGGGGCTGGGCGATATCACACAGCAGTCTGATTTCGCCTGCCACGTAAAAACCCATCTCAAGCACCGCCGCCTTGTGCTCTTCGGTCAATGAGAGCAGCGTCAGGGGCAGACCGATTTCATTGTTCATATTGCCCTGGTTTTTCAGGGTTTTCATCTGACTTCCCAGAACGGAGGCGATGAGCTCTTTGGTTGAGGATTTTCCGACACTGCCGGTAATACCGATGACCACCAGCTCGTGCTGCTGCCGGCAGTATTTTGCCAAAGTCTGCAATGCCAGCAGTGCGTCAGGTGTCTGCAGGCTGAAGGGAGCGCTTTCCGGTAACTCAAAACTTTCCTGAGTGAGATCAATAACCGGGAATTTACTCTCGATGGCATGGTCGATTAATGCCAGAACTGCCCCATTTGCGAATGCCTGGTCAACAAACTGGTGACCATCTGTATTCTCGCCTTTTAAAGCCACAAAAAGCCCTTTCTCACTGACACAGCGGGAATCAACACAGCCGCAGGCGATCTCAAAATCCTGCGTTATTTGATACTGAGCAGCCGGTGCGAGAGCTTTAAGTATGTGGCTTAGTGTCAACATCGTTATTACTCCAATATTACAAGACTATTGTTACCGGGCTTTTCAGCCAGGCGCACATTGTCGGGTGGGATAGTCATCAGGACCACCAGGTCGCTTACCAGATCCGAAAAGACCGGAGCTGCAACCTCGGAACCCCAGATGGAAATTTCAGGCTTTTCCAGCCAGATATATACCAGGAACTTTGGATCCTCAGCAGGTCCCCAACCAACAAATGAGGTGTTCGTGGCAGTGTTAGTATAGCCCAGCGGCGTGGCAATTTCACCAGTGCCAGTTTTGCCAGCCAGGCTGTAACCTTCAACCAAAGCGCTTGAGGCTTCATTTTCGAGGGAGTTTACCAGCATAGTGGTCAGCGTGTGGGCAGTCTCTGCTGAAATGGGAGTGCCAACAACGACAGGGTCAATGTTGTACTGTTTACCATCAATGACCATCGCCTTGACGACGTGGGGTGCCATCATCTTTCCCTCATTCGCAATTGCGCCAATCGCGGTCACCATCTGAATTGGGGTTACCGAAATACCCTGACCAAATGAATTGGTCGCCAGGTCAACTTCGTACCATAACCCGTCGCCCGGCAGTTTCAGAGGCCAATGGCTTTCACCGCCCAAATCGATGCCAGTGTTACGGTCAAAGCCGAAAGATTTTAGATACGAATAAAAACGGTCTGGTCCAAGTTGCATTCCCAGCCAGGCAAGACACACGTTTAGCGAGTGCTGCAAGCAGCCGGTCATGTCCACTTCTCCCCAGCCGCCCATGTTCCAGTTGTAAATGGTTGCGCCACCAACCGAAATAGAGCCGGTGTCATTGAAAGTCGTTTCAGGTGTGACCACACCCGAATCCAACCCGGCAGCCATGGTGATGACTTTGAAGACAGATCCGGGTTCGTAGGTGCTGCTGATAGCGGAGTTGTATGGCTTTGGGTTGGGGAACAGTTCGGAATAGTTCCAATATTCGTTGGGATCCAACCGTGGGGTAGTTGCCATGGCGATAATCTCACCGGTTTCGGGATCATAGACGACGATGGATCCGTTTTCAGCGCCAGACCATTCCATTGCTTCATCCAGTTTAGTTTCGGTCATAGCCTGGATCTCGCGGTTAAACGTTAATTGAACTGTCACACCTGGCGGAACTTCTTCTAATGAAGTCAGAAGGTTGGGATCGATTGCGGAGTAAACCTCTTTTGGCTCACCAGCCAGCAGATCGTCGTAGGCTTCTTCCACACCGAAATAACCAATGCCGTCTGTGCGGTCCAGGAAGCTGTAAAAGCCCAGGATGTTCGAGGCCAAAGCGCCTTCGGGGTAACTGCGTTTATTGTTTGCGGTCCAGACCAAACCGAGGAGATTGGGGCGTACCTCGCCGCGTTTGGTGCTGCGATTGGCATAATCTTCTTTGATCGACTCCAACTGAGCGATTTTGTCTTTACTGACAAAGCCATCCAGCACGACAAAGTAGGGATTGCCATTGCCGGGAGTCATCTGCGTGTAGCCCAGGACGCGGGCATAATCCAACCCCAAAACGCTCGAGGCCACTGACGCAACCGTTTCGGGCTGTTCGATAGCTTGCAAATCCAGACCAACCTCGTAAATTACTTCATTACCTGCCAGAAGTCGGCCTTCCGCGTCGTAAATGCTCCCGCGTTCGGGATAGATCACGCGGTTGATACCCTGGTAGGCTTCGCTATTGGCCAGGATCTGTTTCGCTCCTTCGATGTTCTGGATGCGGATGAGCTGTATCCCGGCCGCACCAGCGACCACACTGCATACCACGCAAATAATAAAGAAACGATTCCAATTCGTGGTTTTCATGGAACCACCTCTGTCGGAGCCGGCGTAACAGATTCTGTGGTTACGCTTTCGGTCGATTCTGCGGGCAGGCTCGGTTCAATAAATACTCTCAACCGCAGCCAGTCCCACAAGGAAGCGGTAAATTCAGGCAACAGCACCGGCGTGCTGATCTCTTCAACGGCTGGGGGAGGGGCAAGGACTGGTTGGGAAGGCGGAACGTAGCCTGGAACTTCGATGTACGTCGCCTCAAGTGGGTCCAGCATAGTCATATTCAGCGCATCCGCTCGTTCGCTTAAAGATTTTGCGGAAGAGACTTCTGCATATTGTGTCTTGAGGTCACTGATTTCCATTTCCAGCGCGCTGATTTCAGCTTCCAGGCTCTGGATGCGCCGACCGGTGGCAGCCGCTCGTCCGCTGATCATCAGGTACACGCCGGCAACTACCGCAACCCCGACCAGGACCAGCAAAAATATGCCGATCCACTGGAGCTGAGTACGCCAGGGGGCTTGTTTATAGGCTTGTAAGAGATTCTTTTTCATAGCCTTTTCCATGCAGATTCCGTGCCATTCCTCTATAACTTCTCAACTACCCGCAATTTCGCGCTGCGAGAACGCGGGTTGATCTCGACCTCCTCTGGTGATGCGGTGATCGGTTTGGAGGTCAATATCCGGACGCTTGCTTGATGCCCGCAGGTGCAGACCGGCTGCTCGGGAGGGCAAATGCAGTCGCTGCTTTCGCGTTTGAAAGCCTGCTTCACCAGTCGGTCCTCCAAGGAGTGAAAACTGATGACCGCGAGGCGTCCGTATGGGTTTAAAAGTGCGATCAGGCGGGGTATCGCCTGTTCCACGGTCTTGAGTTCATCATTGACCGCAATTCGCAATGCTTGAAAGGTTCTGGTGGCGGGATCTTGCTTTTCTTTGCTTCTGCCGATCGCATTCCGCACAACCTCTGCCAATTCCCCCGTAGTCTTCAAGGGTCTGGCTTTGAGAATTGCCCTCGCGATGCGCCTGGAATAGCGTTCTTCGCCATAGCGCCAGATGATGTCCGCCAGGTCCGTTTCTTCCAGATTGTTCACCAAATCAGCGGCTGTCTGACCCTGGGTAGGGTCAAAGCGCATATCCAACAGACCGTCATGTCTGAAGGAGAAGCCGCGTTCGCTCTGGTCGAGCTGCATGGAGGACACGCCAAGGTCCATCACAATCCCGTCCACACCCTGCCAACCAATCATTTGCAGGATCTCAGCGCTTTGCAGGTAAGATGCTTGCATCACGTGCGCGCGATTGCCGAAGGGACTGAGGCGCTGCCTGGTGAGTTCGATTGCCAGGGGGTCGAGGTCCAGCGCGAGGAGTTCTCCGGATGGAGCGCTCTCGGTCAGGATGCCTTCAGAATGACCGCCAGCTCCGGCAGTGCAATCCAGGTAACGCTTCGGGCTCGAGGGAGCCAGATATTGAATTGTTTCTTTGTAAAGTACAGGGCGGTGCGGGAAGGGGTCTTCGCTCACCGTTTGCCTCAATTTCCTCTAGTGTTGATGTTGAACATCGCCCAGCGTTCAGCATTGGCTTTCGGGTCGCTGTTCGCGGTCTCTTCCGCATCCAACCGCTCAGGAGCCCAGATCTCAAAGCTGTCTCCAACGCCAATAATGACCACTTTTTCATCAATTCCGGCAAACTTCCGCAAGTGTGTCGGAATGAGAATACGTCCAGCAGTGTCATAAGTGAGTTCAGCAGAACCACCCAGGATTTCGCGGCGCAAGGAGCGCAGCTGGGGATCTGTGATGGAGATGCTGTTGATCGAGTCAGCGATAGTGTCGAACTTGTCTTTGGAATAAGCCATCAGGTTACCATCAAGGCCTTTTGTCACGCAGACAAGATCGCCGACGGTTTGTTCCCTGTAGCTGGAGGGGACAGTCATCCGACCTTTCTTGTCAATATTGTGCTCAAACCTTCCATAAAACATTTGTTCTAATCTCCCTTTAATTGGCGAAGCGCCGGGTTACCAGCGCTTCTTTTCAGTGTTGTGACACTTTCTGACACTTTATGACAATCTTGCACACATTATAGAACTGAAACCTACAAAATGCAAGGAATTGGGCACGTAATTTGCAAAGAACCATGGTTTTTTCTCTTTTCCAGGGGGTCACATCTGGATGTCAGATTCCACTGCGCGTAGCCACTTAATTAGATGGTTTGTTAGGGGAGTAATTTTGCGATCATCAGCAGGGAAGTTTCGGTTTTACGCAAAGAATATGGGCAGTAATGTGTATAAGGTACACTGTTTAATAGCTGTAAGAAATAGCTGACGCGATCCATGAGGAAATGGAGAGAACCTGCGTGCCTTTCCCCAAGCGGCTCACACTGCGATTTGCATTATAATCACGTCGTATGACGACTACGCTGGGCATATTGAATGACCGCTACCAACTTGAACAAACGCTGGGCACAGGCGGTATGGCTATTGTTTACAAAGCCAAAGACCTGATGCTCGAGCGCTATGTGGCGGTTAAAGCCCTGCGCGAAGATTTTTCACAAGACGTTGCCTTCCGCGAACGCTTCCGCCAGGAAGCCAAGGCAGCGGCAAACCTCTCCCATCCAAATATTGTCACCGTGCACGACTTCGGTCTCGATCAAAAGCACCTTTTCATCGTGATGGAATACATGCCCGGTACCGACTTGAAAACCCTCATCAAGCAAAAAGAGCGTTTCAGCGTCAGCGAGGCGCTGGAACTGATGATCCAGGCTTGTAGCGGGGTGGGTTATGCCCACCGGGCGGGATTGGTGCACTGCGATATCAAGCCCCACAACATGCTCGTCACCCCGGAAGGACGCCTGAAAGTGACTGATTTTGGGATCGCACGCGCCTTATCGACCATTTCTCCCGATGAACGCAGCGAGGTCGTTTGGGGTTCACCGCACTACTTCTCTCCCGAGCAGGCCAGTGGGCTGCCGCCTTCTCCGGCTTCGGACGTTTATTCCCTGGGTGTCATCCTGTACGAAATGCTGGCTGGGAGATTGCCATTCATAGCCTCTGACTCTGCCGAACTTGCGCGTATGCATCGCGAGGATCTTCCTGTAGCGCCCCGTTATTTCAACACCAGCATCCCGGCGAAACTGGAGGAGATCATTCTCAAGGTACTCTCCAAGGAGCCTTCCGCCCGCTATCGGACGGCCGATCAGCTCGGAAGGTTGCTGATGGGCTTGTATGAAACAGAACGCTCAGTGCCGTTCCCGAATGAGAATCTACAGCAACTGCCAAAGCTGGAACAGGTGCGGCCAAACCCTGTGCCTGTCGCTGAACCTCCAGCTCGTACCCCCACGCCGGTCCCAGCCAAAGCATTTACTCCACCTGAGCCAGAAAAGACTCCTCCAAGAGGGGTTATTTCTTCGCAACCAAGCCCTTTGCAAACGAGGATTCCGGAAAGCGCTCTCGAGGAGCGAGCAAAATCGCCGATCGATTGGAAGACCTGGTCATTGGGCTTGCTGGCTGCGGCGCTGCTGTTGGGATTGATTCCTTTCTGGTTTTATATCTACTTATTGCTCAAACCCTGATGCGAGGTGCCGTGGCTGCTCTGATTTCGCCTTCGATTCTTTCTGCTGACCTGACCCGACTGGGTGAGGAATTGCAAGCCTGTGAAGCGGCTGGCGCGGATGCCATCCACATTGATGTTATGGATGGAAGGTTTGTGCCAAATATTACTTTTGGACCGGATATTGTCGCAGCTTGTAAGAAGGTGACTTCACTGCCTTTAGACGTGCATCTGATGATCGTCGAGCCCGAAAAGCACCTGGAAGCTTTTGCTAATGCCGGCGCGGACTTTCTGACGGTGCACTACGAAACCTGCCCACATATCCACCGCACACTGCAAACCATCCGTGAACTCGGTGTAAACCCCGGTCTGACTTTCAATCCAGGTACGCCTGTGGAACCGCTGGAACTGCTGGCAGATATGGTGGAATTGGTGCTGATCATGTCCGTTAATCCTGGCTTCGGCGGTCAGAGCTTCATTCCGCAGGCGATCGGAAAAATCAGGCAGACCCGCGCGATACTGGACGCACATAAATCCAGAGCGATTGTCCAGGTGGACGGCGGCATCACTGCTGCTACGATCCGCGCCACTTATGACGCTGGAGCAAGAAACTTTGTGGCTGGTACAGCGGTTTTCAAACATCATGAAGGTATTGCGGGTGGGGTGCGTGCCTTACGAGAGGCACTGAATTAAAATCAAAAAAGCCGCAAACGCGACTTTTTGATCGTTTGTGGGTTAACAAACTAGTTGTAATTTTTGGTCAAAGTTTTGATGCAGCGTGCGCAAAGAACTTTACGAACTTTTCTGCCATTCTCCATCACAGTAACGCTCTGAAGATTGGGCAGGAATTTACGCCGGGTTGCCACCAGCGAGTGACTGCGATTATGACCGAAAGTTGTGGTTTTACCACATTGACTGCACTTTGCCATCTTGTTACCTCTTTTGCATTATAATTTCAGGCTGCATGTGTGCTAATTTCTACACACGCAAGAAATTATAATACCAGAGAACAAGGAAAGAATCAAGTAATTTTAGCGGAGAAAGAGGATTTCTATGACAACTCAAAGTAATAAACAGGGCAGCGTCTACATCCTCCCGCAGGCAATCAAGACGGTTGCCCGCAATGCTGCCTTGCAATCCTATGGCGTGATCAGTTTGGCGCCTGCGAATCCTGCCGAGACAGTCTCACGCTTCTTCAAGAAAGAGGCTGATGTGGGCATTTTGGTCAATGCGGAGGAGGACGGGGTTTCACTCGAGCTTAATCTGATCGTCGAATACGGACTTCGCATCAAATCGGTAGCGGATTCGGTTGCAGAAAGTGTCAAATATAGTGTCGAGAAAACCATGGGTATTCCGGTCAAACGGGTAGATGTCCATGTCAGGGGCTTAAGAATAAGTAACCCAGACTAATAAATATTTATAGGTGCTGAATGAATGATATATATCGAACCCTGCCTGATGAGGCTGAACGCCACCGGCTGCTGCAGTCTCCCCTCAACGGCGATGGGCTTATGCTACTCTTTGAAGCTGGTCTGCTCTGGTTGACGACCAACCAGCAGTATGTCAACTCTTTAAACGTCTTTCCGGTGCCAGATGGTGACACCGGTACCAACATGGTCCTCACCATGCAGGCAGCCTTTGCTGAAGCCGATCAGAATCGCTCGATGAATGTAGGTGTAATTGGTCGTCATTTTGCCCAAGGCGCCCTGATGGGAGCCAGAGGTAACAGCGGCGTCATCCTTTCGCAGATCTGGCGCGGTTTCTCGCGCGCGCTCGACCATTACGAAACGATGGATACCGGTTTGCTGATGCGCGCCATGCAGGAAGGTCGAAACACTGCCTATAAAGGCGTGGTGCGTCCTGTGGAAGGCACGATCCTGACGGTTATGAAGGACATGACCGCCGCGGCAGAGAAAGCTCTCAAGGAAAACACCAGCCTCAGCCAAATGCTTGTGGCGATTGTGGCTGCTGGTGATGAGAGTGTGAAACATACCCCTGAATTGCTGCCTATCCTAAAGCAAGCCGGCGTGGTGGACTCGGGCGGCATGGGTCTGTTTTACATCTTTGAAGGTATGCTGCGAATGCTGCAGGGGCTCTCCCTGGACGCCTCCGGTGTGGTCCTGCGCCCACTGGCGGAGCTCGATTTGAGCCATGCCATGGAGGAGGTTGAAGAAGGACAGGATTATGAAGTTGTGATCGACTTCGCTCCCAATGGCAACTTCAATTTGGAAAACTACTATAACGGATTGAGCGGGATCGGAACCAGTATTCAGGTGGGTGAGGGTGATGGGATTTACCGTATGCACATCCACACTGCCCTGGATAAACGCTATGAGCCGATTGCTTACACCGAAAGCATCGGCGCGGTCAAGAAAATCATGATGGAAAACCTCCAGGAGCAAATGAATGGCCATGCCAAGGACGAAAACAAACTACCATTGGCAACGGTGAACCCCGGCGAGGTGGCAGTCGTGGCAGTTTCTCCAGGAGAGGGACTCTCTCGCATCTTTGCCAGCCTTGGAGTCGCAGCCATAGTACAGGGCGGACAGACCATGAACCCCAGCGTCAAAGAGCTGGTTGCAGCCTTTGAGAACCTGCCAACAGATAAAATCATTATTTTACCGAACAACAAGAACATCTTCCTGGCTGCACAGAACGCTGCCAAGGTGAGCGCCAAAAAAATCGCTGTTATTCCCACCCGCAATGCTCCCCAGGGCTTTGCAGCCATGTTGCGCCTGATCCCGGACGGCACTCTTGAGGAAAATGAAGCTTCGATGCTCGAGGCGATTACCGAGGTGCATACCGGCGAAATCACCATAGCGACGCGCTCGGTGGAAATCGAAGGCGTGGAAGTGGAAAAAGGCCAGGTGATTGCATTGTATGATGGCAAACTGGTATCATCCGCGGCGACGATCGAAGGAGCAATAGACGCTTTATTCCAGCAGGCGAACCTTGATGCTATTGAGCGCATCACCTTCTTCTATGGGGAAGGAATAACCCAGCAACAGGTCAACAAACTCGGCGATCATGTTCGTGAAAAATATCCGGACAAAGATCTCGAAATTCACGAAGGCGGTCAACCGCATTACCAGTTGATCATCGCATTTGAATAAAAATTGCAGGGAATACAGAAACGGTCGCAAGACTGTTTTTGTTTTCTTTGGCAGTCAATTCCAAAAAGGTTTGCAAGAAAACGTTGGTAGCATTTTAAAATTAAGTGCAACTGCGTGTAGAATATTCCATAAACTTGCTTCTTCGGGGTTGTTTTGCTAAAAAAGGTGGGCGGTTGGTTAGGATCTTGCGGACCAGAGTTGTAGGAAAATGGTCTTAAATCGATTATGATTAGGCAAGGAAAATGGTTCTGGGATGGCGAAAGTTACGGAAAAGTACGCAAATTTCATCAAGTTGGAGCGCAGTAAAGGCTATCAAAATACTGCGGTAATGGGTGGATTTGGCGCACTCGCAAATACCTGGCCTGCCGAAGCGCGAGAATCTGGTTTGTCAGAATCCCTGATCACCAGGGTTTCACAACTCTTAAAGAAGTATGAAGGCAGATCACCCGAGGATCGCAGGAAAGATCTGATTGAGCTGACCTCCTGGCTGGGGTTGACCGAAATAGGGCACTTTCCTGCTGCCGCAAGTGAAGCACCCGCACCACAACCTGTTGCTCAAACTGCATCAAAACCCACCCCTGCAATCGCATCAAAAAAGGCAGGGCAATCCACCCAACCAAGCAGCACGAAGAAAACCGCTCCTCCTGCAAAGCCCACTCAGCCTCAGATGGGTCTCGAAGCGTCCGTCAGTGTTATTCGGGGAGTTGGGGAAAACCAAGTCAAAAACCTTGCCAAACTTGGGATTTTCAGCATCCGTGACTTGCTTTACCATTTTCCCCGGCGCTATGATGATTACTCGAAACTGAAAACGATCAACCAATTGCGCATCGGAGAAGAGGCAACCATCGTTGCCAGCGTGAACAATGTCGCCAGGATCCCGACCCGAAAAGGTCGCACTCTGATCGAAGCGGTCGTTACGGACGCAACCGGCAGTATGCGGTTGTTGTGGTTCAACCAGGAGTGGCATCTCCGTAATTTACGCCAGGGTATGATGATCTCCATCTCCGGTAAGATTGACACTTATTTGGGGCGCCCGGTTATTTGGCATCCGGAGTACGAACCCATTGACCAGCAGCAGCTCAATACCAACCGGATTGTGCCGGTGTACCCGCTGACTGCTAAAGTCACCCAAAAGTGGCTGCGCCGGACGATTTTTTCCACTCTCAAGTACTGGGTTCCGCGTATCAGCGATATGCTTACGGACCAGATCCGGGAACGAGCCGGGGTGATCGGACTGCAGCAAGCCCTTAACGAGGTGCATTTCCCCGATAACATGCAAAATCTCGCCAAGGCGCAAAGGCGGTTGGCGTTCGATGAGCTGTTCCTCCAGCAGCTTGGCATCATCCAGCAGAAACGTCAATGGCTCGAGTTGAGTGGTAAGCCGTACCCCGTCTCGGATGATTGGCTGCAGGCCCGCATCGACGCGCTGCCCTATGAACTCACTGGTGCCCAGGTGCGTACTATCAATGAAATCCGAAAGGATGTCTCGAGCGCTCATCCGATGAATCGCCTCTTGCAAGGAGATGTCGGCTCGGGTAAGACGGTTGTGGCGCTGGTTGGGATGGCAATGGTCATTTCTCACGGTGCCCAGGCGGCTTTCATGGCGCCTACTGGCATCCTGGCAGAGCAGCACTACCAGACCTCCTTGCGCTTAATGACGGAGAGTCATAAAAACCAAGCTGCCTTCCTTGAGCCTGGGCAGGTGCGTTTGTTGACCGGGGATACCTCGCAGTCGGACCGTAAAGACATCGCTGCAGGGTTGGAAAATGGCTACATCAAGCTCCTGATCGGCACGCACGCGCTGATAGAAGACCCGGTCAGGTTTCAGAATTTGCAAATGGTTGTTGTGGATGAGCAGCACCGGTTTGGCGTCGCCCAGAGGGCAGCACTGCGAAAAAAGGGCGACAATCCCCACTTGCTGGTAATGACCGCCACGCCCATTCCGCGTTCACTCCAATTGACGGTTTTTGGCGGGCTGGACGTGAGTGTGATGGATGAGATGCCCAAGGGGCGAATTCCCATCAGCACCAGCATCGCTTTTCCGACGGAACGCGAGAGAGTTTATGATCGCATCCGGGATGAAGTGGAGCGTGGGCACCAGGCTTTCATCATCTACCCGCTGGTGGAAGCGGGCGAGAATGACGAGGTCAAGGCAGCGGTGGAAGAGCAGGAACGCCTTCAGCAAGAAGTTTTTCCGGAATTGCGGGTGGGGCTGGTGCATGGAAGGCTCAAACCTGCTGAGAAAGACGCGGTGATGCTGAGTTTTCGGAAAGGCGACTTTGATATCCTGGTTTCAACATCGGTCGTGGAAGTCGGTGTGGACATTCCGAATGCCACGATCATGATCATTGAAGGAGCAAACCGCTTTGGTCTGGCGCAGTTGCACCAGTTCCGCGGTCGGGTGGGGCGCGGCGATGCGCCTTCCTATTGTTTCCTGATACCGGACACGGAAGATATAGCTGAAAACAAACGTTTATTAATCATGACCCAGACGAATGATGGTTTTGTTCTGGCAGAGCAGGACCTGAAAGACAGAGGTCCTGGAGATTTCCTTGGCACTCGCCAGGCGGGTTTCAACGAGTTCAAGATGGCTTCGTTGGCAGACGTGCGCCTGATCCATCTTGCCAGGGAGGTCGCGGAAGAAGTGCTGGAAGCAGACCCTGATCTGGAATCACCCGAACACCTACCGTTGAAGCAGGCTGTAGAAAAAATCTTGCCATCCAATGATGGCGATGGAGATGTGAGTTGATGACTAAAGTCGTATTTCCTGGCACGTTTGACCCCATCCACTATGGGCATGTTGATATCGTAATGCGAGCTGCAAACCTGTTCGATGAAGTGGTTGTGGCGGTCTACGATAAGCCGCTTAAGAATCTGCTTTTTTCTCCTGAGCAGCGCATCAGCCTGGTGCGGGAAGTCCTGAAATCAGAGAGCCTTATCACAGTCATCGGTTACTCTGGTCTGACGGTGAATTTTGCGCGGGAGATTGGTGCCAAGGCTATCGTCAGGGGTTTGCGGGTATTCTCAGATTTTGAGTACGAATTCCGCATGGCGCTGGCAAATAATCGGCTGGATGCCGAAATCGACACCATCGCTCTGATCACAACCGAAGAAAATACCTTCTTGTCTTCGTCGACCGTTAAAGAAATTGCTTCTTTAGGCGGGGATGTAAGCACCATGGTACCGCCAGTAGTCAACCTGGCACTCAAAGCGTACTTTCAGAACCAGGTCAACGACCCAAAGCCTGAAATTAATCCTTTGGAATAACCTGGAATGGTTGGAACGAGAAAAAAGGCTGGTAAACAGCGATTTAGATTTGTCTGATTAGTGATAAACTTAAAGAGTATCAACAAGTATT
>WOZA01000130.1 GCA_011620505.1 Anaerolineaceae bacterium
GTTGGAATTGGGCGGCAAGTTGCTTACCCTGGACGTCAATCACCCGTTCCATTTCGGACAGGTGGAAATTCTGCTCGGCCATCAACTGCCAGGCGCGGCAGGAGCTGATCTGCTCATCAACCTGATCAATCTGCCTGCCCTTGCCCCGGCTGAGGAGCTTCCGCAGACCGCTTTCGACCCTGCCGCCAGGCCGGGCATAACCGTGATTTGTTCTGCCGGTGCCAGTGAATCCACAACCGACCAGGTCTTCTCCGGAAAAGCGGAAATCTGGCAAAACGGTCGCTGCCTGGCAGCCGCGCCGGAACTCAGTTTTGAAACCCAAGTTATCCAGGCTGTTTGTGATCCAAAGGTGAAACTTACAGTACCGTCACAGCAGAATGTGAAGCGTAACAAACAGCCCGTCCGCTTTCCATTTATCAATAATAACGAGCCCGAAAAGCAATTCGCGCGGCTGCTGGAGATCCAATCTGCGGGTCTGATGCGGCGACTGCTGCACACTCACCAGCGTAGGGTGATTTTGGGTTTGAGTGGTGGAGCAGACTCGAGCCAGGCGCTGTTAGTCTGCTGCCGCGCGTTTGACCGTTTGGGTCTGGACCGAAAGGACATTCTGGCAATCCATATGCCCGGTCCGGGCAGCAGCCATTCTTCCCGCGAACGCTCCACTTCGCTGGCGGATCTGGCAGGCGTGACGCAGTGGACAATCCCGATCGGTCCTGCTCTTTCCGCGCACCTGGAAGATATCGGTCATCCAACTGGGTTCCACGACGTGACCTTCGAGAACGCCCAGGCACGCGAGCGCACCCAGATCTTGATGGACCTCGCCAATCAGCAGGATGCGCTGATGGTGGGCACAGGAGACCTCTCCGAAATTGCCCTCGGCTGGTGCACCTTCAACGGCGACCACATGAGCATGTATGACGTCAATTGCGGTGTGCCAAAAACCCTGCTTTTGCGCCTGCTGGTTTGGGCTGGAAGATTTCTTTTTGGGCAGGCAGGCGAAACCGCGGCCCAAAAGATCGCGCAGGCTCCCATCTCACCGGAATTGCTGCCGCTGGACGAAGACAAAGAAACATCCCAGAAAACTGAAGAGGTACTCGGACCTTACGAGCTGCACGACTTTTTCCTCTTTTATGCCATTGGCAGGCAAATGACCCCTGATGAAGTCTTTAGGCTTGCCGTGGAGTGTTTTCAGGGTGATTACACCCCAAGGCAAATTCTGACCACACTCAAAACCTTCTACCAGCGCTTCTTCAGCCAGCAATTCAAACGTTCCGCCAGCCCGGATGGACCTCAACTGCTCGAGATCAGCCTCTCACCACGGGCAGGCTGGCGCATGCCCAGCGATGCCAGTGGCGCTCTATGGCTCGAGGCGGTCGAAAAAATTGAAATCCCAGGAAATCAGGCATGAAATTAGATAAACGGCCCATCCTGCTGGTTTTTGGCACCTCAGCAGATCCAATCCATGCCGGGCATGTTCTCCTGGTAACGGGGGCAGTGCGCGCACTGCAAGCCCGGGGCGAGCAGGTGGCAGAGGTAATGTTGATGCCGGTGTTCCGTCATCACAACTTGCAGGACATGATCAAGCGATCGCTGCCGCTTACTTTTGAACATCGTTTTGACCTCTGCCAGCTGGCGGCTGATGAGATTTTCAGAGAATTGGGACAGCCAGACTTGAAGATCAGCGTCAGCCGCCTGGAAGAAGACCTGGCACAAAGAACCAATCGCCCCAACTTCACCTCCGAAACGCTTGCTTCTCTGCGCCAGTCTATTAGCCCGGGTCTGAAGATCGCCTTTTTGATCGGGGTGGATAACTTCAGCGGCGATGAGCCCAGTTTTGGTCAGTGGTACCAATGGGAGCATCTGCTTGAGACCACCAAGCTGGTCATCAGCCCGCGCCAGGGCTTCAAGCCAAACTTCGGCTACCTCCAGTTTCTGGAGGATCAAGGAGCTGACCTGATTTATCTCGAGGAGCTTTCGATTCCGGAAATATCCTCGCGGGAGATCAGAGCCCGCCTGGAAGCAGGCGAGAACCCCGAGGATCTGGCCTCCGAGGGGATAATCAGCCATGAGGCTGCCGCTTACATCCGTACGCACAACCTGATCAAGGTCTGGAACACGCTCGACAGTCAACAAACACAATCCGTGGTGATGGAGGCGAACATGCAGAACGATGACGTGGAAACTAAGATCGGAAAATTGCTTTTCCAAAAGAAACTGACGCTTTCCCTCGCCGAAAGCTGCACGGGCGGGTTGATTAGTCACCGGCTGACGAATGTTCCTGGTTCCTCGGAGTACTTCATGGGCGGCATCGTCTCCTACGCCTACCAGGCAAAGGTCAACCTGCTGGGAGTAAGCTGGGACACGCTCAAGCAGCACGGAGCCGTGAGCGCGGAGGTCGTGCGCGAGATGGCATTGGGGGCGCGCCGGGCGTTCAGCACGGATATCGGTCTCTCGGTCAGCTGCATTGCCGGCCCGGGAGGCGCCACGCCCAACAAACCGGTTGGCACAAGCTGGTGCGGCATTTCGTTCGGTGAGCTCGACCGGCAATATCACTTCCTGCTCGAAGGAAATCGCCTGCAGGTAAAAGAACAACTGGCGCAAAAGGCGCTTGAATCACTTCTGAACTTATTGCAGGAACTGCCCTGACGATGTCGGTCAGCAGTGCGCCTCAGCAGGTCCCACAGCACGCCGCAGCGCACGGCTCATCTGCCAATCAGCCCACTATCAGCGATACCAAAGTCCACATTCCCGCTTTTATGCCGTTCTTCTGGCTGGGGCTGGTGGCTATAGCAGGCTCACTCCTTTCAGAGTGGCTCGGATTTAGCTGGGGCCTCTGGCTGGCGGGGGGCGTGGTATGCCTGGTTTTACTGCTTATCCTGCCGCGTCAGAAGCCGTTGCGCAAGGTGCCGGCAACAATGCTGACTATGGTTTGTTGCCTGACCGGTATGCTTTACCAATTCACCCTTCCTGGAAACACAGATTCGGATATTCGCAGTTACATCGGCGAGGGAATCGTCAGTTTCAGTGGGACCGTCACGGAGCCCCCTGAAGCTTCTGGCTCCTCCGTCCGCTACGTCATCTCAGCAGAAGAGCTGGAGAAGGAGGGCGGCGAGATTCAGAAAGTCAATGGAAAAGTATTGCTTTCCCTCCCATTGGGATTTGATTACAAGTATGGCGACCAATTGGAAGTGATTGGCGAGCTGATTGCTCCTCCAGCGGGTTCGGGTGGGTCCTGGCGCGATTATCTCGAACATCGCGGCATTTACGCCTACAGCCAGTTTGGGCGGGTGAACCTGTTGGAAAGTGGTGGCGGCAATCCGCTGCTCGGGCTGTTGTATGGTTTACGGGATAAAGGCGCGCGGGTGATCGATAAGATCTTCCCTGCTCCTGAGAACGCCTTACTGCGCGGGATTTTGCTCGGAGATGAGAGCCAGATCTCTCCACTGGCTCGTGAAGCATATTCCATCACAGGTACCAGTCACATCATCGCGATTTCAGGTTTCAATATGGCAGTGCTGGCGGGAATCGTGGCACATGTGTTCACACGCCGCCTTGGTGCACAAAAAGGCAGCCTGCTCACCATCATTGTGCTGCTGCTCTATACCATTTTGGTCGGCGCAGAAGCCTCTGTGATGCGCGCAGCTTTCATGGGCGCGTTCACGGTTGTGGCATCCTCCATCGCGCGGCGCGGCAACAGCCTCAACAACCTGGGTATAAGCGTATTATTGATGATGCTCATCAACCCGCATCTGCCTTGGGATGTTGGCTTTCAGCTTTCCGCCATGGCAACGCTTGGTTTGGCGCTGCTGATGCCGCCTCTGCGTGCACGGCTGACACTTTGGATGACGGCGCGCTTTGGTGAGGAAGCCAGTGCCCGCTTTAGCACCTGGGTCGGCGACTACTTGCTGGTTACCCTTATTGCCCAATTTTCAGTGCTTCCTCTTCTGCTCTATCACTTCAAAAGCTTCTCCTGGGTTTTCCTGATTGCCAACCCCTTGATCTTGCCCGTCCAACCGCTGGTCATGATCCTCGGTTTGTTGGCCATGACCGTGGGTTTGGTGAGCCTTCCGCTTGGTGCAGGGCTCGCCTGGATCGCCTGGCCTTTTGCCGCCTATACCAACCGGATGGTATTCTGGCTCGCCAGCAGTTTTCCCCACACGTTGCAGGTTCCAAGGATTGAGTTTACCTGGGTGTTGTTGGCTTATTTCATCCTGACAATCCTTATCCTGGGCTTACCTTGGCGGAAATGGCTGGAGATCCTGACGAAACCAGCATTTATCCTGGTTGCGCTTGGCAGCCTGAGCCTGGCTTTGTGGGCGAGTGTGGCTGGGCTGCCGGATGGACGGCTGGGCATAACTATCTTTGGGGAGTCAGATACACCCATGCTGCTCGTGCGCAACCCGGCTGGGCAGTACATCCTGGTGAACGGGGAATCAGAACCTGCAATTTTGAGCGAGCAGATCGAATCCTTGCTGCCCCCTTTTGAGCGCAAACTCGAAATTGTGATCATCCCTGATTGTCGCCAGGACCAGGTTTCCGGTTTGTTTGGATTGACGCGGCAAGTAAAGGTGGGGCAGGTTTTGTGGGGTTGCGACCCTGATGACCGGCAGATCTCAAAAAGGCTCTGGAGTTCCTTTGCCGCTGAAGGCATTGAGCAAACACGTCTGACTGGCGACGAGTTGCTCAGTTTCGAACCAGGCAGCCTTAGATTTAAGATGGCAGATGAAACGCTGCAGGCATTGGTCCTGAACCAAGCTGGGTTTACTGGCTGGGTGCTATTAGGGGATGCGGGGGAACCTGTTCCATCGCCATCGCTGCTGGTTCAGCCCTGGCAAACAGGCTTGGCAGAGCCTGAAGCACAGGTGTGGGTGTTGACCGGAAATGGCGAAGGTGAAAGGGCTGAAAACGCACTCTGGGCAGGCGATTATCGCTGGCTAAAAGTGGAAACGGATGGTCAGGCGCAGTGG
>WOZA01000132.1 GCA_011620505.1 Anaerolineaceae bacterium
ACGGACGCAGTCTACCGCCCTTAATAATCTTGCTTACATCTTCTCGGACGGGAGAAGTTCCGACGCGCTCACGTTCCCCTGGCATCTGCTGCGCTATGAAAATACCAGCGGATTGAGCGCGCACATGGTGGATATAGGCTACGCCAAGGCCACCGTCAACAAACACCTGGTCGCCTTGCGCCGCGTGCTTGAGGAGGCATTCCGACTTGGTCTTTATTCCGACTACAACGATTATTACCGTGCTGCTGGAGTGCGGTCTTTACGGGTGGAGTCACTGCCCCGCGGGCGTTCGCTGGCGATGCAAGAACTGGAGCAGCTCGTGAGTGCCTGCCAGTCTGACCGCAGCAATCCCCACCTGGGGATCCGGGATACTGCCATCATCACCCTGATGTATGCCTGCGGTCTGCGCCGCCAGGAAACAGTGGATCTCAACCTGGCAGACCTCGACCTCGACAACCAAAAAGTACGCATCCTCGGCAAGGGCAGCAAGCAACGTTTTGTCTATCTTTCACAGGATGCCATCCCCGCCATTGAAGCCTGGCTTCAAATCCGGGGGCGGCAGCTCGGCCCGCTCTTCACGCGCATCAGTAAAGCGGGCAAAGTCAGCCTGAAGCGGCTGTCTTCCCAGGCGGTTTACTACATATTGAAATCCCGACAGAAGGAAGCCGGCGTGGCATCGTTCAGCCCGCACGACCTGCGCAGAACCACCATCACGGACATGCTGGAAGCTGATATTGATGTGCTGACGGTTTCTGCCATCGCCGGGCATGCGAGCGCCGACACCACCCGGCGGTATGACAAACGCCCCGAAGACACCAAACGCGCGGCGGCTGAAAAATTACGCTCCCCCTATAAGCCGAACGAAGGGCAGGATGAGCCCCCCAGCAGGTCCTGAAACGCTGACCTCATCCAAACAACTTGCTGATCTCGTCCCCGATGGAGTGGAAAGTTTCTTTCACATCCTCTCCAAACTTTTTGACGTTCGGGTCGTTCTTACCATCACGGTAAGCGTCATGGAGGGCATCCCGGATCTGTTCGAGCCCGGCGGATATTTCCTTTTTTGCTTTTTCCGTCCAATCGGGTTCAGGCTCAGGGTCCAATCCGACGCGCTTTCTTTCCAGTTCCTCGCTGACATCTTTACGCAAAAGATCATCACAATCGCTCACCAGTGGATCGGGGTAATCCTGGGAGACACAATCGGGACCTTCTTTCCGCCTGGCATCGAGAGGGGGTAATTGTGCGGGTTGATTTCCGGTTTGTGAGATACCATCTGTGTTCAGCTGATCATTCATTGCATTTCTCCTTTGGTTGTTCATCCAATTGTAACGAGACCACCATCATGACGAAGACAGCAATCTCACGTTTGATTAGTAAAGTAAATCCACTAATCCTGCGGTTGTCAGGTTGACGAAATAATCGTTAACGTCCAGATGGCTGAGCCGCTCAAGAATTGCTGAGGGTTCATAGCGGGAGCCTGCCAGGGCTGCTTCCAGCTCGGAAACATCGCGCTGACCGAAAAAATCGCCATAGAACTTGACCTGGTTGATGACTCCTCCACGGCTGACATCCAGCCAGGCTTCAACACAACCACCTCCATAGCGGATCTCGCGCTGGATGCCGAAAGCGGGCGATTTACCAAAATTCCATTCCCAGTTTTGATAGCGCTCTCGCGAAAGCTGGTGAATGTTCTCCCAGTCAGCTTCGGTTAGAACGTACTCTTCGAGCGGATTCTCGCTATGCACACCATCAATGATCATCTGGCGGAAGGTCATGATATCGGGAGGGTTTTCAGGCAAAAATTCGGTGATATTTGCCACCCGTGAACGGATTGATTTAATCCCCTTGGATTCAATCTTGGCCTGCTTCACGCGCAAAGCCTCCCCAACCACCGAAAGGTCCGTATTCCACAGCAGCGTGCCGTGACTGACCATGCGCGGACCGGAAACATATTGGGCATTTCCGGAAATCTTTTTGCCATCGGCAAGGATGTCATTCCGACCGGAAAGCTCCGCCGGCACGCCCATTTTCATCAGGACCTTAATCACAGGCTGGGTAAATTTGCGAAAGTTGTGGAAATTTCCAGGTGAATTTGGAGCAATAAAGGAGAAATTTAGATTCCCCAGGTCGTGATAGACTGCTCCACCGCCCGATAGGCGCCGGACAACGATGATGTCATGGGCTTTGACATAATCGACGTTGATTTCCTGGATTGTGTTTTGGTTCCGACCGATGATGATCGAAGGTTTGTTGATGTAGAAAAGCAATATCTCTTCCTTCGGGGCGATGCTTCTGATCAGATATTCTTCTATAGCAAGGTTTATCCGGGGGTCTTTATTGGGTTCATTTTCGACAAACAGCATAATAACTCCTGACGTTTATTAAAAAGCATTATACCTATGCGATTAGTCCGTTTCCATCAACAGTATAGACATGCTGAGGCGATAGTGGGGAAACAAAAAACCCCTGTCGGTTGATTTACCAACAGGGGTGTGGACTGGGACATGATTTATTCGTATTTGAGTGCGTCAACGGGGATGAGGGTGGCGGCATTCAACGCGGGGTAGAGCCCGGAAATCAAGCCGATCAAGGTTGCGAACGCGATGCTGAACACCGGCAGCCAGAAGGGGATCGAAGCAGCCAATTGCGTGCCCATGCCATCGCCGGTTGCCAGCATGGAGCCACCCAACGCGTTGATCACCGCGCAGATTGCCCAACCGACCAACACACCTCCAATGCCACCCAAAAAGCCGATGCCCGCAGCTTCCCCGAGAAAAATGGTGAGGATGTTGTTATTGGTGGCGCCTACCGCTTTCATGATCCCTATTTCGCGGGTGCGCTCCAGGATTGCCATCGTCATGGTGTTCGCGATACCAATGGCAGCCACCAGCAGCGCAATGGCGCCGACCCCGCCGAAGACCAATTGCATGGTTGAGAAGTAGCTGTTGATACCTTCCACCGTGGCTTGCGGCGTATACGCCTGGTAACCCATGTCAGTGATCTGGTTCGTAATATCCACTACAATTTGTGGACTCTCCACTTTAACAGTAATCTGGTTATAACCGTCTTTCTTGTAGTCAATCCGCTTACCGGCAAACCACTCATTCCACTGCGTGACCTCATCCAGCACCATGTACATGTTGTAATCCGACTCGCCGCGGGTTTCCGCCAAAACTCCCACAACCTCGAGAACATAGGACTTGGTGGTGGTGGTTCCGTCCTGGTTCCAACGTGTGAGTTTTATTTTGAGTTTTTTGCCCATCAGATCGGGCGGCGTGATCGGTTCAGAGTTCGGGCGGGGGTTGGGGTCATAAAAGTTATTATTGAAGGCAGAACCCACCACCACCTTGCCCCTGCTGATAGTGGTCTCACCCTGGCTGGCTTCGAGACCGATATCCTTTAGGTCAGTCAGGTTAACACCCATCGCGCTTCCCCAGGCTGAAAGCTTGTCCAGTGAGATCTCCATGCCGCCCTGGATATACTGCTTCACGACGACCTGAGTAACACCAGGAATGGCTTTGAAACTCTCAACTGCATCCGGGGTCAGTTTCTTGATGTCATCCTCGGTAATTTGTTGCATCATGGGCCCTTCAGCCATTGGATAGCCCGGATAGACCTCGATGCTGGTCAGGTCGTTGATGCCCCAAAGTTGGCTGGTCGCGCTTTCTTGGAGGCCAACGCCAAGAGAAACCAGCGTCACAACCGCTGCGGTGCCAATCACTACCCCAATAGCGGTCAGCAACACCCTCCCTTTGCGGCGGCTCAGGTTATCAATGATCAGGCTGATAAAGTCAGTAAAGCGCATTCTGTCTCCATTTCAGTGGGCTATGGCAACTTGCCGCCGCCACCGCCGCCCTGGATATAAATTCCGCTATCCGTGCCCGATTCAGTGGGGGTGATGCCATTATTGTTAGAACCAGAGCCAAACCCAAAGAAACTCTTGATCGCGTTCCAGATGCGCGCGAAGAAGCCGGGCTGCGAAGAAGGTTCCTGGGAATTGCCATCAGGGAAGGGATTCATTGGATCCACCATGATGGGATTGCCGTTCTCATCGAGCACCGGGTTGCCGTTCTCATCCAATAATGGATAAGGCGTGGGCATCTCCATCGGTGGGTTCACGTTGACACTCAGAGAGCCATTATAGGTCCGCAACTGGTTGAAATCATCCGTATAGCGGATTTCAAAGTTTATCGCCGCCTCGCCTTCACTATAAGGCATGAACATGGGATCAAAGGTAAAGTAGCCACCCGGGTCGAGCGTGCCCACCAGGATACTATTGTTGCTCATCTCACCATCAGGGCTGGTGGCGACAACATTTCCCAGGACCACACTCTTCCTGGAGAGGTTCGTGATCTGGATAGGCAGACTCCCCATCTGACCGGCAGTGACCATCCCCTCCATAGGCTGATAAAAACTGAACTCCAGTTGAGGAAGCGAAAAAACCAGCAGTGTGATCACCTGATCATCCACCAAGCGATTCCCTTTGGCATCGGTGTAGACAAACGAAAGCTTGAGGGGGTATGCACCGGGGTTCGTAGTCACATTAACGATGAACTCCTGTTCCGGGCTCAACGTGCCACCCACCGGCACATCGCCAAGCAAGATAACGTTACTGTTGCCCACAGGGGCAAAGTTGCTCACATCCCCGCCTGCGCCGCCCAGCCCGCCAGCCTGCGGCGTGCCAAGCGGATCGGTAGTATCGGCTGTTGCGCCGCCGCCATATACCAAACTGACAGCACGCGCGTCGGCTGAGCCGGCGTTGCTGACCTTCAGCCCCAGCTTAAAGTGAGATCCGGGCTGCAGGGGATCGATATCGGTGGTGTA
>WOZA01000109.1 GCA_011620505.1 Anaerolineaceae bacterium
CGCATGACTCAGGGTCTGCGCGAAGGATCTCAAACGCAAAAGCTCACCCGCCGCTATGTACCCTCAGCTGGTTCGCGCCACCCGTTCGAGACTTACCTTGCCATCCAGCGGGTCGAAGGGCTTGAACCTGGCATCTATCACTACTTGCCTGAGCAGCACGCGCTTGAGGTCTGGAAATCCGGCACAGAGGCTCTGCGAGCCGCTCATTCAACCACTTATAACCAGAAACAAGCCCTGAATTCTGCTGTGACCTTCTTTTGGATTGCGGAGGTGTATCGCACTTCCTGGCGTTATGGTACGCGTGCTTACCGCTACATCTACCTCGACGCAGGTCATGTTTGCCAGAATCTTTACCTGGCGGCTGAATCGATCGGCTACGGCGTCTGCGCCATTGCCGCCTTTGATGATGAACTGGCTAATACTGTCTTCGAACTTGACGGAAAAGAACGCTTTACCGCCTACATGGCTTCAGTCGGCAAGAAATTACCTGCAGCCTGACCATGCCCCTGAAGCTCATCCCTGTTCTCGTCAGTGCCACTGGTGAATGGGATGCTGTCGTTTCCATCCTGCAGCCGCCATCGCTCCAACAGAGCCTACCAGGCGCGCACTTCCAGACCGAGCTTGCAGGTCAGTCCTGCCTCTTTTTCCATTCTGGATGGGGAAAAATCGCCACTGCAGCCTCAACCCAATACGTCATCGATCACTATCAACCCGAGCTGATCATCAACGTCGGCACCTGTGGCGGATTTGCAGGCTCAAGCAAGGTTGGTGAAATATTGCTGGTCACTGAGACCCTGATATATGACATCGTTGAACGCATGGACGACCCCCTTGCTGCCCTGAACCACTACCGCACTAAAAACGACATTTCGTGGATCACTGATCCACTGCCTGCAGGGACTCGCAAAGCCCGCATTATTTCTGCCGACCAGGATCTCGACTATGCGTCTTTTGACCTTCTGACCACGACGCACCAGGCTGATGCTGCTGACTGGGAAACAGGTGCTTTTGCCTGGGTCGCCGCCCGAAATCACATCCCCTGGCTCGCCCTCAGAGGGGTGTCTGACCTCGTCAGCCGTCAGGGTTCCGAAACTGACAACGGAATTGATCTCTGGCGTTCCCGCCTCGATCAACTGATGCGAAAAATCCTTGCCGACCTGCCTTTTTACTTTACGGAATTTGAACGAAACGTAATCCGGTAGACCGGGTTGGGCTGCCTGCTCCGTGTATTTTAGCGGGGTTCAATCCGGCTATTTAGTCCATTAATCGCTGGGCTTGCCCAACCTCGCGCGTTCTTCTTCAACAATCTTGTGGTCCAGCTTCTTAATCAACGGCACAGGCTGATTGAACTTCCTGCCCGCTTCCAACTTCACCGGTTTCCAGGCGTCCTGTCCCGGTCTGCCTTCCGCGTTGCTTGCATCCAACCCCAGGATTTCGTGTTCTCCGAGCGCATCCTGCTCGAAGTGTGAGAATTGTTTTCCGAACAATGGCTGCTCATGCGCCAGTAACAGGTGCAGGGTCTCGCTGGTGTTAGGCAGGAATGGAGCGCTCATCACTTTAATCCACTCGATCGCCTGGATCGCGGTGTAGAGCGATTTCGCAGCCTGTTCCGGATCGGTCTTGATCTCAAACCAAGGCGCATGCACATCCAGATACTTGTTGACCTCGCCAGCCAGCGCCATCACTTCTGCCAAAGCCGCCTTCAACTCCACCTGTTCCAGTTTTGCTGCCACGCTGTCGAAACCAGCCTTGATAACCTGCAGCAGCTCTTCATCAGTCTGCCGCAAGTCGCCAGGGTTGGGGATCTTGCCGTCAAAATTCTTATAGGTAAACGACAGCACCCGGTTTACCAGGTTGCCCCAGGTGGCAACCAGTTCATTGTTGTTGCGCTGGAAGAACTCCTCCCAGTCCCAATCTGAGTCGCGCTGCTCTGGCATGGCACTCGTCAGATAGTAGCGGATCGCGTCCGCGTCGTACCTCTCAAGGGCATCCAGCCCCCAAATCGCCCAGTTATGGCTGCCGCTGATCTTCCTGCCTTCCAGGTTCATGAACTCGTTTGCTGGCACATTGTACGGCAGGACCAACGGCTGAGGATTTTCCGCCCCCATCCTGCGGTCAAAGCCATCGCCCATCCCGAGCAATTCAGCCGGCCAGGTCACAGCGTGGAAGGTTATGTTATCTTTTCCGATAAAATAAAACGATTTCGCGCTTGGATCGATCCACCAGTCCCGCCAGGCATCGTTATTCCCTGTCAATTTGGACCATTCGATTGCGGATGAAAGGTAGCCTATCACGGCTTCAAACCAAACATAAAGGCTCTTGCCCTTCCAGTCCTCCAACGGTACCGGGATACCCCAATCGAGGTCCCTCGTGATGGAAGTTGGTTTGAGACCCACCGATTGGATCGTTCCCAGGGACTGCCTGAGCACATTCGGTCGCCAGTAACTTTCGCGCGCTTTAAGGAAGTCCTCAATTTGCGGTTCCAGTGAGGAGAGATCCAGGAAAAAGTGCTCTGTTTCTCTGAGTTCCGGAGTTGAGCCATCCACCTTTGAGCGTGGATTGATCAGTTTCTCTGCTTCCAGCTCATTACCGCACTTTTCGCACTGATCGCTGCGCGCGTCTGGATTACCGCAGATGTAACAGGTGCCCTCCACGTAGCGGTCCGGCAAAAACCGGCCGAGGGTTGGGCTGAACCACTGCCTGGACACAATCGTTTTCAGATAGCCATTTTCAAGTAAGGTCAAAAAAACCTTTTGAGCGACATCAAAATGATTTGCAGTGTGTGTGGAAGTGAAAATATCGTAACTGATACCCAGTTTCTTAAACAGTTCGATGAACCGCGGATGGTAGTGTTTGTAGATATCTTCCGGAGCTTTGCCCAACTGATCTGCCTTAATCGTGATGGCTGTGCCGTGCGAGTCAGAGCCGCTGACCATCAACACATTTCGTCCCCGCAGGCGATGGTATCTGGCCACGATATCCCCAGGCAAGTGTGAGCCAGTGATGTTCCCCACGTGGATATCCGCGTTGGCATAAGGCCAGGCAATGGCAATCAGAATGTTCTCAGTCATGGTAAAACTCCTCAATGAAAATCGATGGAGAATTTTATCATCCATCGTAATAAAAAAACGTTCGATTAGTTATTCAAAGATGATGCGGCTTTCAGTGTGCTCGCAAGTTTCCCGGTTAAGGTTGACGCCGCACTCCACGCAAATTCCCTTGCAGTCCGGTTTGCAGATCAAGTTGATGGGTAGATCCAACAAAAGGTAATCCCGGATCGGCTTCCCAAGGTCAATGTAACCATCTTCCGGAACTACTTCTTCGTCGAACTCGTCTTGGGCCCGATTTTCAAAGACATACAGCTCCTCGAATTCGGTCGAGAGGATTGCCCGGAAAGGATCAAGACAGCGATTGCAGTGACTATCTACTTCAGCTTCAAAGGTACCTTGCAAAAGAAGCCCCTCGCGTGTGCGCGAAAAGGTATAACGCCCGCTCAGGTTGTATAACTGCAGGTCAGGTTCGATGAATACAGCGGGGTTTTCCACCTCAAAATCGCGGAAAAAGCCGATGGGTTTGTTGAAGAAGTATCCAATGTTAGTACGTAGGGGATGATGTATTTTTTCCATAGTAAGTTACAATTCACAAATCTTGCTAAGATTATATCATCCTGTGAATGAATTTCCTCTAAAACCTTACTCACAAACCATGACCCTCAATCTGCTGCTTGCCACTAATAACCCCCACAAAGTTGAAGAATTCCGATCGATTTTTCTCCCATACGATGTCACCCTCCAGACGCCGGCAGATCTTGGTTTGGTCACTGATGTGATTGAGAGTGGGAATACCTATTTTGAAAATGCCCGCCTAAAAGCCCAGGCGTACTGGCAAGAGGGGCAAAACATGGTTCTGGCGGATGATTCTGGTCTCGAGGTCGAAGCCCTCGAGGGTGCACCCGGTATCCACTCGCATCGGTTCCTGCCAGACCCAAACGCCACCAGCCGCGACCGCTGCCTGTACCTGCTCGAACGCCTGAAAAGCTCTCCCCGTCCCTGGCGTGCCGCATTTCATTGCGAAGTGGTATTGCTCACCCGCCAGGGTTCGATTCTCACCAGTCATGGGATTTGTACAGGTCAGATTATCCCTGAGTTTCGCGGTGAAAACGGCTTTGGTTACGACCCGATTTTTCTCGTGGATGGCACCAACCACACCATGGCTGAGCTCGACCTTGCCACCAAGAATCAGCTTAGCCATCGTGGAAAAGCCGTGTTAGGTATGATCGCGCAGTTGGGGCTTCCGCTACGCGAAGGTTTAAGCTAAGACTTATACCCGATTTTCCGCAGGAATCCCTTTCGCCAGGCAATTCCATCTTCATCCTCGACACCCTTAGGCGAAAAGCCATCCACTACGCCCAGGATGCCGCGCCCCAGTTCGGTTTCCATGACGATCACCTCGGTTGGGTTGGCGGTTGCGCAGTAGAAGCCGCAGACTTCCGGCACATTCTGCAGGGTCTTGAGAATATTGATCGGATAGAATCCTTCGCCCAAAAACAGGATGAAACTGTGGCCGGCACCAATCGCCAGCGCATTTTCCTTTGCCAGCCGGATCATCTCTTCATCTGTGCCGGTCCAGCGCACCAGGCAATCTCCTGAAGCTTCACAAAATGCCAGCCCAAACTTGATTCCTGGCACAGCGCTCACCAGGGCCTCGTGGACGTCTTCAACCGTTTTGATAAAATGCGACTGCCCGAGAACAAAATTGATTGCATCAGGCTTTTCCACCTTCACAAGGGTAATTTCCAT
>WOZA01000059.1 GCA_011620505.1 Anaerolineaceae bacterium
TCTATCTAAATTATATATTAAATCGCAAGCCCCATTCAAAAGAGTTTGGATGGGGCTTATAGTCTAAAGTTGAGGCCAGAGGTTGATCAAGATTTTTTATTGGTCGCGTGTAGTTGCTGACGCAGCCACGAAGTTGCCGGTCTTTCATGCTGGCGCAGCACCAGAACGGAAGTATTCGAACCTCTGACGACTTTGTCGACGACCTCACCAAAAGGCAGTCCGGGTTTGGCTTGCCCTTCAAAAGAGCCGATGATGATCAGGTCATAATCGCGGTCCTGCGCCTCTGCCACAATCGCACTGGCAGGGTCTTCCCCGCGGATGATATGCAGATTAGCGTTACCAGGGATATTGCCCAACTCTGTCATTACCACTTCCTGCAGGAAAGCCATCTGGTCTTCGTAGAGTTCGTCGTCCAGGTCTACATCCACAACCCGCATAAAATCGATGCTGCCATGATCTGCTTGGGCCAGTTTTTCTGCCAGTGAGATAGCCAGTCTGCTGTGCAGCCCACCACCGACCGGTACAAGGATATTTTCAATACGATCGATACCCCGGTCAAACAAAACCCCCACATTTGTCAGTCCTGAGTGGATGATTGCATCCAGATTTTTACCGAACTCACGTTGGCCTTCTTCATCGACAGGCCACTTGAAAAGCAGCAAACGGACATTGTTGTCACCGCGCATCTCATCGATGATTCCATCAGCCGTTGAAGAGCCGCTGACCGTCTTTGAATACATCGGTACATTGCGTTCCACCGCGTATTTGATGAATTTTTCGAGCATGTACTGCCTTGAGCGAACCAGTTTTTCACGAGCCTGTTCATCTTTCGTCGCCTGTCGGTCAACGACTTGCAGCAAGCAGAGGTTCATCTCGTTGTCCGCATCTGCAATGCGCGTGCCCAGCCTGACCACGTTTTCCAAACCACTGGCATCCTGTATTGGCACCACCAGGCGATAGCGCCCGGGGTCCTGGCTGCGCTTGTGTTCGGCTTGCCAGGATTCCACACCAAGCTTTATGAAATAATAGGCAGTAAAAATCGCCAGAATTCCTGCCATGAATATCAACGCTCTGACTTCGGAGTACCGCAGCACAATCACACACACCAGGGATGCGATAATGGGTGTCAGGGGAAAAGCCGGCACCTTGAAAGGACGATGGATGAAAGGATACTTTTTGCGCAGTGTGATCATCGACAGGTTCGAGAGCAGCAATACGAATAAGTATCCGCCGGAGGTAATGTAGCTGAGGAAATCCACAGCTCCAATCAGCGTAATAAACATCGATACAGCACCGATTAACAGAATGGCATTATAAGGTACACGTACCCGGTTTAGGCGAGAGAGAAACGCAGGCCAATTGCCATCACGGCTGAGGGTGAAACTCTCACGGGTGGCTGACAGCATGGAAGAGTTGATTGAAGTCAAAGCCCCAACCATTCCCGCGAGGCCGATCATGGTCGCGCCAGGTGTGCCAAGGAACATCCGAACCGTGTCGGAAATGGCTGTTTCTGATCCCGCGATCGTGCTCGATGTGCCCATTGCCACCGTTACAACCAAGGTATAGACCACAACGATCAGAAAAAGACTGATCATGATCGCCATCGGGATGGTTTTGGTCGGGTTCTTGACCTCCTCAGCATCATCCGCAATGACCTCAAAACCCACATACATCGCATAGATCAGCGCGATCGTTTTGAGGATAACCCCGACGTTTGTCATTAGATCTGTCGAAGCAAACCATCGACCAGTCGGCAGCAAGGTGGCAGTACTGAAACCATTTGGCATGGTGAAACCAGCGACGAGGTAAATCGCAAAAGCTACCAGTAAGCTTCCGCCCATCACCACTTGTATATTGCCGACCTTGGTCACTCCCAGGATGTTAAGAATTACAAACACCAGGATTGCACCAATAGCTACCGCGCCAATCGCCAGGGCACTATCACGAAGAGCAGGCACAAAGACCGACACGGAGTAGGCAAACCCAACCGCAGACAAAGCGGTGTAAAAAGTGCTCGAAATGCAGTCCATCGAGCCGACCAGGAAAGCCAGCAGCCCTTTGCCCCACGCTTCCCGCACATAGGTCATGGCACCGCCGGTCTCGGGATAAGTTGTTGCGAGTTCACAGTAATTAAGCGCGATGCTAAAACTGAGTATACCGGCAATCAGCACCGCCCAAATCGCTGCAGGTCCTGCCACAGATGCGGCATGTCCTGTCAGAATAAACACACCCGAACCGAGCGTGCCCGCAGTCCCAAGCATGACCACCTGCAACAAATTCAATTGCCTTTTAAGTGTTCTTTTCTGAGCCATATGGACCCTTGTTCCTTCAATGCATAAGTCCGATTCAGGCACTGGAACCCTCATCGGACTTTAGATTTTTCCTATAGTTTTGTGCTGTCAATTATATGCCTTAAGCCATTTTCAAAGCAACCAAAATGCTTCCGGGACAAAACTTTTATCAGTTCTCCCCACTATTTAAAAAAAGCACTGCAAAAAATCCATAGCGCTCAAGATGTTATAATTCCGGTCGATAACTTTACTACCATCCTGGAGACAGAATGCCAAAACGCAAACTCAAGCGTCAACTTACCCTCCTGCAGGTCATCATGCTTGGCACTGCCGGAACCATTGCTGCGGAAATATTCGTCCTAACCGGTCATGTCGCCAAAATTGCCGGACCCGAATCCGTGCTGGCGCTCGCGCTAGGAGGTCTGCTCACCCTCAGTATCGCACTCAACTATTGCGAACTCGCTACCACCTTCCCCGTCACGGGCGGCGCGATGACCTATGTGGGCGAAGCTTTTGGGAAAGGCTGGCTGATGTTTCTCGTTGGCTCATTGGACTGCCTTTCCAGCACCTTCTACGCAGCCCTCTCCGCGGTCGGTTTTGCCATCTCGCTCTCCATTTTTATTCCCTCCCTGCCCATCATTCCTGTCGCGATAGCTGTCATTGTGATCATAGGCGCTCTGCACATCCGCGGGGTCACCAGCGCTGGCAACCTGCAGGTAATCCTCGGGGCTTTTATGCTGGTTGTTTTTGGTATTTTCATCTTCAAAGGATTTTTCAGTACTGCAGGCTTCAACCTTCCTACCTTCCTCTCTGGTCGCCAGGTCTTCGAAAATCAAAGCACTATCGCGCATATTGGGCGCATGCTTTCCGCTATTGCCCTTGCTTATAATGCCTACGTTGGTTTTGAGGTTATCGCCGATGACGCCGAAGAAATCACCAACCCCAGCCGCAACATCCCGGTTGGCATCCTTGTCAGTCTGCTGGTCACCACGCTGATCTACACATCAGTCACGATGGTCACCGTTGGCACCGTGCCGTTTTCGGAACTGGCGGGTTCCGACACCGCCCTGACGGATGCCGCCTCCCGTTTCTGGCCGACCATAGGCGTACCGATAATGGGCCTCACAGGAATCATCGCCACCCTCACCTCCGTAAACTCAGCCATGCTATCAGCCACGCGCGAAGCTTTCTCGCTCAGTCGGGATCGCGTTTGGCCGCGCCAGTTATCCCGCCTCAGCCACTGGCGCACCCCATGGGTGGCAGTTGTGATGGTGATGATCGTCAGCGCGCTTGTGGCATCGATCGGCCTGGTGGACTTCCTCAGCTTCATCTCGAGCGCTGGCTACATGTTTGTCCTTTTCTGGGCAACGCTGTCTATGCCGAGGTTGCGTAAAAAATTCCCTGATATCGAACGCCCCTTCAAAGTGCCGCTCTACCCGGTCACGGTCATCGCAGCTGCTTTAGCCGGTGTGGTGATCATTTCGTTTGCGAATCCGAGAGCTTTGCTCTTTCTGGGCATCGTACTGGCAGTGCTGAGCGTGGCGTACATAATCTCAAAACAAATTAAAACGCGTCAGGAGCTCAACGCTCGGCTTGAGACTCAGGAAGGCGGCGGTCGGGTATTAGTCGCCGCCAAGCGGGTCAGCACTGCCCGCAACCTGGTTAACCTGGCTGCCCAATTAGTTGACCAGCAGGAAGATACCGCAATCTGCCTCTTCACGGTCGTGAAGCCTCCCATCAACCTTGGACCTGCCGATGTGCCCGCGCTCGTGGAGACCAAGAAACAGGAACAACACAAAATTCTTGAAGCAATCTCCCCGATCGCCATGCAGCAAAATGTCCCTATCTATGCCAAATTAAAAGCCGCAAGTCGGGTTGAACAGGGCATTTTCGCAGAACTCATCCGCCACAAAGATATCAACCTGGTGATGTTGGGTTATCCGCATGAACATGCAAAAATTGAATTCCCCAACAACATCATCAAGGAAGTCATGATGATGGCAAATCGTAACGTTGCCGTCCTGCGCGACCGCGGACTTCCCAACCCCATTCGGCGCATCCTTGTACCGGTTGGCAGTGGTCCAAACGCACGGCTGGCCTTGCAGTTGGCGCGTGATATCGTGCTGCCCAATGACGAGGGCGAAATTGTTGCCCTCAGACTTGTGCGCGGCGAGGCCGACGAAGAGCGGCTTGAGGACGAGGAGCTTCAGGTGCGTGAGATAGTTGAGCAGGAAGTGGCAGACATTGGAAACGTTTTTCAATTCAAAGTTCGCACCACGGAATCGATTCCCGATGCGATCCTGGCAGAGTGCCAGGAAGGTAATTATGATTTGATGATCATCGGTGCGGCCGAGGAAATCCTTGCTCCTGACCAGATCTTTGGCATCCTGGATGATTACCTGATGGAAGTAGTGCCTTGCTCGATGATGGTTGTACGGCGGTACCAAACCGGCCGGGCTTTATGGATGCGCAAACAGATCAAACGCATCGAACA
>WOZA01000124.1 GCA_011620505.1 Anaerolineaceae bacterium
CTACTCTTGAATCCATTTGGTACAATTCGCTTGCTATGAATGATCTCCTTGAACGTCTCAATCCCCAACAACAACTCGCCGTTGCCGCTCCTCCCGGACCAACCCTGGTTCTGGCTGGTCCGGGCTCTGGCAAAACCCGCGTTCTCACCTACCGCATTGCCTACCTAATCAGTGTATTGAACGTGCCGGCTTACAACATCCTGGCAGTCACCTTTACCAATAAAGCCGCGAAGCAAATGGGCGAACGCGTCTCTCAACTGATTGGTCCTCTTGCCGAAGGAATCTGGTTAGGTACTTTTCATGCTATCTGCGGTCGAATTCTTCGCCGTGAAGCAGACCTCCTGCCTGTAAACAAGAACTTCGTCATCTTTGACACTGACGATCAGGAAGCTCTGATGAAGCAAATCCTGCGAGAAAATAACCTCGACGAAAAACTCTACAAACCTGCCTCGATCCTGGCTGCCATTTCCAACGCCAAGAACGACCTGGTCGGTCCCGAGAACTATCCGGTCAAGGACTTCCGCGAAGAACAGGTCAAACATCTTTATGCGCTCTATCAGCAGCGCCTGGCTCAAAACAACGCCATGGATTTTGACGACATGCTGGTCTATACTAACCAGCTTTTCGATAACTACCCGGTTGTCAGGGACACCTACGCTCATAAGTTCGAGCACATCCTGGTGGATGAATTCCAGGACACCAATTTCTCGCAATACGCCATCCTGCGTAATCTCGCCCGTATACACAAAAACCTTTACGTAGTCGGCGATGAAGACCAAAGCATTTATCGTTGGCGCGGTGCTGACTATCGCAACCTTGATCGATTCAAAAACGATTTTAAAAATGCCGAGGTTATCCTGTTGGAGCAGAACTATCGCTCCACCCAAACCATCCTCGACTGTGCCATGTCGGTGATTGACCAGAACCACAACCGTACGCGTAAAAAGCTTTTCACCCAGGCGCAGACTGGTGAAAAGGTCCGCCTGGTTGTAGCAGAAGATGATCGTGAAGAAGCCTACCTGGTGGTCAACGACATTCGCGATGGCATCCAAGCCGGACATAACCCGAGCGACTTTGCCATTATGTATCGCACTAACGCCCAGAGCCGCATACTGGAAGAAGCCTTCCGGCGAGAGGGCATTAGCTACCGTTTGGTGGGAGCTCAGCGCTTTTACGGTCGTAAGGAAGTGCGCGATATGATCGCCTTCCTCCGCCTGGTCTACAATCCAATGGATGAAGTCAGCCTGCGCCGGGTGATCAACCTGCCGCCACGCGGTATTGGGGATAAGACCGTCCAAAGTCTTTCTGAACTGGCTCAAAAGAATCGGCTGAGCATGGGCGAAACCTTGCTCGAGTTGATCCGACCCGATCATCCAGCCCTGTCAGAGTTGGGAAGGGCTGGTGAAAAGCTGGCCCGGTTCGCTTATCTGATTTCAGACTGGCGGCATGTTGCCCAGGAAAACACGCTTAGCATTCTCTTTGACCGTATCATTTCAGATATAGATTATGAAAGTTTTATTCAGGATAAGAGCGAGGAAGGGCAGGATCGTTGGGAAAACTTGCTCGAATTGCGCGCAGTGGTGATGGAATATGAAACCCGCGGTTTACAGGATTTTTTGGAAGCGATGGCGTTGGTAGCAGATCAAGACACCCTACCGGAAGAATTGGATGCTCCCACTATGCTTACTCTGCACGCCGCCAAGGGTCTGGAATTTGAACGGGTCTACATCGTCGGCTTGGATGAGATGTTGTTGCCTCACAGCCGCTCACGCGATGATGAAGAGGCTCTGGCGGAGGAGCGCCGTTTGCTATATGTTGGCATCACTCGTGCCCGCAAGAAACTGACCCTCACCCGTGCGCTCAGGCGCCGCAGCCCTTATGGCACCTACGAAGATACCATCGCCTCTCGCTTCCTGAAAGACGTGCCTGCCAACCTGTTGAAACAAGACATCTATGCCCAACCGCGCACCAACAATAATGGCTGGGAGCGGGAAACTTCCCGCTGGGAAACACCTTCATGGTTGCGCAATACGCCAGTACCGCTGGATAAGCCTGCACAAACCCGGTACAAGAGTGGCATGCAGGTTCGCCATCCAACTTATGGTCGTGGTGTAGTCAAAACCAGCAAGATCGAACAAGGCGACGAAACAGTGGAAGTGTATTTTGAAGGTCACGGTCTCAAAGCCCTTATAGCCTCGCTGGCAAAATTAGAGATTTTGTGACACTCCACATTTCACTTTGAATGAATTCTTAAGCCGGATTCTGCAGTCGAATTCAGCTTCTTCAAGGCCGAGATTGAACTCTTTCCCTGGAAGTCTTTTCTCCAGGGTTCAATCCGGCTTCTGTCTATAAGCGAGATTGCCACGTCGCTTCGCTCAAGATGACAGAGAACCTTAAATAGTTGTGACTTCTCCTCGCATTTGCGGATTAATCATTCACAGCACACCTTGTACTCCTCCAAAACTACTATAATTGAAGCAGGAGGAAGCATTGGAAACAATTTACACCTGGTATGGACACGCCACCCACGGTTTACAAGTGGGAAAAATTAAAATTCTTATCGATCCTTTTTTCACCGGTAATCCCGCCGCGAGCACCACAGCCGACAAGATGGATGCTGATTTCATCCTAATTACTCATGGTCATGGCGACCATATTGCAGACGCACCTTCTATTGCAAAGAGAACAGGCGCCTTATGCATCAGCAATTCCGAAATCTGCACCTGGCTGCGCAATAAAGGTCTCCAGGTCCATGCCCAGCAAATCGGCGGAGGCTACAAGTATCCCTTCGGTTATCTTAAAATGACCCTGGCTATTCACGGTTCAGCACTGCCTGATGGCAGTGATGGCGGTAATCCAGCCGGCTTTTTGTTGACCACTCCGGATGGCAAAAAGATCTACATCGCTGGCGACACAGGCTTGTTCGGAGACATGGCTTTGATTGGTGATGAGGGGTTGGACCTGGCGGTCATCCCAATTGGGGATAACTACACCATGGGTCCAGACGATGCCCTTCGGGCTGTCAAACTGCTTCGACCAAAGCGCGTGGTGCCAGTCCATTACAACACCTGGGAACTGATCGCTCAGGATCCGATCGCCTGGAAAGAGCGTGTAGAAGCGGAAACCGAAACGCAGGTGTTTGTGCTTAAACCTGGGAATGTTTTGAGCCTATAGGAGGCAAAATGTTTAGCAAACTAAAAGATGAAACCAAAAAAAGATTGCCACCCGGGCAATACCTGACAGCTCGCTTCCCGGTATTACACATGGGTCCTGTTCCAGCGCCTGATCTGGAAATTTGGAAGTTCCGCGTTTGGGGTGAGGTGGAGAAACCATTGGAACTTTCCTGGGAAGAATTCAGTGCCCTGCCGCGCACCAAGCTGACCATGGATATCCACTGCGTAACCAAGTGGAGCAAGTTGGATACTGCATGGGAAGGCGTGAGCATGAAAACGCTGCGTGAATTGGATTTGGTTGTACCGACGGATAAAGCTCATTTTGTAATCCAGCATGCAGAATTTGGCTTTACTGCCAACCTTCCCCTGGCAGTGTTGGAGGCGGACAACTTCCTCCTGGCGACTCATTATGAAGGCGAACCGATTACTCCGGAGCATGGAGCCCCACTGCGCGGAATCTGTGGAGCGATACCCGGGAGAAAAGATCTGAAGGATGTTTATTTTTGGAAGGGTGCCAAGTGGCTGCGCGGTTTGGAATTCATCGCCACTGACCAGCCCGGTTTCTGGGAGCAAGCCGGCTACCACAACGAAGCGGATGTCTGGTTGGAACAGAGAATCAGAGGTCGTTAATGTAGTTACTGGTATCTCTTACCTATTAGATTTCCAGATCTATTGATTACACAAAAAGGCAGAACGAATTTCTGCCTTTTGTTTACTTCAAAGTGATAATTCCAGGTATCTATTCAGTCTTGTTTGAGCGCCACATGTACACGCCCAAACCAACTCCAGCCAGCAAAATGATCAGACCTACGATCCCCAAAATTGGAACACGTCTGACGGTGTCGCTGACCACCTCTACGCCAGGCTGGCTTGCCAGCTGAGCGCCAAAATCGATCGTGGCAGATTCGCCAGCTCGAACTTCCAGGGGGTAGTTGGTAACTGTGGTGGGGTTGAAATCGTCCGGGATAGCGATTGAGATGTTGTACGTTCCAACCGGTAAATCAGTAAAACAATAAGGATCGACGATATCCGGACTGCCAGCCACGGTCGTTCCGGTAAGCGATACATTCCCCAACCGGTCGTTGATGCTCACTTCACCGCCATAAAGGAAATCTTCACCCTCTGTGCGCATGCCATTTCCATCCATGTCATGGAATAGAACCACGCAAATCTCTGCCAGACCAGGCATGGGTGTCAAGGTAGGTGTGATTTGTCCAGGTGGGATTGTCGCAGTGGGTGTAGCAGGTAAAGGTGTCACTTCAACCATACCGATGACGATCTCATCACCGCCAAATACTTCGCAAGCTTCGGTAAGCCCATTCAGGCGGATGATTTCCGAGATAGGCACCCCGGTGCGCTCCTGGATCTGAGAACAAAATTCGCCCGGTTGGACAACATAGATGATCCTGCCGGCAGCATCGGCTGTTGGGGTGTTATAAGGCGTTTGTGCGTTGGCGATATCGCTTGTGTTTAGGGCAGCAAGCGCCAATGTGGTTATCAATAGAAAAAGGACTGCAGAAGTTATTAATTTCGTTCTCTTGTTCATGGCATACTCCTTGCTGGATTATATCATCAGAGAGATTTCTAA
>WOZA01000079.1 GCA_011620505.1 Anaerolineaceae bacterium
GGGTCTATCTTGATGTGCTCAGCTTCAACATCTCGCCCTTTTGATTGAAGGTTAGCCGGGCAAAGTGGTTATGGTTGTGCTGGCGGTATTCGTAGCTCTTTTTCAACGTGACCACGTAGCGCTGGCTCTGGCTGACATAATCGAATTTCTGGCGATGCGCCTGAACCATGGCAGGGTCGAGCGTGAAGTTGGTCAGTTGCGGGTTGAGGGAGACGGTGGCGTCATCCAGACCTGGCAGGTAACTGCTGATAACCTTCCTGACCTTTTCCAGGATCTCAGCCGGCATCTCGTTGGCTGCGACGATCATCTCTTCGCGTGAATCACTGATGGTCTTGAGTTCGGGCGTGGTGGTTGGACGAATGGCGGGTTTGGTTACTTCCTTAATGCTGGCGCTGGAAGCCAACGGATCGCCGTAGAGCACGAACGAGAGGATGGTTTTCTGGTCTTCACCATCCAGGTAACCTTGCTCCTCGGTCATCTTTTTCGCCAGGGCGAGTTTGGCGCGCATCAGGGCGTAGCCAACAGCCACTTCCGATTTGACGTGAGTCCAGAAGTGATAGGCGAGTAAGTCTGCCGCCACCAGGTTTTTGCTCACGGAGCCGTACGCGATACAGGTTGACCCGACGAAGGCGCGGGTGCCGCAGGCGAGAAAGTTGAGTGAAATGGCTTCATTGACCTTCTTATCAAGAATATTGGCACCGTAACATGCCTCACTCATCACGATCTCCGGGGAGGAGGTCTTGGGGCTGAAGTTGGTGGGCTCCATCGCGACCGGATATTCCGGATCGGCTGAAGGTTTGGCAAGGTCGCGCTGACCATACCATTCGGGGGCGTCCTTGAGCCCATGAAGGTTGAAATAAGCAAATTTGGGGTCAGGGATTTGACCGTTGAGCAGGTTACTGTTGGTGGTTGGGGGCGAGGTCTTCAGGCGATCCGAACGGTCAATCACCGCGAAAACCTCCGCTGAGGCTGGCTTCCACACTTCGGCGGTACAGCCGATATTGTCGGGCTTCTGAAATCGGGCGTTGAAGGTCTGGAATTGCTGAGCCAGACTCCTTAAGAGATTTGCCAGGATATTGGTTGAAACACTCTTTTTGGACTTGACTTTCAGCTCGTACTCTTTGGTCAGAAAGCGGATCTGCTCAAGTAGGTACCCGGCATCGTTGCCAGCTTCATCCGGAATACGCCCTACAGGCCACTGCTGGATGAAGTAATTCTCATCGAGGGTGGCGTAGGGATTGTCCGAGGGGACGTTCAGGTCGGTATCGTCAGTGGGGTTCGGCAAGATGTGGAAGGGCACGATGTCATGCCCACCGATAATCAACAGCGCGCCAATCATCTCCCCGCGGGAGGCAAGTTTGGCATCCAGGTCGGTGAGAGCAAGCTTGATCTTCCATGCGTCGCTTGCCTGAATGGGGTCCAGACCCTGCTCGCGCGCACTGGTCTCATCGTCCGGGATGTAAACGAGGCTATTCCAGCCTGGAAGGTCGACGATGTTGAGGCACAGCTTTCGCATCGCTTCGATCACAACATCAGCGGTATTCGCGCCGTATTTTTTCTCCAGATCTCCGCGTGACGTCAGGATCACATAACTCGGGAAACGACCGTCAGTGTTCAGCAACTCGGTTTTATTGATTTTCCGGGCTACCTTTTCAAATTCTGTTTGGATTTCTGTGATTGCCGCAACAGTCGCCTCCGACTCCGGGGAAATCGGTGCCGACTTCACTACATTAGGAGAATGAGCGGCTGGAACTTCGTTGGTGTGACCAGCCGGCAGGGGGGGTGTGGCGATATCCTGCAGGAAGAAGGAACTGGTGGGGACTTCCGTATAATCCCCATCTCCGGATTCAGCCAATTCTTCCACGAGGTAATCTGGCAGGTGAAGGGCCAAGGTGGGGTCGTCATCGATGATCTCCTCAGCGGTTTGCGGTGTTGTTTGCTTGCCGGCAGGTTCGGGGGCAACAAAATCCGAATTTGCGAGCACATTCCATCCCAAATCGGCTGCAACGGAAGCTGGCACAGGCAGATCGAGATAAACTTTTAAATCTTCTGGCCAAAGGGGCTTGTAATTATGATTAGGACCCAGCAGACGGTTGATAACCTGGCCGCTCACGTCATGGGCGGCGCACCAGTGCATTTTTTCCACACCCGCAGAATCGTTACCCTGCTGAATGTCAGCAATCGCGGAGAGAACCTTGATCTGGATGCAATCAGGCCAACGGTTGCCATAAATACCCGCGAGAGTTTCGAGCAGGGTGGTGTTGCCGGTTTTGTGAATGATCTGCATGTGGAAAGCCGCGGGTAACGGTGAACGAGGGTTATGCGCAAGGGATTCGAGGATTGCCTTTTCCGCGCCGGTCAAATCGCCACTTTCCCAGGCATTGCGGGCGGCAATCAAGCCGTCAAGCCAGGCAGTTGGTGATTTCGCGCTGGTAGTTCCACGCTGCAAATACATCTGGTTGGCGTGGATGTCGCGATCGCTTTCCCCAGTGAGACGGTCCAGCAGGCTGGCAGCTTCCACGAACTCGGGATCATAGGCCAGGAGCTTGCCCAGGTTCTTGACCGCCATTTCGGTATCGCCAAGTTCTGCCAGCACTGAAGCATAGATGAAGCTGATCAGAAGATCACCTGGGTAACTTGCCAACCAGATTAAAGATGCCTGGCGGGCAAACTGGAATTCGCGGTTGCTCAGTGCGGTCTGAAGCAGTGTCAGGAACTTTCCGCGCCTGACAACCAGCACTTCGTCACTTTTTCGGGCGTTATAAGGTCTCATCTTTTGGGAGTCTCCTGGAGGTTATTGACGATATTGAGTGCGACCACCGCGGCCAGCTGCCGGCGGATGTTCTGGTCTGAGGGCGAAAGCTGGGATGCCTGGCGCAGCATGAACTCCGCATTGTGGTAATCGCGGCTTTCCTTGTAAGCGGCTGCTGCCTGCAGGTAGGGCCGTGGATCGTTGCTGACCATGGCAATCGCTTTATGATAGGTCTGTATGGCGTTGCTGATTTCGCGCCGATCCTGGTAGGTGAGCCCCATCTCGAGATAGGCTTCCACCAATCCAGGCTGCAGCTCAATGGCTTGCGCAAGATGCGCCAGCGCCTGGTCCAGGTTTCCGCGCAGGCGGTCCACCGTGCCAAGGGCAACCAGTGTTTCCGGATTGCTCTGGTCCAGGACCAGGCTGCGCTGCAAAGTCTGCTCCGCTTTCTCGATTTCGCCAATTTGGATTTGTTTCTGGGCGAGATTGTTCAGGACAGCCACGTTCTCGGGATACTTTTCTGCCAGTTTTTGTAATGCCAGCACTGCCTGCTGAGCATTGCGGCTATGGTCAAGATCAATTTTCTGCAATTCAAAGGGTACAGGGTTTTCCACGACTGCCAGGGCAAAATGGATCGCCTGCCGGGCTTCTTCTGGTTTGTTGCTTTTTAGCAGTGCCTTAACCTTCACCTGCCAGGCGGTTTCATTCTTGGGATCGATTTTCAGGATGGTGTCAGCCTGCCGCATAGCCTCAGGCAGTTCCTGCCTGGCAAGCAGCGACTGTGCGATGCCTTCTTCGTAGAGGATATTTCCGGGGTCGAGTTGGCTGGCTTTTCGCAGGCACTGAATGGCGATCTGGTGCTCACCGAGCTGTTGGTTGATGATCGCGAGCGAGTGGAGTGCCTCTGGGTTGGATGGGAAGAGATCCGTTGCTTTACCAAAGTAGTCCTTGGCAGCGTGATAATCCTTCTCCAGCAGTTTCACATCCCCAAGCATCTGCCAGTATTGGGCATCTTTGGGGGCGATGCGGATGGCTTCTTCCAGGTGTTTGGCAGCCTGGGGGTATTGCCCGGCATCCTGGTACATCATGGCTGCCATGGCGTGCCAATCGGGTTCATCAGGCCAAATAGCCAGGGCATGTTCAAGCGATTCGGCTGCCAAGAGCGGTTGGTTCCGGGTGGCAATTGCCTGCAGAGCATGCAGCACAGGGTTTTCAGGCTGGGATTCAAGCAGTTTCGCAGCGATTTTGGCGGATATAGCAGGCTCCAAATGGAGGCTTTGGATTGCCTGCTGGAAGTTGACATCCGGGTCCTTGCCGAAACCTGAAAGGATCTCCGCAATGGCAGTCTCATCCACCAAGACGGAAAGAACCTGGGCTGCTTGTTTGCCGTTGGTTACCAGCTTATGTAAATCGTTTTCGTCTGACCAGTGCCCATTCTTGAGCGCCTGGTTGATTTTCAGGGTTGGAAGAAGTGCAGAGGGGGCGATGGCACGCCCTGCGATTGAGATCTGTTCTTCAATCAAATCGTAATCAGCATGTTGTGGGTCGTGAGCTGATGGGGCATGACCAAGAATGTGCAGAAAGTGAGCGTTGTTGGTCTGCCGGATTTTATCTACCAGGTATTCTGCCAGCAGTTTGTTGGCGATAGGATTGATCTTGGCAACAGAAAGCGCGGCGTCAAGCAAGCGGTCCGCAACCTTCCAGTTTGTTTGCTCCCAAGCTGCTTTGGCTACCGCGAGCGCATGCCAGATCCAATTGAAATGCCTGGCAATATCAAAGGCTTGAACCTTCTGGCGGACTTCCATCTCATCGAGCATCTCCACTGCTTCCCCCAATAAGGCTGTGGCTGATTTTGCATTGCCGCTCTGCTGCGCAAACAGACTTTGAAGCGCTTTTGCGGTGGGGGAGTTGGTTTTATCAGAAAGGAAGTGCTCCCAGAGCA
>WOZA01000155.1 GCA_011620505.1 Anaerolineaceae bacterium
TCGGCAATTTCCATAACCTCACGCAATTTATGCGAGATAAGAATGCAGGTCACGCCCTGTTCTTTAAGACCCCGAATCAATTGAAGGAGGTTATCGCTGTCAGTTTCATTCAGCGCCGCTGTGGGTTCATCCAGGATGAGGATCTTTACTTCTTTTTTCAAAGCTTTGGCAATTTCAACCAGTTGTTGTTTACCAACCCCAAGGTTTTTAATTTTTGTCAGCGGATTTACATCCAAACCGACCTTTTTCAAAATATCAATAGCCTGGGAAATCGACTCGTTTGAATCGATCACAACACCATTGGTAACTTCATTTCCAAGAAAAATATTTTCATACACGGATAGTTCCGGGATTAATGCCAATTCCTGGTAGATAATCGCAATACCCGCGCGTTCGCTATCGCGAATTCCGTTAAATTTTTGCAATTCCCCTTCAACAAAAATTTCACCGGAATAAGTGCCATAAGGGTGTACCCCACTGAGCACTTTCATCAAGGTAGATTTTCCAGCACCATTTTCCCCAACAAGGCAGTGAATCTCGCCCCTGCGCACGCTAAAGGTTACATTATCTAGCGCCTTCACTCCAGGGAATTCCTTGGTAATGGATTTCATTTCAAGAATGGGCGTCTCCATTGACATCTCCTGCAAAACACACTGGATAGGAGCAGTGACTGGTATAACCCAGTCACTGCTCAAAAGATTAAACGATATTACTCTAAGCCTGTGAAATCGCTGGCCGGATAGTATCCGGAGTCGATGATGGCGGCTTTTACATTGTCCTTGGTGACGGTGACCACAGCGGATGGCTTGGCGGGTACATCAATGACGTTGTTGTTATAGGTGTGAGTCTGCTCAGGTGTCTTCCCATCGAGGAAAGCAACTGCTGCAGCAATAGCATCAGCAACCAGGGTGCGAACATCCTTCAGCACGGTCATGGACTGTTTGCCATCGATGATGTACTGAACAGAGGCTTTTTCTGCATCCTGACCGGTGATATAGTACTTGGTCACATCGGTATCAGCAGCGAAAGCGTCTGCGATAGCACGGGCAGTTCCATCGTTCGGAGCAAGGATGAAGACTTCGCCCTTATCCGCAGCGGTTACAGCCGTCAGGTTGGCTTCTGCCAGGTTCTTCGCCACATTGAAATCCCAGTTGGTAGTGATTTGACCAAGGATCCTGCCCATTTCGTCACGGGTTAGAGTGGCTTTGTCTTGCAGAGCAACAGCTTCAGAGGAGTTCTTGATCACAAAGGTGCCATCGGCAATCTTGGGCTGCAAAACGTTCCATGCGCCTTCGAAGAAGAGGAAGGCATTGTTGTCGGAGGAGGCGCCGGCGTAAAGATACAGTGGCAAACCAGATCCAGCAGCATTGTCCACCAGGTATTGAGCCTGGGCTGCGCCAACCGCGACAGAGTCAAAAGTCACATAGTAATCGACAGCGTCGGTGTCAAGAATCAGGCGATCATAAGAGACCACTTTCACACCGGCATCACGCGCAGCTTCAGCAGCCGCAGCAGCAGCAGTACCGTCATGGGGGCAGATAATCAAAACTTTGATGCCCTTGGAGATTAGGGTCTCAACGTTTTGCTTCTCTTTAGCGGGATCACCCTGACTGAACAGAATTTCCACGGCATAACCTTGCTGGGACAGTGCTTCCTTGAAGCGGGTTTCATCTTGAATCCAGCGGGGCTCATCCTTGGTGGGGAGCACGATGCCCACGGCCAGTTCATTACCAGCCGCAGGAGGCTCAGTTACTACAGGTTCCTGGGTTGATGTTGCACACGCTCCCAGAACCATGCTCGCAACGATAAGAACACTTGCGAGGGTAAACAGAAGTTTTGATTGTTTCATTTCTTCTCCTTATATATAGTTGTAGCGATTGCTGCATATCCTAATACGATTAATCACTTTTTTTATGAGGTGGTTTTTGTTTCGGATAGTAGCATTTCGCCCGAGTTTGGAGATCTCCGACTCCAATTTCGATATTATAACTTAAATGCAATGTTTGAGTTAATATTGCCAGATGTCAATAATCCTGTGTCCAATTTTTAGAGACCTGTTAGCTTTTTCTTACCCTCTGGAAAAGAGAACTTGATTCAAATTTGATTCCTAATAAGAAAACGACCTGTTTTGCAAACTTTTAACCAATTCACCCTTGATCCACATGATCTCAAGCTTAAATTTAAGTCGTACCTGGCTAATAAAGACTGATCCCTTTCTTGCAGGAGCACAAGCAGGGTTCATATCCCGATCCTAAAACCGCATAACGTTGATTTATAATCAAATCATACTGAATTGATAGTTAAGGAGAGGCATTATGGAACTCAATTCCTCAGAATTTTATCTCGGTCAAGCTTACGACCTCGCCAACAAGGTGGCCATCCCCGACAAACTCATCTTCTATGACCCCAGCGATCTCACCACTCATGCGGTCATAACCGGTATGACCGGGTCTGGCAAAACGGGTATGGGCATTATCCTGCTCGAAGAAGCCGCGTTGCAGGGCATCCCTGCCATCCTGATTGACCCCAAAGGCGATCTCACCAATCACCTGCTGCACTTCCCCAACCTGCTGCCATCTGATTTTGCGCCTTGGGTGGATGAAGACATCGCCAGGCGTGAAGGCAAAACCCCGGAGCAAGCCGCTGCTGAAGCGGCTGATAGTTGGCAAAAAGGTCTTGAGCGTTCAGGCATCGACCAGGCGCGCATGCAGAAACTGGCTGACAACGTGGATTATGCCATTTACACCCCAGGTTCTGATTCCGGCTTCTCAGTAAGCATTCTCTCCTCCCTAAAAGCCCCCTCCATACCCTGGGCGGAGAATAAAGAAACCCTGCGAGAGAACATCAGCAGCACTGCCACTGCCTTGCTCGAACTTGTCGGTTATCAAGATATCGACCCCGTGCGCTCACGCGAACATATTTTGCTTTCCAACATTTTCGAGAACGCCTGGAGCCAGGGTCAGGATCTTGACCTTGAATCGCTGATCATGCAAGTGCAGACCCCACCTTTTGAAAAACTGGGAGTCTTCCCGATCTCCAAGTTCTACCCTGAAAAAGACCGCTTTGAACTGGCCATGGCACTTAACAATTTCATCGCCGCGCCTTCTTTCGAGGATTGGCTGCAAGGGCAGCCGCTCGACATCGGCGCCTTCCTCTACTCACCCGATGGCAAACCGCGCCATAGCATCTTTTATCTTGCTCACCTGGCGGACCAGGAACGTATGTTCTTCATCACCCTGCTCTATTCTGCGGTCGAGACCTGGATGCGGACGCAATCCGGTACCAGCAGCCTGCGCGCCCTGGTGTATTTTGATGAGATCGTTGGCTATCTGCCGCCAGTTGCAAATCCACCCAGCAAACCGATCATCCTGCGACTTCTTAAACAAGCGCGCGCCTTCGGAGTCGGCTTGGTGCTTGCGACTCAAAACCCTATCGATCTGGATTACAAAGCGCTATCCAACACCGGCACATGGATCATTGGCAAACTCCAAACTGACCAGGACAAACAACGCCTGCTGGATGGTCTGGCGACTGCGACAGGCTCCTTTGATCGCGGATACTTCGACACTACCATCTCCGCCCTCGGCAAGCGCGTTTTCTTACTGCACAATGTGCACGCCAAAGCCCCCGAAATTTTCACGACCCGCTGGGCGATGAATTACCTTCCCGGTCCTATCATGCGCACGAAGATCTCTGAGCTCAACCGCCTGGTTGGGGCAGACGTGCTGCAGATCTCCAGTGCGGCTGCTGGCAGCGCACCGATCAGCGTGGAAGAAGTCCGCGGAGGTACAAGCCAGAACCTTCCCGGCAGTCCGAATGAACCGTCCCTCTCCTCCAATGTCAGCGTGGTTTACCTGCCGGTCAAGGTCAGTCTCAGTGAGGCACTTAAGCTGGCTGCAGAACGTGGCATTCCTTCCAGCGCGGAACCTCGCTACCACTATGAACCCGTATTGGTAGGTCAGGCAAAGGTTTACTTTGCTAACCGTACTTATGGAGTGGATCTGGAAAAGAAAATCTCCATCAATCTTCCCGGCATCGAAGGGCGCGGTTTGGTGCGCTGGCGCGATTATCAACACGATCCGATCGACATGCAGGCAACCGAATCCCGTCCCCTCCCTAACGCCACCTTTGGTGATTTACGTTACCCATTTGACGACGAAAAGAACATCGCCAGCCTCTCCAAGGACTTCCAGGAATGGCTCTATCGCGATAACAGCCTGACGCTCTACACTAATGACAAGCTAAAGCTCACTTCCAAACCCGGCGAGAGCCGCGAAGAGTTTGAAGCCCGTTGCACCCAAGCCAGCCAGGGAGGGCAGTCTGAGGCGGTAAAGAAAATTGAGGAAAAATACAAAAAACTGCGCAAGTCACTCGAAGCTAAGAAAATGAAAGAAGAGATCGAGCTTGATAAAGACAAGATGATACTCAACCAGCGACGCGTGGAAGAAGCTGGCACGGGTCTCTCCACGGTCATAAGCCTCTTCTCCGGGCGTAAGAAGAGCGTCAACAGTTCGCTCACTAAACGCCGGTTGACCTCGACTGCCAAGTCCAACCTGGAAGAATCGGAACTGATGATTGAAGAATACAACAAACAGCTTGCTGAGCTGGACGCAAAGATGAAAGAGGAACTGGATGCCTACCAGGAAAGCACCCCGGAAAC
>WOZA01000056.1:0-7691 GCA_011620505.1 Anaerolineaceae bacterium
ACTTTGAGCTGCGCTACGATGGCAGTCCTGTCAACCCGCACGGTTTTGGGCTATAAGACACTTTGATTACAAAGGGCTGGTCGGTCTGACCAGCCCTTGGTTTAAAAACTGGTATACTGCCATTGGGAATCGTCCGTATGCGTCAACATCTGTTAGCCCTCATTATCGCTTTGAGCTTGCTGCTTTCAGCCTGCGGTCAGCGCGCGGCGCCCCCCGCAGAACTCCCCACGCCGGTTGCGCAGATCACAAGGACATCTGAAGCCATCCCAAATTCCACCCTCGAGACAGAGCCAATTGGCACACCTGAACCCGAGCCTCCCGCCGCTCCCGAAAACCGTACCGTGTACGATCTGGATGTGACTTTTGACTACGCGCAGCACACAGTCAGCGTCGTGCAGCATATCAAGTATTTCAACCGCACTGACCAGGCAATGAATGAATTGCTACTGCTCGTACCGCCCCGCTACTTTGCCGGAGCGTATTCGCAAGGGAATATCAGCGGAGATTTGGTCGGGCAAGCGCGCGAGAACGGCATCCAGACCATGTTAAGTCTTGAACCTGCCTTGGAGCCCGGAGCTTCCACCCAAATCCAGATCATCTTCACGCTTATCCTCCCGAACCGGCAGGGCGTTTTTGGCTGGTCGGACATGCAGACCAACCTGGTGGATTGGTTCCCGATCATCCCTCCATTTGACCCTACTACCGGCTGGCAGGTCAACGAAAGAGTGGTGGATGCAACCAACACGATCGTAGGGGAGTACATTGCAGCGGATTCCGCGGATTTCGACCTGCAGTTGCGCCTGACAGGCGCGGCCCAGAACCTGACGATAGCCGCGAGCAGTGCGGGGAAAGAGCAGCCTGGCTATATTGAATACCAGCTGCCCCTCGCGAGATCATTTTCACTTTCCGTCAGTGATCGCTTTGTGACGCAGGAAGTTCAACACCAGGGGGTTACCATTCGCACGTATGTTTTCCCACAACACCCTGAGGCTGGGCAGGCAATCATTGAGGTCGCTAAAAACGCGCTCGACCTATTCGCGGAGCTTTTTTACCCCTATCCGCGCCAGACTCTCAGCCTGGTGGCAGCCGATTTCCTGCACAACATGGAAACAGACGGCATGCTGCTGATCAGTAAAGGGGTCATCGACTTCTACCGCGACGCGCCGCTCAACAATCTCACTATCCTCCTCCCCCACGAAATTTCACATCAGTGGCTTTACAGCATGGTTGGGAATGACCCCGCCAGGGAGCCCTGGCTGGATGAAGCTTTCGCGACCTATAGCGAAGCGTTGTACTTTGAACGTTTTCATCCTGAGCATCTAGGTTGGTGGTGGCAAAATCGGGTGGATGGGTTTAAACCGAGCGGCTGGGTCGACTCGAGCACGAGCATCCCTGGAGGATACACTGCCTATCGCGACGCGGTTTACCTCAATGGAGCAAAATTCCTGCAGAGTCTGCGGGAGTTGGTGGGGGATGAAGCCTTTTTTGGGGCTATTAAGCAATATGTGGTCGACAATACCTACAAAATTGCTTCCGGTAAGGATTTCTTCACCGCAATTCGCAATCACAGTGATGCGGATCTTAGTGCATTACTGAGGCAGTATTTTGAAAACCCACCATCTTTTTAGTGTCTTCAATTTTGATTTAGTTTAATCGGCTGAGATCATGCTGGCAGAGTCAGAGAGCGTGCTGGCACGCACTCTTTGCGTCCCCCTGACCAATTCGCCCTGATATGCCGCAAGACCCTCCACGGGTGTCCAGCCCTCGAGGTTGAAGGGCAACACGCTCCATGCAGCCGGAATCCACTGGCCGTTATACTTGCGCGCCAGGTGAACATGCGTGCCGGTGGCGCTGCCGCCTTCACAAGAAGGTCTGCCAACCTTGTCGCCCTGCTTCAGGCGGTCACCGACTTTCACCCGACCCTCTTCAGCAATATGCAGGTAAAGGATCACCCAGCCTGTGCGTTCATCACCATCGCCATCCAGATCCAGCATCACTGTGCCGCTATCAGTCCGCGCCACCACGCCATCAGCGACTGCCAAAGCATACTGCTCTGTCTCAACACAGCCTTGTGTCTGGCTGGGCGGAGCAAAATCGATCGCTGCCCAGGGTTTACGGGAACCCCAACCGGTGTGCGGACCGCCAGTGTAGGCCCAGGTTGTCCCGTTTTGGAAGGGCAGGATAAACTGCGGTTGGCTGAGCGATCCGGGTAAAACGGTCAGATTACGCTGCCAGGGGTCTCCAAACAAGTCTTTAAAGGTTTTCGCGAAACCGTCCGGACCGATAGCCTTCTTGTATGCCTCTCCATGGTAAACCTGTGAGAAATAGTACTGCAGTGCTACCGTGGCGGAATTTTGCCAGGGGTCGATGTTTTCGATAATGCCTTCTTCCAGTGCCAACGAGGTCAACTCACCGTTGAAATAGCGGTAAAAGCCGTCATTCAGCAGATCAGCCGCATAGGAGATTTGCAGTTCAACGCTGCGGTGGTAATTCTCAAAACCCAGAAAAGTGGCTTCCTGCGTTGGATCCCGCTGTGGATTGCTGAGTGCTCCCGTCTGGTATTCCACCAGCGCCAGGAGTAGTTTTGGATTCAGGCTGTAATTTTCAGCATAGTATTTGATAATCCCTGCTGAATTGCGATACTTTTCCTGGATAAACGCGCCGTAGTTCTTAAACCAACCCTGGGTCGAGTCCAGGAAGACGCTCAGGTCAAAATCCAGCAAATCCGGACCATAAACGAAAGCAGCATCAGGAATGATCTGGTAACTGGGTCCCCAAAAAGGAATATAGTAAATGGGCATTTTCATCGGATATCCCGGGGGTAACGTAGTGATGTCCTTCGGGATTTCAGGATTGGAGAAAAGTATTTCGGAGGGGGTGGTACCGAAGCGGAGCGAAAGCAAATCCAGATTATCGCCACTCTGGGCAACATAATCCACCAGTGTTCCAGGCGGATAGACCGGGCGCGTCTCGAATGGAGTAGCAGTTGCCTCAATGGGAGTGTCAGTGGGAGCTACCTCAGAAATAATGTAAGTTGGTCGCTGGCGCGGAGCACAGCTGGCGATGATCAACAAAATGCCGAAAAGATTCAGCCATCTGAATAGAGAAGTTTTACAGGTCTTCATGAGTCTACAACCGGTGAATGTCCGTTTGTTACTATACCACAAACGGAAAATGGGATCATTAATCCAGAGAAATGTGCGAGCTGCTAGCCCCGACCACGCTGGCTTTCACGACCTGGTCACCCCTCACCAGCCATCCGCTCAAATATGCCGAACCGGATTTTGCCCTCCAGCCGCTCATCACAAAGCCGAGCGGACCATCCGCAGGCACCCACTCACCGTTGTACTTACGGACGATGTGCAGATGGGTTCCGGTGGAAACACCTCCCTCGCAGGAGGGATGGCCGATATGATCTCCGGTTTCAACCCAGGTGCCAGCTGGCACGCGCTGATTGGTGGCAACGTGCAAGTAAATGATGTTCCAACCAGTCTGCTCAAAGCCATCGCCGTCCATGTCTACAACCACTGCACCATTTCCTGAGCGCACAACGAGCCCTGGACCGGAAGCGGTCACCCACGACCAGTTGGTGTGGCAGCCTGTCTCAGCAGAAGGCGGGGCGAAATCCAGAGCCGCGCGAACATCAGCCGCGCCCCAGGCAGCGTGCGGTCCGACGGTCATTGCCCAAGTGGTGCCTTGTGAAAATGGAAGTTGGAGTTCTGGCTGGAGGACGTCTGGCGTGAACAATGGTTCAAATTCCAGCGCGCGCAGCCAGGGGTCGCCAAACATGTTCTGGTAAGTCCAGGCAAAGCCTTTTTCGCCATACAAGGCATCTGCCCATTCGGGAAAGTTAACCTGCTTGGAGAAGAAGTGCATCAAACCCACGGTACCGCAATTGAGCTGCGCTGAAAGGCGCACCTCGCTTTCATCGGGGAATTCCAACACAACCATTGTGCCTTCGCGCCAGCCATAATAACCGGTTTCAATGATCCCAGCGGCAGCCTCAAGTTGTTTATAGAGACCAATGCTATCCTGATTAAGAATCCCGAGAGGGTAAGTTTTTTGTTGATTGGTTTGAGGCCCACCATAAACCCAACCACTCTGGTACTCAAGCAGAGCGAGAAGCAGGCGCGGATGAATGGAAAACTCACGGGCGACCTTCTCAATGATATCAGCCCCATTCATGAACCCAAAACTGTAAACCGATTCCTGGTAGCTGGCGAGATATCCGCCTGCTTCTTGGACGAACTCAGCCACATCAAAACCGACCGACGAAGGGCTGTCGACCACTTCACTGTCCGGAATTAGTTTGAGGGGAGAGGTGGTTTCGTCGAGGCGGTTAGGGATCAGCAGCAGTTGCCCTTCGGGGATGAACCCATCCGAAGGCAATGGATCACGCGAGGTAATATCCTGCACTTCGACCCCGAAACGAACCGCCAACACGCCGAGGCTGTCGCCGCTTTGAGCATAGTAGAGCATTGGGGCGTCCTCAGCATAGCTGATCATTTGTGCCTGGGTGGGAACCGCCTGCAATTCAGGCTGCGCCTGGACAGGTTCGGGTTCAAGGTCACCCTCTTGGGGTAAAGCGAGAGGCACTGTTGCGATTGGTTCTGATTCAGTCGGTTGAGGTGTGGTGGTAGGAGATTGGGCACCCACCAGGTTTACACCGGCAAAAAGCGCCGGACCTTCAGGAGCAGGAGAAAGTACGCCCGGGTCTGCCAGATTGGGTAACTCAGGCAAAGGGATGGCTTCAGGAGAGTTGGTTGAAAAAAACAAAAAGCCTCCAACCGCAGCCAACATCACCACGGCGCTGATGATCATGCACCGGCGTCGGCGGCGGTGAAGCCGCTCGAGGCGAATTTCGCGTTGGCTCTTAGTTTCCGATTTCGTTGAAATCGGCACGGCCATCATAAGCTTCAACTGTCTTTCCATCTTTCGTCAATGTCCCATCGTAGACTGTTCCATAACTTGAGGCAATCCAACCTCCGAGGTTGAAGGGGATGCGTCCGGCGGCTCCGATCCAGACCCCGTTGTAGCGCCTGGCAATGTGGAAGTGCGTACCGCTGGTCACCCCACCCTCACAGGAGGCATAACCAATTACATCTCCTGCTGCAACTTGCGTGCCAACGGGAATGCGCCCTTTCGTGCCAATGTGGAAGTAATGGACCGTCCAACCGGTTTGCTCCGAGCCGTCGCCGTCGAGGTCCAACACCACAGCCGCGGCGCCAGACCGAACTACCAACCCATCCGCCACTGCCAAAACCGGGGCGTCGCTTTCATAGCAGCCATAATCGTCCTCCTGCCCAGGCGGGGCAAAGTCCAGCGCAGCCCAGATACTGCCGGTTCCATAGCCCCAATGAGGTCCGGAGGTGAACAGCCAGGTGTCGCCCGGCGCGAGCGGCAGGATAAATTCAGGTTGAGTCAGCCCTTCGGGCACGAGGGGCTCGATGGTAAATGCAAATGGGTAACCAAACATCTGCTCGTAGGTGGCATAGAAGCCTGTCTCGGAAACCGCGACTTTCCATTCAGCTTTGCCCTTGACCAGGCTGAAGAAGTGCTGCACACCGGCGGTGGCGGGGTTGATAGTGGGATCGATGCGCATCACCTCGCCGTCTAAAAGCGTCCAGACTGCCAGGCTGCCCTGCTGCCAGAGCGTGCTGCCGCGCAGCAATTCGTTGGCAGCCCAGCCTAACTGCTTATAGAGCCCCTTGTAATATGGATTGATCAGTCCAAGCGGATAATCGGTGGGGACGCCGCTCTTGCCTTCGCTGCGAACCCAGCCGCTCTGATATTCGAGCAGTGCCAGCAAAAGACGCGGGTTAACGCTGTTTTCATTTGCCACCCGCTGGACGATCTCTGCACCGGTCAGATGGCTTTCATCCTCCAGGGTTTCCTCATAGCGGCTCAATTTTCCGTTGAACTGCCAGACCACCGACTTGGTGTCGAAGTCTTTGGCGGAAGGGCTGTAGACCAGTTCCGATTCGGGGATGATTTTGAAACTGGTTGCTTGCTCATTGGCGCTGGCAGGTGGAATGATCAGGACTTGGCCAGGGGTGATCAGGTTGGGGTCTTTTATGTCATTACGCTCAAGAATTTGCTTGACCGAAACCTGGTTGAGCAGGGCAATCTGCGCCAGAGAGTCACCGCTTTGAACCGTGTACTCATTTTCGGAAGTGCGTAATGTCGGCAGAGGCATCGGCGCGTTTGGTGTCGGCTGGATGCCAACGGGGGCAAGGGTGAGCGTGATCTGCGGAACGGAGGTTTGAGAAGTTTGGGTTTCAGATTGGGTTGTAGATGGCTCAGGACTGGGCATGGGCTGAGGAGTTTGTGCGAGCGTGGAAGCAGATTCGGGTACCCGCCAGGGAGTGTAGTCCTTGACAACCCTTTTACAGCCTGAAATGAGGATTGAAACAGCAAGAAGAACACAGCTAAACAGGGTGAGTTTTCGGTAGGTGGATTTCATAATGCAGCTTGTTACACCAATCGTGCCAGATACGGACTGATCGTGCCAGTCTTACGAAGTACCCCGCCTGCTTCCGCAGGCGCGGGAAGACCGAGTACGGAATCTGACCGAAGGTCTCCATCTTTCATCCCCGATCGGGCCGGACACTGATTTTTACGTAGGATGGTTTCCGCTGGTCAACCCGGCTCTTTTGCACGTTCTCGCAAGGTCTCCTGAATGCAACTACTTGCGTGCCTTTCGGGAAGCCTCCCTGTGGCACCTTGTGAGGAATTTAACAGTGAGGTCTCCTGTTGTAGGGGCAAGCCCCCGTGCTTGCCCAGGGTCACCACAGGGGGTAACCCCTACCAGAGAAAGGTGTTTCCGTACGGCGGAGGTTCACTCCCGCCGAGTCTTGCTCCCACCGCAAATTCTTGATATCGCCAACAAATCGGATGGACTAAAGCCCATCCGTACGGTCAGGCTTACATCGTACAGTGGGGGGTTACTCCCACCACAACGAGACCGATAATGCAGTAAAGCGGATGGACTTAAGCCCATTTGTACAGTCAGGCTCAGATCGTACGGTGGGGGTTTAGTCCCACCGCAACGAGTCCGATAATTCAGTAAGGCAGATGGACTAAAGCCCATTTGTACGGTCAGGCTTACATCGTACGGTGGGGGTTTACTCCCACCGCGACCAGTCCTTTAATTTAGACACAGCGGATGGACTAAAGCCCATCCGTACGGTGGGAGCTTGCTTCCATTGCAACCGACCTAAGATTTTGGTGGAGACTTAACGGTCAAATACCACCCGCGATGTGGACACCGGCGTGATCTGAGTGACTTTGTACGGCGGGGGTTTACTCCCACCGCAGACGCTTTTTTGATACTAATAACCTGATGGACCAAGACCTCTCCGTTCGGTGGGGGGGGTAAACCCACCTCAACCAGTCCTTTAATTCAAACACACCGGATGGACTAAAGCCCATCCGTACAAAATCACTTACCCCCTTTTGCCATATCCTAACCAATCGAATTTGTTGACATTTCGCCACTTTCGGATAGAATATCAATTCACGCCGGAGTGGCGGAACTGGCAGACGCGCTACGTTCAGGGCGTAGTGAGCACAGCGCTCGTGAGAGTTCAAATCTCTCCTTCGGCACCAAAGACCTCCTTCAATGGAGGTCTTTTTATTCCTCCAAAAGACCGATCTCAAAAAAGACCTGCGTGGTACAATATTTGCAACAA
>WOZA01000056.1:7791-23317 GCA_011620505.1 Anaerolineaceae bacterium
TTCCTCCAAAAGACCGATCTCAAAAAAGACCTGCGTGGTACAATATTTGCAACAAAGACTGCAATGTTTAAGAAACTGGTTGAGAAACTCAAAAACATCCATTGGACTGACCGTCGGCTGATCACCGTGGTGGTGATTGTGATTCTGGTGATTCTCATGATGGACTTTAACAACCGCATGAGCACCATGATCCAGCTCAACCAGATGGAAACCATCCTGGAGACCAAACTTGCAGGGTTGGAAGCCACACGGCTGGTAGTCGAAGAGGATATCGCCTATGCCACGTCCGATCGCGCGCTTGAAGAGTGGGCACGCGAGAAATACCGTTTAATCGCAGAGGGTGATCAACCCATTATCATCATGCCCCCAAGCGATTACACCCCTGCACCCACCCCAACGCCGAAGCCTGAAACTGTCGTCCTTACGCGCCTGGAGATCTGGAAAGAGCTGATCTTCGGCGGTGAGGAATTGCCTTAATCCCTTTTTTCTTTCATCCAGAACAACTCAGAATAACCACGAAAAGGTAAATTCCGATTTCTGTGTGCTTTCTCGGGTATAATCTTTTGGTTATGGACCTCAAAGAACTCACTCAGCAGATGAATGACCTCGTGCGCCATCACGGCTGGTACGAGCCGGATTCCCCCAAGCAGCAGACGGCTCGCAACCTGGCGATCTCGCTCAGCCTTGAAGCGTCTGAGGTGTTGGAGCATTTCCAATGGTCCGCAGAAACAAAAGATCCTGAGGGTCTGCGCGGAGAGCTCGCGGATGTGGCGCTTTACCTGCTTCAACTGGCCAGCGTGGCAGAAATTGACCTTGAAGAAGCGATCCTGGACAAGATCCACGCAAACTGGGACCGCAGTTGGTCGGAAGAAAGTGATCCGTCATGAAAGTCGCTGTTTTTGGGTCTGCAAATGCCCTTGAGGGTGACGATCTCTATGACCTCGCTTACCAGCTTGGAAAATTACTCGCGGAGGCTGGTCATACCGTAATGACGGGCGGCTATTGTGGTACGATGGAAGCCACATCGCGCGGAGCTTCAGAAGCTGGTGGGCATACGATCGGCGTGACATCAGAAGAGATCGAAGCTTTTCGCCCCGGTGGACCCAACCCGTGGGTGCGTGAGGTCATCCCCAGCGTGACGCTGGGCGACCGGATCGCCATCCTCACCCGCCAGGCGGACGCCTTCGTTGCGCTGCCAGGGGGCGTGGGCACACTGGCGGAAGTGGCTACAGCCTATAATCTGATCGCAATCGGTGCGATTCGAGCACGGCATTTGATCGTAATCGGGGAGGGTTGGAAACAGACCTTTGAGGCTTTCTTCAATGGTCAGAGCGCAAGTGTCAACGCCTCAACCCGCGCTATTTTACAATTTGCAGCGGATGCTAAAAGCGCCGTGGCTTTATTACAACAGGAAAAAGAGTGATTATGGACGATAAAAAATTACCCAGCAGGCAAGAAAACTTCTCCGAATGGTACAACCAACTCGTACTCCGGGCAGAAATGGCTGATTATGCCCCTGTGCGCGGCTGCATGGTGGTGCGACCTTACGGCTGGGCGCTCTGGGAAAACATCCAGGCTGCCCTTGACAAACGCTTCAAAGCAACAGGTCATGTCAATGCTGCCTTCCCGCTCCTGATCCCACAGTCTTTTATGACCAAAGAAAAAGAACACGTCGAGGGCTTTTCGCCCGAACTGGCAGTGGTTACCCATGGCGGCGGCCAGCTTCTGGAAGAACCGCTCGTAGTGCGCCCGACCTCCGAGACGATTATTGGCACCATGTACGCCAAGTGGATCCAGAGTTATCGCGACCTGCCAGTCTTAATCAACCAGTGGGCGAACGTGGTTCGCTGGGAGATGCGCACCAAACTCTTCCTGCGCACGCTTGAATTCTACTGGCAGGAAGGTCACACCGCGCATGCCACCGAGCAGGAAGCTGCCGAACACACGCAACGCATGCTCAACGTCTATACCGACTTCGCCATCAACGAAGCCGCGGTGCCGGTTCTGGCCGGGCAGAAATCCGATTCCGAGAAGTTCGCCGGCGCAAAAGCGACTTATTCCATCGAAGCGATGATGGGCGACACCAAGGCCTTGCAGGCTGGCACTTCGCATTTCCTCGGGCAGAACTTTGCCAAGGCATTTGACATCAAATTCCTGGATGAGAACAACCAGTTGCAATACTGCTGGACCACATCCTGGGGTCTCTCGACACGTTTCATTGGCGCCATCATCATGACCCACGGCGACGACCAGGGGCTGGTGTTGCCGCCAAACCTGGCGCCGTACCAGGTGGTGATCGTGCCGATCTACCGCAAGGACGAGGAAAAAGCCCTGGTCATGGAGACCGTAGACAAGATCGTAAGCGGTTTAGGCAACCTGCGCGTGTTTGTCGACCGGCGTGAAGGGCTGACGCCCGGTTTCAAGTTCAACGATTGGGAGTTGAAGGGCGTTCCGCTGCGCATTGAAGTGGGTCCGAAGGATGTTCAAAATGGCACGCTGGCGCTTGCCCGGCGGGATATCCTCGGCAAGGAAGGGAAGCGCTTCATCCCAATGGCAGGCTTCGAACAGGCTGTGCCAGCTGTGTTAGCTGAGATCCAGGCGAATATGCTTGCCAAGGCTACCAAATTCCGCGATGAACACATCTTCGAAGTCAGCAACTACGAAGACTTCAAGGATGTGGTTGAGAATAAGGGTTGGGCCAAGGTGTGGTGGTACGATGACGCTGCGAACGAAGCTAAGATCAAAGAAGAAACCAAAGCTTCTCTGCGCAACTATGCGCAGACAGAGGGCGAGGGCGTCTGCTTCTATACCGGCAAGAAGACGAACAAACAGGTCTACTTCGCCAAGGGTTATTGATCCCTCCCACCCAAAGAAAATGACCCATTACGGGCTGGCATTCCTACCAGCCCGTTTTGTTTGTAATCATCCACAAGAAGCTCTGCGTCCACCTGCCACTATTAAGTGTGTCATTTTAGAGACCTGTTTGCTCCGCAATTTTATTAGATTGTCCACCCCATTGCCCATACCCCAACCTGCTGAACCAGGATTCACGCTATAATTTGCCTATGGCTGCCATTGACCTGACCCGACTTAATAAGCAGATCGAAGGATTAAAGGAAGTCTATTCACAACCGGCTGAATTTCGCCAGCGTTTGCATGAAACCTTGCAGTTTTACCACCGCTATGCTCACCGCCAGCATAAAGATGCTGTACCGGTAAGTTTTATGCGCATGTATGACCTGCCAGAACAGATCCTTCCTCAAATCGCCTATGGGCTCAGCTTGAAGGCACGCCAGGACGCACGGGAAACCCTGGCTGTTGTGGATGAGCTTTGGCAGGATGAACATTATGAAGCGCGCGACCTCGCAACTTACCTTCTGGGCCAGGTTCCCTTGACAGCCAGCGCGGAGGTTTATGAACGCATCAGGCAGTGGTCATCAGTGCCGATGGATCGGGCAGTGGTCAGCTCGGTTTTTATTAAAGGCAGTCAGCTTTTGCGGTCTGAAGACCCCAAGGGCTGGACTGAGTTTGTTGGCAGTCTGCTTGCCAGCCCTCTGGAACGGTTGCAAAACCATGGGCTTTACGCACTCTCACTGCTGGTGGAGCAATCGCACTCAGACCAATTTCCACAGTTTTTCCGCTGGATCAGACCTTTCTTGCAAAGTGACCAGGCTTTGATCCAGCCAAATCTGAGCAAGGCGATTGCTGCTCTGGCTCGCCGGTCTCCCGCGGAGACAGCCTACATTCTCAAGGAAGTGATGTCGGATACCGATGGCAGTGGCATTGAGCAGCGTGTTCGGTCTTATTTGCCATTTTTTGATGAAGAGCTCAGCGAAGGGCTGCAAGCGTCCATCCGGATCCATCAAAAGCGCACAAAATTAGGGCTTTAGGTTTCTGACACAAGGATAATTCCGTCCATGGCTCCCAGACAAGGCTCTCCAACCAGTAGACTCATTCTTAGTTCGATCGTCATTATCCTCATTTTGGTTCTTGCGGGATGCATTCCAGCTGAAGTCGCACCTCCCTTGACTCCACCGAGCCCGACAGTTGAATTGCCCAGCCCTTCTCCCACATCTTCAGTCACGCCTACTAACGAACCCACTCCTCTCGTCCAGCCCAGCTCCCAACCGACCCTGATCGTTACAGAGAGTGCCATACCCTCTTCCGCTATGATCACGACGATCAGTGGTCATGAGCAGACCTACGAGTTGGGCTGTGAGGCAAGCGCAGCTGTGGATTGGGCGGGGTATTTTGGCGTCCTGATCTACGAGTCGACTTTTCAGTTTGAGCTGCCCCTCTCCGACAACCCTGAGTTGGGCTTTGTGGGTAACGTCACAACTGATGGCTGGGGGCAGATCCCACCGGATGCCTATGGGGTGCATGCTCCTCCCATTGCTGAATTATTGAGAGAATACGGCCTGCCCGCCCAGGCGGTGAGGGGTATGACACTGGAGGACGTGAAAGGCGAATTGGCTGAAGGCGATCCCATTATTGCCTGGGTGATCGGGAACATGGTCTATAGTGACCCAGTGAAGTATATTGACAAGCAAGGCAATGCCGTGACAGTTGCCCCTTACGAGCATGTGGTGATCCTGGTTGGTTACGACGAAACGACCATTACGTACATGAATAACGGGTTCTTCTACTCAGTACCCACCGATGTGTTTTTGACTTCCTGGGGTGTGCTTGGAAATATGGCTGTGATCCACGATTGACAGATATAAAAAATCCGCGAAAAGTTCACGGATTTTATCTGTCAGGAATTTCAACTTTACATATTCGCTGAACGGAACCAGCTATAGTTCAGAACACGTAATTCCTCGGCTGTAGGCATCGGATAGTAGCACATTTCCTTTTTATTGCCGACATAAAAGCCGTTCTTGATGGAGCGATACTGCACGTTTGGGTTGTGCGAGCGGTCAACCATTTTGGTCGTGGCAAATTTGGTTTTGACCTCCGTCAGGCATTGGCGTAGATGGTCCTGGTTGCCGTAGGGCAAGTTGATCATAATGCCCATTTCAGGATCATCCGCCAGCTCTCCCAGTTGGAGTTCCGTGAAAACAAGCGCTGGTACGGTCACCAAAGAGACTGGGTTGCGTACCAACTGATCAAGGAAATGGATCGGTCCCAGGCGGCTTACCACCAGGGGGGCTACTGGAGCAATTTCCTGGTAGAGATGCAATTGACCGGTAAAATCTGGAATATCTTCTGAGGGAGCAAGATCCAGTGTGTGACCATCCTGAGTGGTAAGGAAGAGATGCTGGAGAGCGCTCAATTTAACGTGTTCCAAGGCACGATAGACTGAAATGTAAACCGAGGCCTTAAGGCTGCCGTCTTCGTGAGGAACGCAGCGCGCGAAAGCTTCATCAATCTTGAAATACGGGTTGCGGTATGTTGGATCGACCTCGAAGAAAATCGCCTGACCGCGTGATTTTTTTGCCGACCCAAGCGCATAATACGAACCAAAATCTTCTGGTGAGAGCATCGAAGCGATCAAAGCTTCAGGAGTCAAAGATAAGTATAAGTGAATGGTCATATAACTCTCCAATTTCGATTTGTGTTTGCGTCTTTTTACCGAGAATAATGAACGGTTATTTCAATTATTAGTCCATTTATTTCCATGATAATTCTAACCCATTATGCTAAATTTTTGCGAGGTTTTATGCATCAGTCGACTTTGCAGGTATCCATTAAAACAAAAAGCACCTGCTGCTAATCAGACAGGTGCCTTCGCTTTCAGTGGCGTATGTTATTGCTTCTTCAACCAATCCACAGCCTTTTCCAGTCCGGTTTCGGTCAATATCAGGCGTCCTTCGGCGGCGTTTCGCAGGATTACACGCAGTTCATCATCATCCTTGCCAAAAAGTTCTTCTATCTCCATAGTCCCACCAAGAATTTGCTCAATATAGGCGCGCATGTCCGCATCGTAGGTGGGGCTGTCGTCGTCCACCGGATAAGCAATCGCAGATTCCAGGGGAACAGGCTCAGCAGGCTGATCCACCGGGTAACTTAATTCTGGTGCCGGGACCGCAGTTTCGAGCGTTGGCACAGGTGTATTTTGGGTTTCACTATTGACAGCTGGCAGGTTCACAGTGGTCTCAGTAGGTTCTTCCGAGCCGCAACCAGCCAAAAGAAGGCTCGCAACAAGGAAACTGGTTAACAGAATAGTTTTTATTTTCATTGATGTCCTTTCCGTCCGCCATTCTATTGGGACGCTGAAACAATTATACCAAGCCTGTATGGTTTTAATGTCGGCTTGTTCTTTTAACGAACATTTGGTTCAGACCTCAGGAATGATTGCTGTTTGGCTGAAATACTCTTCTGTCAGGTCCTGGACGCTGACGTCTTCCTTTACCTGGATTTTCTCACTCAAAATCGGGAAATAAGGTCGCAGCTGCTCCAACATACCCCGGCCAACACGCTGGATGGAAAAATGGGCATTCTTTGCACACCGGAGCTTGATAAAGTGAAAGAGTTCCCGCAAATTGGCGCGGCAGAGAACCCGGCGATTGAAAGCGTTGGGAACCACGTAAGCTGCTACCTGCGGATTCCAGTTGGCCAGTTTTTCATATAATATCGCAGCTGCCTGCATCGCCTCCCGGTAGCGGGCCTCAAAGCCGGCTTCGGTAATTGCTTTGGGCAGGGCGTATCCCAGCCTGGTGGACAGATCCTGGACGGTCTGGGTCATCATGCGGTGCCGTTTGAACTCAAAATAGGCGCCCTGATCCATAATCAAGTCGAAGGTCAGGTCAGCGTATTCAAGTTCCCGGATGGGGACGTCAAAGTCCGTCATCTCTGCAAACATCGCGTCTGCCAGGGCTTGTTTCTCCTCTTGCGGCATGTTCAACACCTGGTCAAGACAGACCTGGTATGAATCGTCACCAAAACGGTAGAGTACAGCTGCAAGCACTCTATCTTCCGCATTATCATCAACAGCTTTCAGGTCGCACCAGGGTGCACCGGAGATGGTATCTATTTGATTGGCAAATTCGCGGGCTTTAGCACGCAGGTGCGGCAAAAAGACAATCGGATCAGCATATTTGACCAGAGTTGGCAGCTCCTGAGCCGCGACAGCTTTCATTTCCGCGCCGATCAGTCGTACCTCTTCCAGTTCGGAGGAGAGCATTTTTTTGATGGCATATTCAAGCGCGCGCGCGTTGATGGTCAAACCGACATTTGCCATAGCAGCAGCAGGCAGAAGGAAGCGGGCGACATCGACAGATTTCACGCGTGCCCGGTTGGACCAGGCTTTTTCTGTCTCGTTCTCACGGCGCGGTGTGTTGGCCTCGCCCCACGGGCGCAGAGCCTGCAAAGCTTCGGCGTAGATACGGAAAAGTTGTTCCATCAGAGCTTGGTACTCGACTTCATAAGGGCTGCCCAGAATTTCCGGAGGAGTAACATAAGCTCTGGGATCCCACTCCTGGTAGCGGGTTGATTTTTCGGTATAGGATGCCAGCCGATTGGATTCAATGGTTTCAATCGCCAGGCGTGAGACATTCTCGAGCGCCAGGTGAAGCACGGCGTGTTCAGCCACACTCGAATGCCCATAGCCCACAATCCATTTCTCACTGAACTGCGCGCTTTTTTCGTCGTTGAGTTCCGCGGCGATCGTATCAAAAGGTTCCGGGGAGCGGGAGGTCTTGGCAAAGGTGACAGCAATCGTTTCCGCGCTGAACTGGCTGGGACTGAGGCGGTACACACGGCGGTTAAGGTCCATTCTGAAAAATCCTCCTGGCCAGAGCTTTATCATCCTCGATCTGCGCGATCAAATCCTCCACGTGCTCAAAGCGGAGCTCCGGGCGCAGGAAACTAATAAATTCGATTCGCATCATTTCATCATAAATTCTATCGTCAAAATCCAAAATAAGGGTTTCCACATTTGGCGTTGCAGCTGTTTCGAAAGTCGGTCTGACGCCAACATTGGTAACACCCATCAACACCTGGTCTCCGAGGAAAACGCGCGTGGCATAAACACCAAAACGGGGCAGCAACTGCAGGGGTGCGGGAGTGAAGTTGGCGGTCGGAAAGCCCAATTTTCTGCCAATCTGCTTACCGTGCTGTACCTCACCTTCGAGGCTGAATGGGCGTCCGAGAAGGTCAGCTGCCTCTTCAACCTGTCCTTCCAACAGTCTGGCACGAATACGGTTGGAGGAAACGACCTCGCCACCAAGTGTGAATGGTGCAAAGCTCTCACAAGCGATTCCCCTGGATTGGCAAAAGTTCTGAATGAAGGTGAAGTCTCCCTGACGATTTTTACCCAGGCGGAATTCGGGCCCCACCAACAAACCAGCAGGTCGCAGACTTGCATATAACCTTTCCAGGAAAGCTTCTGCGTGCATATCCGCCAGGTTTTGATCAAAAGGCAGGGTCACCACCAGGTCGACCTGGGCGATTTGTAGCTGACGCTCTTTTTCCTGCTGTGTGGTGAGGAGGAAAGCCTCGCTGACTTGCCCAAGCACCACGCGCGGGTGGGGCCAGAAGGTGAGCACCAGGGATTGACCTTGCTGCTCCTCCGCCCTTTCCTTCAGGCTTTGGATTAGCGCCTGGTGACCCAGATGCACGCCATCAAAATTGCCGATGGTCAACCAGGCATTCTTTGGGGGATGAGCAGGCCAGCCAGTGATGAATTCAGTCATAATTTCCGGTGCGAGGCAAATAAATAGCCCTTCCTGGTCTTACCAATCGGGGCTATTGCATTTCCTTTCATTTCTAATTGAAGAAGACTTTTCGAGGCTGCCATTCGTTCGTTTCAGCGTCGTATTCGATCAGCGCGACCAGTTCACCTTCTTCGCTGACTGCGCGACCCCAAAGCCCCGCCTGAACCACCTCGGGTGCAGGCACGCGATGACCATGACGCACCGCGTCTACCTGTTCATAAGTGAGCACAACCGTATACCAATCGCTCAAAGCTTCAGCTGCAGGGATAAGATACTTATACCAATCGCCGTCGTCAAAAGCATCCTGGAGCTTGCTGAGAGAAACCGCGTCGCGTAAGCCAAATTGACCATTGCGGGTTCTTCGCAAACCAACCAATGTTGCGCCGCAGCCAAGCTTCTCACCCAGATCAGATGCCAGGGAGCGGATGTATGTGCCTGAAGAACAGTGGATATCAATCACAGCTTCGGGCGGATCCCAATCGAGCAGCTCGATTGAATACACAGTGATTGTGCGCGGTTCAAGATCCACGGTTTCGCCATCACGCGCGATGTCATAGGCTTTTCGACCGCCAACTTTAATGGCGGAGTATATGGGTGGGGTCTGTTTGAATTCACCCACGAAAGTACTGAGGGTTTCCTCTAATTCTTCGTAGCTGATATCCACCGGTGCCCGGCTGGTGATCTCACCTTCAGTGTCGTAAGTGCTGGTGGTCATGCCAAATCGGAGCACAGCCTGATAGCGTTTGTCGGATGTGGAAACATACTCGCTCAAGCGCACAGCGGGTCCAATCAGGACGACGAGCACACCTGAAGCCCGGGGGTCGAGGGTGCCGGTATGACCTGCCCTTCGAATATGAGTGCCATTGCGGACCCGCTGCACAACGTCATGAGAGGTCATCCCAACGGGTTTATCCACAACCAAAACACCAGAAACACTATTATCAAAATTGCTTCGATCATTAAATTGCTTTTCAGTCATTCATATCTCTTTCAATTCAATTCAAGCCGAGTTTTTTTAGGTATCTCTCCGCGCTAGTAATCACTGCTTGTTGAATTATTGTTAATTTCCCTTCAACATCAGCCCCTGCGGCAGCCATATGACCTCCCCCACCAAATTCTCTTGCGAGTATCGATACGTCAACACCTTTCACTGACCGCCAGCTGATCTTTACTCCTCCACCTTCTTGTTCGATAAAAAGGATCGTGATCAGTGGACCTTTGATAGCAGAAAGAACGTTGATCAAATCAGCATCATCGTTGCCCTGATAGCCGGAACTAATTCTATCATTAAGTGTTAATGATGACCATAAAATTGCATCTTTCTTTTGAATCTTTATCAGCCCCTGTCCCCAGTAGAGGGCTTCTGCCAGGGTCTTATCGCTTAACGTTTTCAGGTAGACATCGTGAAAATCGGCGCCTTTTTCCATAAGATCAGCCGCGGCACGCAAAGCTGCAGGCTGGGTGTTGCTGGTACGGAAACCAATCGTATCCGAGAGTAAACCCGTTAGCAAGCAGGTGGCAACTTCCTGGGTGATGGTCAGCCCCCATTGCGGTAAGCTTTCCACCAGCACCAGGGCAGTCGCCTCCACCTCAGGCAGAACGTACTCGATCCCCCCAAAATCATCGTGCGTTTTATGGTGATCGATGACCAGGTCCGGCATGGAGAAGCCCTCCAGCACCTTTCCTGTGCGCATAATGTCCGAACTATCAACGACGATCAGATAATCATATTTTTCGGGCAGAGACGTTCGAACTTCTGCCGCGCCTGGAAGAAAAGTATACTTCTCAGGCATCCCATCTTCCAAGACACACTCGACATTTTTCCCGCTTGCGCGCAAAGCGTGCGCAAGGCCAAGCATGGAGCCCACCGCATCGCCATCCGCGCGGATATGCCCCACGATGACGAAGTTTTTTGCATTCATAAACTGCTTCTTTATGATGGTATCAATCTCGTTATTCATCAGGATCATCTAATATATCGTCTTCGTCGACTTCATCCAGCTCAGGAAGATCGTCATCTGATTCCCAATCTTTGCTGGTGATCTCGTCAAACAAATCCTCATCTCCATCGGAGATGAATTCTTCCATATCGTCCATTTTTTCGTCCTCCTCAGATAATTTTGCCAACAGGGTATCGATCCGGTCTGCTCTTTCCGGGGTTGGGTCCCAAAAAAACCGCAGGCGGGGCATGACACGCAAATCAACTTCCTGGGCGATTTCGTGCTTCAGATAACCCCGTGCGTGGTTGAGCCCGGCGATCACTTCGCGTGATGATTGCGCTCCGTTCAGGGAAGAGACATAAATGTTAGCATAATCCAGTTCACGATCGACTTTGACATCGGTGACAGAAACGCCAGCCAGACGCGGATCATCGATCTTGGATATCAACACCACCGACAGGACCTGTTTGATCCTGTCGTTAATTCTTTTCATTCTCAAGGGGGTAGGCATATCTTTTCTCCTTAATGTTCAGTCAATCAGCCGCCAAATTTTTCCATTATGAAGCATTCAAGTAAGTCGCCCACTTCGAATTCTTCAAAGTTCTTCAGTGTGATTCCGCACTCCATACCCTCACGCACCTCGCGCACGTCGTCTTTTTCACGATGAATGCTGGAGATTTCAGTCTTCACCACTTCTTGACCTGCGCGCATTACATGCACGGAAGCATTTCGGCGCAACTCACCCGTCAGAACCCGGCAGCCTGCCGCAGTGCCGCCCTTTGAAACTTTAAAGGTGGCCAGAACAGCTGCCTTGCCAATGACACGCTCAACCAATTCAGGTTCGAGCAGACCGTTAAGGGCTTTTTCAACATCTTCGATCAGGCGGTAAATGATATTGTAGAGGCGGATGGATACGCCTTCAACTTCTGCCATGCGGCGCGCGCCCTGGTCAACATCCACATCAAAACCGAGCACGATGGCGTTAGAAGCAGCAGCGAGCATCACGTCACTTTCTGTCACATTACCCGTTTCAGCATGCAGGATCTTGACAGTCAGACCCTTTTGATTCTTCCCGAGGTCCTCGAGCTCGTTGATGATAGGCTCAAGGGAACCCTGAACATCCGCTTTGAGGATCAGACGCAGGTCTTTTGCCTGACCGGACTTATACTGAGTGAAAAGTTCTTCTAGGGTTGCGCGTTTGGTGGTCCGTTTGGCTTCGCGTTCAGCCTTGCGTTGGGCGACGATGGCACGCCCTTCCCGTTCATTAGCGACCACCTGGAAGAGATCGCCAGCTTCAGGTAAGGCATTCAGCCCCATCACAACCACTGGTGTTGAGGGACCAGCTTTGCTAACGCGTTTATTACGCTGATCAAACATGGCCTTGATCTTTCCGGTGCCTTCACCTGCCACGACCACATCACCGACTTTCAGAGTGCCGTTCTGGACGAGCAGGGTAGCCATGTTGCCAGTAGATTTATCCAGCTGGGCTTCCACGACTGTACCGATGCAAGCGCCTTTGGGATTGGCTTTGATGGTCAGATTATCGGCGACCAGCAGGATGGTTTCAAGCAAGTCATCCAAACCGAGTTTTGTTTTGGCTGAAACAGGTACGACGAACGTATCGCCTTCCCATTCGTCAGGCTGTAGACCAATGTCCGCAAGTTGGCGTTTTACACGTTCCGGATTGGCATCGTTTTTATCGATTTTGTTCAAAGCTACCACAATCGGCACCTGAGCGGCTTTGGCATGGTTGGCAGCCTCGCGGGTTTGCGGCTGCACGCCGTCATCCGCTGCCACCACCAGCACGACAATGTCTGCGCCCTGGGCACCACGGGCACGCATCGATGAAAACGCAGCGTGACCAGGGGTATCAAGGAAGGTGATGGTACGGTCTTTGTGCTGGATCTGATAAGCACCGATGTGCTGGGTGATCCCACCCACTTCGCCGCCAGCGACATCTGTGTGGCGAATGGCATCTAATAAGGTTGTCTTGCCGTGATCAACATGCCCTAAGATTGTGACTACCGGAGGACGGGGTTCAAGGTTCTTGGGGTCTTCTTCCAGGATCACGCGTCTCCAAAGAGGTATTTCGCCTTGTTCTTCAACCACAACCTCTTCTTGTTCAAGCTGGGGTTCATAGCCAAGTTCGGTAGCAACCACAGCTGCAGTATCGAAATCGATCTGCTGGTTGATGCTGGCCATGACGCCGTTGGACATCAGGATTTTAATAACAGCCACAGCGCTGGTATTCAATAATCCAGCAAGTTCTCTTACCGATAGACTGTAGGGAAGTTGTATCGTTTTTTCTTCAGTTTTGCTCATATTTTCTCCGTCTCTCTTTCACGATCACTTGCTCACAACCCCTCCGGACGCCACACACGAGCAAAACAATTTCTTTCAGGCAGTCATTGATTCCTCGTTTGAAGTCTCACCCTCAGGTAGGGTCTCCATAAAAGTTCTCAATGCTGCCAGGTCTTGCTCCTGGATGTTCGTTCGCAGGGCATTTGCCAGTGAACCCTTCAAAGCTTTGACCCAACAGCTCTTCTGATCATGAAGGTACGCTCCACGACCAGGAAGTTTTCCACTGAGGTCAATCACCACGCCCTCAGAGCTGCGTACGATGCGTATTAGTTGTCTTTTTGACAACACTTGCCTGCATCCAACGCAGGTCCTCTGAGGGACGTGCTTAACTTTACGTGCGGTTTTAGCTGCCACCTTTACTCTGCTTCATCACACCTGCTTTTACCATTCGCTCCAATCATCATCGTTGCGATGCTTGTGCCTCACATAGGTCGCATCACGATCGGGGTCATATTCCACAGTATAGCCTTTGCGCTTCTTGCCTTTTTTCTTCTTTTCGTCAAGCAAACCATTCTCGTCCTCTTCCTCAGAGGTTTCGCTGGTGCGGCGCATCGTATCCATCTGGAAGAGTTCTTCGAAAGATTTATCTTCCACAGCGGGTTCTTCAACCTCCCGGGTTACGGAGGCTTCTTCAAGATCTTCCGGCTTAAGGGCAACGGTTTCGGCCACCAATTCCGGTTCCTCGACCAGCTCAGGTTCTTCAATCACCACGGGTTCTTCGATGATCGGCTCAGGCTCGACAACGGAGACCACCTCAGGCATCTCCACCTCAACTGGAGCGGTCTCGATGACCGGGAATTGATAGTTCTGTGCAACTTCGAGAATTTCCTCGTAGGATTTTGGCCCGATGCCGTCGATGGCCAGGATAGCGTCTGGGTCCAACTTTACCTGAAGCAAGAGATCGCCAAATGTCTCCATACCGGCTGATTGCAAAAGGACCTGCAAATGCTCCTTGAGCTCTGCCACATCAAAAATGCTGAGTTGGAACGCACGGGGATCAATAGATTCACGCACTTTGCGAATTTCTGCCTGACGGGCGTCTTCTTCGACCTTGCGGTCAACCTCACCGCGCTTTTCAACGCGATCCACAAAGCGTGCAATCAGGTTGCTGTCGTCCAGGTTGAGCACCCGGCCTTCATCTTTTTGCTGCAACAAGGCTTCAACCTTAACCATCGTGTCAGCTTCTTCCGCTGCCAATTTGGCCAGGCTTGGATCCTTGCGCAGTTGAGCCAATGCCTTGCTGGCAGCTTCGGAGACACTCATGATGTCAATCCGCCAACCAGTCAGTTTGGCTGCCAGGCGCGCGTTCTGCCCTTCACGTCCGATGGCGAGGCTGAGTTGATCTTCAGGCACCACCACCATGGCGGTTTTATCATCCCCTTTGCCGTGGTTCAGGTATACACCCGAAACCCTGGCAGGGCTGAGGGCTTTGCTGATATAGATAGCCGGGTCAGGATTCCACTCGATGACGTCGATTTTTTCGTCATGCAGCTCACGCACGATTGCCTGGATGCGGACACCCCTTTGCCCAACACAAGCGCCAACCGGGTCAATGCCCTGCTGAGTGGCAGAAACAGCCACTTTGGCGCGCTGACCAGGCTCGCGGGCAATGGAGCGGATCTCGACGATGCCGTGGTAGATCTCAGGAACTTCATTTTCTAGTAGCCGGCGCAGGAAGTTGCGATGGGCACGCGAGAGTACGATCTGCAGCCCTTTGGGCAGGTCTTTAACCTCCACCACGTAGGAGCGAATGCGATCGTGAATGCGGAAGCGTTCGGTGGGGATCATGTCCTTGCGCAGCATGATACCTTCCGCCTTCAGATCCAATCCGATGGTCGCCTGGCGTGAATTGACCGCCTGTACGATGCCGCTGACGATCTCGCCTTCCTGCTTCTTAAAGAACTCATACTGCGCAGCCCGTTCAGCGTCGCGGATCTTCTGCTGGATTGCCTGACGGGCTGTTTGGGCGGCGATGCGGCCGAAATTCTCAGGAGTGGACTCCACCATCACCAGATCGCCAAGCTGGCAATTTGGATCAATCTTACGAGCCTCGTCCAGCAAGACTTCCGTTCGCTCGTCGTAGATCTCGTCTGTGACTTCTTTTTCGGCAAAGACTGCCACGGAACCCTTATCAAGATCGATATCCACCCGAACATCCTGCGCGGCAGACGCGCCAACAGACTTCCGGTAGGCGGACACCATGGCAGAGTTGATTGCACCCATGATAACATCACGGGGCAAGCCCTTGTCTTCCAGGATTTCGTTGAAGGCTAAGGCAAATTCGCTTTTCATGTTTATTCCACTCCAAAATTACACTAAATAAAAAAGTGGACAACTGCCCACTTTTCGTCGAGAAAAGTATTCATTTACGAACGCATATATTCTAACAGATTTGTGGATAAATGCAAGGTTAAAACTTGAGGATAGTGTGAGGACAGGGTGATAGCAAAACCATGATTATTCGCGGATTCGCAGCCTCCATTCAGCCACTCATGTGAAAGATAATCGTATAGAGAAGAAAGATAAAAATAAAGAGGTGGTGAAATTATGGTTTGGGGTTAATTTTAA
>WOZA01000054.1 GCA_011620505.1 Anaerolineaceae bacterium
CCTGTGCAGGGCGAACCCATTTGATTTCATATTTGAGGAGGACATCACTGCTGATGACAAGGAAGAGGGTGATGCCCTGGATGAGGAAAGAGATACCCGAAGGTTGAATTTCGCGGCTGGCTACCAGCAGCGCGCCAAACAAGATTGAGACAACGATCACAGCGAAAGGGTGGAGCTTGGCGAGCCAGGCAACGATCACACCGGAAAAGCCGTAAGAAGTGGAGATGCGCTCCTGCAGACGGTGGACCACGCCAGAAACTTCTGTCATGCCAGCCAAACCTGCCAGAGCGCCCGAAACCATGAAAACGAGGATAGTGTTGGCTGCGATGTTGATACCGGCATAGCGGGCAGCTCGGGGGTTATCACCAATGAGGGTGATCTTGTAGCCCCATTTGCTGCGGTAGATGATCAGATAGACGATGACCGCGGCGATCAGCCCAAAGAGAATGCCGGCGTGCAGAGTCATACCCGAGAAGGCAGGTACCTGCTTGGCATAGTCCGCCAGGCGAGGCAGCCAGGCTACCTTGGGGAAGGTCTTGGTCATCTGAAAGCCGGCTTCACTCCAATTGCCGAAGATCCAGTAATTGTTCCAGAGCACGGCAATGTAGTTGAGCATCAGGGTGGTGATGATTTCGTTGATGTTGAGTTTTGCCTTGAGGATGCCGGGAATGAAGGCATATAGCGCTCCCCCCACCATACCGAGGACCGCCATAAGCGAGATGATCGCCCAGGTAGGCGTGGTTTCGAGATTCACCAGAGGGACCATCACAACCGCGCTGGCCATGAATGCCCCTACAAAGAATTGCCCTTCCGCGCCTATGTTCCAGAGGCGCATCCGGAACGCCAGCGAACAGCCCAGACCAATCAGCAGAAGTGGAGTGGCTTTGACGATCACATCAGAAAAAGCACCCCACGAACCAAACGAGGCTTTGTACAAGTAGGAATAAATTTTAAACGGGTTCGCACCAGTAGCGGCAAGGACGATGCCAGAGATGATGAAAGCGAGCAAGACTGCGCCAACAGAGGTTACAACCGGGAGCCATTTAGGGGTATCTTCCGTGCGTTTGATGAGAACAGGATAGGGAATTTTCATTCTTCATCTCCCTGCTTGTACTTTTCACCCAGCACTTTGCGCAACACGCGTTCCTTTTCGCTGAGGTTGAGGGGCGGTTCTTCAGGTTGGGTGGGAGGCTCCAGCTGCGGAGGTTCTTCGGCGGCACCCTCGCTTTCAGAGGGTAGTTCGGCTTCTTTGGCAGGCTCGGCTTGGGCAGACTCTTCATAATGGCGAAGATCTTCGAGAACTTCATCAAAGCTTGAAGCAGCGCTCTGCGCGGGGAATTCCTCCGACTGCCCTTTTCCGGGCAAGTCTTGAGGGTGAGTGCCAGTCATCATCAGCCCGATTTGGGTGATGTCAAAGTCCTGGCTGCAAACAACTCCAACCACGCGCCCTTCGTACATAACAGCGATGCGGTCTGAGAGGGAGAGAAGCTCATCGAGATCTTCTGAGACGAGCAAGATCGCACACCCCTGGGCGCGCTGTTTGAGCAGCAGCTGCTGAACGCTTTCTATAGCGCCAACATCCAACCCACGGGTAGGCTGCATGGCAACCACCAGGCGCGGAGTGCTGGAGAGCTCACGGGCAAGGATCAACTTTTGCAGGTTGCCGCCAGAGAGCTTGCGTGCCTGCGTGTGCACATCGGGAGCCTGGATGTCATATTCAATCTTTAGCCCATTGGCGAGGTTATCCGCAGCCATGTAATTCAACTGCCATTTTTGGCTGATTGGCTGCTGATCGTATCGTTTCATGATGATGTTGCTGGTGAGCGAAAGGTTGGGGGCAGTGCCGACGCCGATGCGATCTTCCGGGATGTGGGCAAGACCCTGGTTGATGGAGAAGGATGGTGGTTTGTTGGCAATATCCTTGCCTTCCAGCCAAATCCGCCCCGTGCAAGGTCGCAAACCAGTGATGACTTCGACTAATTCGCTCTGACCGTTGCCTGCGACACCTGCAATACCGAGGATCTCGCCTTCGTGCAAAGCCAGGTCCACATTGCGCAGGGCAGGCAGGTTTTTGTTGTTTAATGCACAAACATCTTCCAATCGCAAGACTTCCGGCCCGGCTGTTTGTTCGCATTTATGCAGATTGAAAATCACTTCGCGGCCGACCATCAGCGAAGCAAGGCTCTCGCGGGTAAAATCCTTCAAGTCCACGCGCTCTGCAGTGACACGCCCGCGTCGCAAGACAGTCAATTTATCGGCAACGTTTTTAACCTCAGTGAGTTTATGGCTGATAAAGGCAATCGATTTACCTTGCGCGGCCATTCCTTTGAGCGTTTCGATCAATTCATCGGCTTCCTGGGGGGCCAGGACGGCGGTGGGCTCGTCCATAATGAGAATATTTGCGCCGCGATAAAGAATTTTCAGAATCTCGACACGCTGCTGCTCGCCAACGGAGAGTTGCCAGATCTTGGCAGTTGGGTCAATATGGATGCCGAATTGATCCGCCAAATTACTGATTTCCTGGTCATACTTTTTGAGATTAAGAGCAAAGCGGGGTGTATCAAGACCGATGATGACATTTTCGGTCACGGTTTGATTTTCGACCAGCATAAAATGCTGATGGACCATGCCAATCCCATTGGCAATCGCATCCCTCGGGGAATTGAAGCTGACTTTTTTTCCATAAATGCGAATTTCACCGGACTGAGGTTTATAGAGCCCGGCGAGCACATTCATGAGGGTGCTCTTGCCCGCGCCATTCTCGCCTAAAAGGGCGTGGATCTCCCCAGGGTATAGGGTGAAATTGACGTGGTCGTTGGCTAAAACGCCAGGAAAACGCAGGACAATATCCTGCATTTCAACAGCGGGAACTGTGTTTGTTTCTTCAGGAAAGGCCATGTGGTTTTCTTTTTTATTTATAGGAGAGATGGCTCCTGGGAGCCATCTCTCTGCAAGGTTTAGCTAATTCTAAGGAAGCTCGGCAATTACGTTCTGGTTCCACCAATACATTCCCACGCCGTCAGCACAGGGAGCGCCTTCAGCATTGGCGAAGCAGTCCAAATCCACCTGGCGCAGGCTCTCGCCTTCGGCGAGGACTACATTACCCTGGTTATCGGTAATTGGACCAGTGAAGACGTCGAAACGGGTCTTTTCGCCGGAGAGGAACTTGGCAAGTTCGTCACGGACGAGCTGCAGATCTTCGGCGGGCAAGTCTTTGGCACCGGGCATGAGTTCCTGACCTTCCATAAAGCCATAGAGCCCGAGACCGCCTGAGTCAGCATCAAAGTACACAGGCTCACCAGCAAATGTTCCGTCCATGGATTTTTTGACCTCAATGGCATAGAGAGGACCCCAGTTCCAATACATGGTGGTGAGACAGGTTTCGAGCGTGCAGTTGTTGATGTAATCATAGGTGATGGCCCATTTGCCAGCAGGAGCAGCAATCGCCGGGGCAGGGGTATCTGCACCCGTCATCACAACCTGGGCACCAGCATCGAAGAGGGATTTGGCTGCTTCCTGTTCGATGGTTGGATCATGCCAGGTGTAAATGAAACGGACATCCAGGGTGCATTCGGGGCAGGTTTTTGCCATGCCAAGCGCAAAAGCGTTACCAAGACGGAGTTCTTCCGGGATGGGGAAGGTAGCCATGTAGCCGACCTTGGGGTTGCCATCAAGTTTGGCGCGGGACCCAGCCAGCATACCAGCGAGGTATTTGATATCTTCCATGGCACCCATGATGTTTCCAAAGTTGGAACCATTGGACTTGTAGCCGGAAACATGGACAAAATCTTTGTCCGGGAATTCACCGGCAACGGTTTCGGTGGCATCCATGAAGCCAAAGGAGGTTGTGATGACCATGTCAAAACCTTTTCGAGCCAGGGAGCGGGTAACCTGCTCGGAATCGACGCCTTCTGCGACGTTTTCAACATAAGCAGTATGGACGCCAGGAACGTTTTCCTGGACGTAGAGGCGACCGACATCGTGTGATTGCGACCAGCCGCCATCATCGTGGGGACCAACATAGACGAAAGCAACATTGAAGCAGCCTTCGATTGGAGCAGGCACCTGGTAGGCACCTTCAGCTTCAAGAGCTGATTCTGCTTTGCAATCCACAGTTGCTGCTGTGGGTTCCTGTGTTTGGCAAGCCGCCAGGAACATACTAAGAACTAAGACAATGGTGACCGACAAAAACAACTTTTTATTCATCTTTTCTCCTGTTTGGGTGAATTTGGTGTCTATCGGGAGTTTTATTAGCATTGTTTTCCTCACTACTCCTTAAAACGGCGATACTTTATTGTACAACAAAGCGTCAAATTGGGAGAAAATTCCTCTTTTTTCCTCTTTTTTGGTTCTGTTGCATCTTCCAAGAGGCAGGGTCAGGTAAGAATTACATATGTGTGGAAATCCCCCTTTCTGAAGTATTTAATCACTGGAAAAAATGGAGCTGGATATGTTCACCAAAGCAAACCAGGAAGTTTATGTGCCCGATGGCACCAATCCCGAAGAGGCTCTCAGCCGCACCACTCATCTCGCCATGGCAGCCCACCAGGACGATAGAGAGATCATGGCAATTTATAGCATTCTCCAGAGTCTTCATAACCCCGAAGCCCACT
>WOZA01000161.1 GCA_011620505.1 Anaerolineaceae bacterium
CCTTCCGCTACATGGTGCTTTCGGTACGGACGATCAATGCTGAGTGGAGTGATGATGCCACAGTGACCATCACAGTCGAACCTTTGATGCGCTTGTTCCTGCCCCTCATTTTGCGGTAGGACGCTAAACCAAACCCACAGAGCGATTTAGACCCGTCCTGTGGGAAATAGAATAGAAAATCAGGCTGACCTCAAGTCAGCCTGATTGTTCTCTTGAGGGCGGATTTACTAAAATCATTGCGCGTAGCCATTGTGAGAATGGCTGCTTATTGCCATCATTCAGGTCAATTCACTGGCGGGGAGATATATCCGCACAGTAGGGAGGTGTAAGCTAATGCTCATCTCTTTGGTACTAAGATAAGATAACCTCAATTCCCTGTGTAGACGCGGTAAAAATGTTTATGATTGAAAGAGATTGCTTCAGTAGCGGCAAATAGGGGGTTGAGAGGGTATAATTTGGTTATGAATGTTGCGGTGATCGGGGCAGGACCAGCAGGGCTGATGGCTGCGATCCAGGCTGCGGAGGGGGGCGGCAGGATCACCCTGTTTGAACACAATCCCAATATTGGACGAAAACTACTGGTAACTGGCAGCAGCCGCTGCAACCTGACCAACGACGCGGTGAATGCGGCAGCGTATTATTGCGAGGATCAAGCCTGGATGGAGACCTTTCTGGGGGTTTTCGGGGTGGAAGAGTTCAGGCGTGCGCTGGATAGATTGGGCATACCAACGCAGAAGACCGATGACGGGTGGTATTATCCCCGGTCGGGGTCCGCGCAGGCGGTGGTGGAAATTTTTGGGGAGGGGCTGGCAGAGCACGGGGTAGAACTGCGCGTAGCCACCCACATTAATCAGTTTTTTTATAGTAATAACGTCTTTGAATTAGAAATAACCGCATTGGGCTTACACCAGACAGAATTTTTTGAGCAACTCGTGCTCGCGGCAGGGGGCAAGGCTTATCCTGAGCTCGGTTCACGCGGAGAGCTTTTTGGGGTGCTGAGTAACCTGGGGCACCAGGTGCGGCCGCTTCAGCCCGCGCTTGGCCCAATATTTGCTGACCTCGGCGCGTTTAAAGAGCTAAAAGGACAACGGTTCGACGTCCTGGCGAGCATTTGGCGCGGTGAGGAGCAGCTGGGGCAGACGGCAGGCAATATCATCATCAACCAGGACGGTTTCAATGGTCCGGGGGTCATGAACCTGAGCCACCTGGTTGCCTTGCACAGGGGTGAGGACCTGACCCTGCAAGTCAATTTCATCGCCCCATTTTGGTCGGATTTAGCAGACACGCTGACTGGGCAGGTCGCCCATCCATGGAGCCTGCGAGCGGGCTTGCTGCGCTATTTTTCCCCGAAAGCCGCTGACTTTTTTATCCGGCAGGCAAGGCTGAACCCAGAGGCAAAACTGAATACCCTGACCGAAGAACAAATCCGCCAGCTGTTGGAAGTGACCGCTGAGGCAAAGTTCAGTGTTACCGGAGCCGGCGGTTTCAGGAACAGCCAGGTGAGCGTGGGGGGCGTGCCAGTGGGGGAGGTAGATCCGCTGAGCATGGAATCCAGGCTTATTCCGGGACTTTACCTGGTGGGAGAAACTCTGGACGTAGCCGGTCCTTGCGGGGGCTTCAATTTGCATTTCGCTTTTGGTAGTGGTTACCTGGCTGGGACACACCTGGCCAGTTTGCAAAAACAAAGATCCAAGGAGAGACCATGACAATTCCATTTATCGAGCCGTTCCGCATCAAAGTCGTTGAGCGTGTGAAACTTACCACCGAGGAAGAACGGGAAGCCGCCTTGAAGAAAGCTTTCTACAACACCTTCAATGTACCCGCGGAGGATGTATTTATCGATCTGCTGACCGACAGCGGCACTAACGCGATGAGTGACCGCCAGTGGGCGGCCATGATGCAGGCGGACGAATCGTACGCTGGCGCCAAGAGCTATTACCGTTTTGAACGCGCGGTGCAGGATGTGCTCGGCTTTGAGTTTGTGCTTCCCACTCACCAGGGTCGCGCTGCTGAGGGCATGCTCTTTTCTACGCTTGTCAAGGCCGGTCAATTTGTGCCAAATAACCGCCATTTCGACACCACCCAGGCCAACCTGCTGGTGCTCAATGCCCATCCAGTCGAATTCACCATCCCTGAATCGGAAGATTCCAGCCTCATAGCGCCTTTTAAGGGCAATATGGACCTCGCGAAACTGGAACAGTTCATCCAGGAAACTGGCGTCGAAAATATCCCGATCGGCATGATCACCATTACCAACAACTCAGCTGCCGGTCAGCCAGTTTCGATGGACAATATCCGCCAGACTTCCGAGATCTATCATAAATACGGCATTCCCTTCTTCGTGGACGCCTGCCGTTTCGCTGAAAACGCCTGGTTTATCAAGATACGGGACCCGAAATATAAGGATGTCAGCGTGCGCGATATTGTGCACGAGATGTTCTCGTATGCGGATGGCTGTACCATGAGCGCTAAGAAGGACGCCATCGTCAATATCGGCGGATTTATCGCCTTCAGAGATCCTGAACTCAAGCAGCGCATCGCCCAGAACTTGATCGTGCATGAAGGCTTCCTGACTTATGGTGGTCTTTCGGGGCGCGACCTGGAAGCAGTGGCGGTTGGTCTGTATGAGGGCGTGGATGAGTCTTACCTGAATTACCGCGAGGCGCACACCCGCTACCTTGGCGAGGTGCTCAGGCAGGCTGGGATGCCAGTGTATATGCCAACCGGCGGGCATGCGGTTTATGTGGATGGCGGCAAGGCTCTGCCCCATATCCCCCCAAGCCAGTTCCCCGCGGTGGCATTGGGGAACGCATTGTATTTGGCTGGCGGCGTGCGCACCACCGAAATTGGCAGCTTGATGTTTGAACACACCGATCCTGTGACTGGTGCGCCGATATTTGCACCGCTGGAGCTGCTGCGTTTTGCCATCCCACGCCAGGTTTACACCCGCAGCCACCTCGATTACATCGGCGAGGCTGCTGCGAAATGCATGCGGGACGCCGACAAGATCCGCGGGTTGAAGATTGCCTGGGCACCGAAGGTTTTGCGGCACTTCATGGCGAAACTTGAACCAGTGGATTAGGAAATTGTGGGGTGTAGAGGGTGCCCTGTAAATATTCGCCGAATTACGGCACAAAAAAAACAATCCTTGACTCTACAACGCCTTCTGATGGGTCTGGATTGGGGTTAGGTCGGAAACTTAGGTTTTTTTGAGTGCTCTCTCTTCGGTAATCGCTCAGGTATAATAGAGCAGACAAAAATAAGAAAGAGGCAGTATGCGCGTACTGATAATTGGCACAGGATATGTTGGACTAAATACGGGGGTGATGCTGGCTTACCTGGGCAACGACGTGACCTGCATTGACCTCAACCAGGAGAAGGTAAAACGCCTTCAGGCTGGAGAAGTTACGATTTTTGAACCTCATCTGGATGAACTTTTCGCTGAGGTTCACCAAAAAATGCATTTTGTCAGCGATTACGCTGAAGCGGACATCCCCAACCAGGATGTGATTTTCATCGCCGTAAATACCCCTTCTCTGGCAGACGGCAACGCAGACCTGAGCTATGTACGCATGGCCGCGGAATCGATAGCCGAGAACCTGGGGGAAAAGTTCGTGGTGATAGTTAATAAATCCACCGTGCCGATAGGCTCGGGCAACTGGGTTGAGGCGATCATTCGGGAACACTACTTCGAGGTCCGCAATGCCAAGCCCAATGGCTTATTCAACGTTGTTTCCAGCCCCGAATTCCTGGCACAGGGCGCAGCCCTGCACGGCTCTTTTTATCCCGATCGGATTATCATCGGTTCTGAGCATCAGCCCAGTATTGAGCGTTTAAAGGAATTATTTGGCCCGATTATCCGCCAGGACTTTGAAGCCCCGGCTTGCCTGCCCAGACCTGCTGGTCTCAGCGAAGTTCCTATGCTCGTTTGCGATGTGACCTCTGCGGAGATGGTCAAGTATGCCGCTAATTCTTTCCTTGCGCTGAAAATCTCCTTCATCAACGAGATTGCCCAATTGACTCAAAAGATAGGGGCGGACGTTTCGGCGATTGCCAAAGGGATTGGGCTGGATAAGCGCATCGGGGATCGCTTCCTGGATGCCGGCATCGGCTGGGGAGGTTCGTGCTTTGGCAAGGACACAGCCGCACTGGTGGCTACTGCCAAAGATTACCATTTGGACATGCCCATCATCCGTGCGGCGCGGGATGTCAATTATGCTCAGCGCGTGTGGGTGGTGGATCGCTTGCAGGAAGAGTTGAAGATCCTGAAGGGCAAGCGTATCGCCTTGCTTGGGTTCAGCTTCAAGCCAAACACCGACGACCTGCGCGATGCGCCTTCTTTGGACATCAGCAGGCTGCTTGTGCAGCGTGGGGCGATTGTGCGGGCGCACGATCCGGTAGCGCTGGACAATGCGCGTAGTCAATATCCAAACTTAGGCATCACATATTCAGATAGCCTTGAATTCACACTCGACGCAGCAGACGCAATTGTGCTGATAACCGAGTGGCCCATCTACCGTGAGCTCAACTGGGAAAGCATT
>WOZA01000137.1 GCA_011620505.1 Anaerolineaceae bacterium
GGAGCGTGTTGCATTTTCTCATTATAGTCTGCTGTGGGGTTTGCTGGGGAAGAAGGGTGAGGCATTCGCAGGCACCCTGTCAGTAATTTTCGGTTGCTTCTACCCAAACAAACTCAGGTAATCAACCTTTTCGAAGATATCCAGCTTGCCGTCGATGGTTGCGTCCAACACGCGCCTGCCAGCTTTTTCGTAGGCCTGGCGTGCCATGCGGTAGCCCATTTCGGAGGTTTCCAGGTCTGGCAGTTGCCAGCGGAAGCCCTTGCCAAAGTAAGCCGCCGAGAAATGATTGGGGTCATCGCCCTGGGATTCCACAGTGGTGTTGGGTTTCCCCTTGGTGGCAAAGCTGTGGTCTACCCCGATCAGGATCACTTCCTGAAAGCCCATGTGGTAGGCAAGCTGCAGGCAGACGTTGGTTACCGTGGCGCCTTCCCAAACCCGGTTGCGCACATCGGTGGCGAACTTTGGGGTGGTGTAGGTGGTGTAGATAAAATGCATCCAGTCATCCATCTGCAGCCATTTGCTGGCGCGCCATGAGAAAAACTTGGGCATCTGCAGAGCATTGAATTCGGGCACGGACTGTTCCACCACCAGGTCATTGACGCAGACCAGGCAGCTCGGGGTGAAACCAAGCTCCTTGGATGCCAGAAAGACCCGATTCATGCCAATCGCGAACTCGTTCTTAAGCAGGCTGAGGTCGGTTTTTTTTAGCGAAGGCCCATTGCCAACGATGAAACAGCGTTCTCCTTTGTGGCTATCCTTCAACTGACCCAGCCTGCGGCGGGATTCGCGCCGCCAGGGGTGCAGGTATGCCGCGGGCAGCTCAGGAACGCGCTTGATGAAGTCGTAGCCATTGCGGGCAAGGCGACCCAGCGGAGATACTTCAGGAATTGGATTTGGCTGGCTCATACTCACTCAGTGCTCAGGCGGCAGGTGGCGCCGCCATCAGCCAGCAGCCCCTGCCCGGTAATAAAACTGGACTGGGCATTGTCTGCCAGGAAATAGATCACCGACGCGATTTCTTCTGGCAGCGCGACGCGTCCGTTGACGGTTTTGGCTGCCAGGGCTGCCAGTTGGCTCTCTTCGGATGCTTCGTTTTCTCGTCCGCGGTGGAAACCGGCACGCAGCATGGGCGTGTCCACTGCCCCGGGCAAAACGGCGTTCACGCGGATGTTGTCCGGCGCGAATTCGATTGCCATGGCGCGGGTCAGCGCAAGCAATCCGCCTTTGCTGGCCGCATAGGCAGCAATGTTGGCGCTGGTAGCCACGGCGTGCACCGATGAGACGTTCACGATCGCGCCGCCGCCTTCCGCTTTCAACAGCGGGTAAGCCAGCTTGGCTCCAAGGAAAACCGAGCGCAGGTTGGATGCCATCACCATATCCCATTCCTCAACCGTCGTCTCGACCAGGGGTTTGGTCACCTGGAAGCCAGCGTTGTTCACCAGCACATCCAGGGTGGGCGTGAATTCGGTCGCCTGGGCAAAGATTTTCTCAAGGTTCTCGGGAACGGAGATGTCCGCCTGGATGAAAAGTCCGTCGGTTGGGAATTCCGCATAGACACTTTGACGGTCAACGCCAATCACGCGGAAGCCGCGTTCATGGAAGTGCTTCACGGTCGCCCGCCCCACACCTCCGGCGGCGCCGGTGATCAGCATGGTTTTCTTCATATCGCTCATGGTAAGTCCTCTTCTGTCAGGATTATGCTCGTTTTTCGAGCGCTTTGAGGCTGGCAATATCGCCCACCGGGATATCGAGCCCGATCAGCAAATTGCGCAGGGTGTTCCAGTGGACTCGTTCCCAATAAAACGGGCTGCTGTTGGTGTTGTGGGGTGAAAGCAAAACGTTATTCATCTGCAGTAAAGGGCTGTCATGCGGCAGAGGTTCCTGCTCAAACACATCCAGCGCCGCGCCTCTCAGCCTTCCTTGCTGCAAGGCCTCAACCAGTGCAGCCTCGTGCACTACCGCTCCGCGTGAGGTGTTGATCAGCACTGCGGTAGGTTTGACCAGGCGCAGCGTTTCCGTGTTGATCAGATGATAGGCTGAGGGAGTCAGGGTGGTGTTGAGGCTGATGTAGTCCGCACGCTGCAGCAAATCCTCCAGCGTAGTCATCTCCACGCCGTATTCCACCAGGAAGTCAGGCGCGATCTCGACGATGTCGTTTCCCAGCAGCTTCATGCCGAAGGCACGCGCTCTTCTCAGGACAGCCTTACCGCAGTTGCCCACGCCTATAACCCCAAGGGTTGATTCGCTCAGGGTGTGCCCAGGAATTTTGTCCCAAACGCCATTTTTCATGGCGCGGTCCATCCAGGGCTGCAGACGGGCAAAGTTGAGCATGCTGCTCATCACGCTTTCAGATACAGGCACGGTAAAGGCGTTGGGAGTGTTCATGACCCGCACACCCATGGATTCCGCGGCTTCCTTGTCAATCGAGTCAATGCCAGTGCCCCACTTGGAAATAACTTTCAAGGCGGGCAGGCAGGCTTTGATGACATCGGCACTGTAGCGGTCATCGCCGCAGATAGTGCCTTCAAACTGACCGGCATAGCGCAGAATTTCCTCAGCTTCAAGCCGTTCATGGACTTCCGGGATGATAGGATGGATGCCGAAATGTTCCAGGACAGGACCAAATCGGTCCATGAAAGGCAGCATATAGGGGGCAGAGACTAACACGTTCTTCATTCGAACGACCTCATTGTTTGTTTTGGTGAGTCATCAGCGTCTCCGCGATGACAAAATCCAGCTCCACGTCGATGTCGGTGGCTTCGCGGGCATCAATCTCGAACATCATCGGTCTCTCACCCAGCCGGTTGCGCCTTGTGAGCAGGGTTTCGCGGGTGAAAAGGTAGATGCAGGAGTTTTCTTCGTAGATTGGAGGAAGGTCCTGCGTGCGCAGCAGAACAGCAGGGTTGTGGTTTACCGCACGCCCAAGTTCATCCCAAAGGCGGGTCTGCAGCCGGGTGACGCCAAAAAGGGAATCATATTCTGGGTAGGAATTGCGCAGTTGAGTGATGGCGCGCCGGATTGTTTCCGCCTTGAGCAGCGGATTGGTACAGTGCGTCTGCAGGTAAAGATCCGCGGGAACCTGGGCGGTATCATAGACCAGGATCTCGTTGGTTGGGGTGGTGTCGGCGCGCAATTCCTCCGGGCGCAGCAGCACCTTCACCTGCGGGTAGTCTCGCGCGAGCCCTTCAATCACCGGCGGCGAATCGGTATCCACAACCACCTGGCTGATCGTTTCAACGCTCAGGAGGGTCTCGATGATGTGCGCGTACAGCGGCTTGCCGCACATCAGGCGGTAATTTTTCCCGGGCACGCGTTTGGAATCGTGGCGCATGGGCACCAGGGCAACGATCTTCTCGAGTTTCATTGGGGGTCCTCCTTGAGCATGAAATCCCCGCCGCGCAGGATGCCCTCATGAATGGTCTGCAGCGTGGCTGAGTTTTCGGGCAGCAGTGCCTGCCAGGGGAAGTCTTTAAGGGTCACATATCCGGCCCACACGCCATCTGGTTTCAAAAAGTCTTCGAAGCTGAGCGAGGAGCGGTAAAGCTGCCAGTAGAGGAAGCGGCGGGCATTATGTTTGAAGTGCGCCGGCACCTCAACTGTCTCTGTTTCTAACAGGAAGTCGAGTTTGGCCTGGTAGGCGGTTTTGTTTTCTGGTAACCATGCCACCTCGGAGGCCGTGAAACGCGCCTTGCCAGCGGAAAGCACTGCCGCGCCGAGAATGGCTGCCTCCAACCCGATAGTGGAGTTGTAGATCAGCACGAACTTCGCCATGCGGATCAGGTCGTAGGAATTGACGTACTCCTGGGGCGGGATAAAGTGCAGGTTGGGGATATTCCTCACACCGCGTGCTTCCGCCCACTCGGCCACCGATTCTTCGCTGGCTTTGCCGATGCGAGCCTCGTCGGGGTGGGCACGGATGACGAATAAAGTTTCCGGGTGCACCCTGGCAGTGTTCAGCAGGGAATCGAGCCAGGTGAACATGTCTTCAAACAGCACGTTGGCGTGCGGTTGGCTGGTATCGAAGATGACGTTCGTGAAGATCGGTACCATCTGCTTAAAGTTGGCTGCTTTTTGCAGGAATTCCGGGCTGAGCTCGCTCATTTCCGGCCAGAACTTGACCCCTGCCATGTGAAAATCGCCTTTGAAGCGCTTGCTCAGATAATCATCCAACCTCTGGTTCTGAGCTTCGTTCAATTGGAAATCTACGGGGATATCGAGATCATAAGCGGTGGCATCCCCTCGGGTGAAATACGCGCTGAAAGGACGCAGCCCCACTTCGTGGCTGATAACGCGGATGCCGTGTTTGCGTGCCACCCATCGGGCGGTTGCTTCGGGGTACTGCATGCCATTAAAAACCACCACTGTCTGAGGTTGCGTCTCAATGACCAGCGCTTCAAACTGCAGTGCCAATGAGTAAGCCGAGCGGATATACTGCTTGAAAAGAGTCCGTGTCAGTTCGTCATCATTCAAGTGATGCCTGCGTAGGATCCAGCGCATCGAGGGCAAAGCCAGCTCACCAAGAGGCAGATCAGCGTAGGTGAAACGGCTTAGCTGATCGAGCCCAAGAGGTTCCAGTAAACCTTCTGGGAGTGCCTCTGCGTCAAACCCGAAATAGGTTTTCTCTGACTGACCGAAAAGTGCTTCGGATTGCCGTATGCATCCTTTGCACGGCGGATTTTGGTGCATGCTATTACGTTTTGTGCCGAAAACGCAGGGTGCCAGGCCTTGCTGGCAGACAAAATGGATCACACGCACGCCTTTCAGCTCAAGCGACCAGGCGCTCAGAGCAGCGAAAGCCGCATTCAGACTGGTGCCGGTCAAACGCGTGGAGGCATCAAAAAAGATCACCGGTGCTGCGGATCTTTCAGGTGAGTTGGCAGCCACCTGACTTGATAAGGCGACAAAACGACGATCGTTAGCACGATGTGCCGCCTCAAGCTTTAGGCGCCGGTGCACACGGTCAATAAACGGAGGGGTTTTCATCTTACTGGCTAAACCGCCTTAATTTGCTCAACGAAGACAACTCGCTGTCATAAACGCGTTTGACGCCATCACCCAGCGAACGCTCCGTGACGCGAATGTACTTCACCAGGCTGGCGAGCCCTTGCGGTTCCACCGAGGCGCTCTGGTCAGAGCCCCACATGGCGCGGTCAAGCGTGATGTGGCGCTCCACCAGGCAGGCTCCCATCGCCACAGCTACTGCTGAGGGCACCAAACCTACTTCGTGCCCGGAGTATCCAATCGGGCAAAGGCTGGTCATGCCGCGCAGAGTTTGGATCATACGCAGGTTAAGCTCCTCTGGTGGGCAGGGATAACTGCTGGTGGTGTGGCAGAGGATCAGGTTTTCTTCACCGATGAGTTCGAGTGCAGCCTTGATTTCCTCGAGCGTGGACATTCCGGTCGAGACGATCAGCGGTTTGCCCGTGGCGCGGTAAGCGCGCAACAACTCGAGGTCCGTCAGAAGCGCGGAAGGAATTTTATGGGCAGGGGGATTGAATCGCTCGATGAACTCCAGCGAAGGGATATCCCAGGAGGAGGCAAACCAGTCGATGCCAATTTCTTTGGCATATCGATCGATTTCGGTGTAAGCTTCCTCGTCGAACTCCACTTTATAGCGGTAATCCAGGTAGGTGATATAGCCCCAGGGGGTGTCGCGCATTTGGTTGCGTTGATGTTCCGGCACACATAGTTCGGGCGTTCGTTTCTGGAATTTGACCGCATCGGCGCCGGCACTTTTGGCAACCTCCATCAATTTTTTTGCGATATCGATGTCGCCGTTGTGATTTATTCCGATTTCGCCAATTATATAAACGGGATATCCGTCACCGATCTTGCGGTTACCAATACTCACTTCACGATTCATGTTCGCTCCTAAGGATAATTTCAATCAACTCACGGATTGCGCCGCGACCGCCGGGTTTGCTCAGCACCAGGTCTGCCCGCTGGATTACTTCGGAGTGTGCATCCTGGGGACAGGCAAAGTATCCCACATAAGGTAATACAGGCAGATCGTTCAGATCATTGCCAATATAAATGACCTCTGCCTGGGACAGGTTGCGTTCTTTAATAAGCTGTTGGATAGCCTGAGCCTTGTCTTGCACGCCCTGGTAGAATTCAAGTTTCAATTTGCGCGCTCTGGCGCTGACCACCGGGTTTTCTTCACGCGATAGGATCATGGCATGCACTTTGCCGTGCTGGCGCAGCATATCCAGACCCAAGCCATCGGAGCGGCTGCAGATTACGCTTTCGCGCCCGTCTTGGTCTGTGATGACAGTATCGTCAGTGAAGACGCCGTCAAAATCCATCACCAGCAGCTTCGGCTGAGCCGGAAACTGCCGCCTGCTTTTGAGCGGATCGATTGGCTTAAGCTCAGGATCCTGCATCAGCCGGGCATAGCGCACCAAATCCAACGGAGTGTCGATGTCTACCGTGTAGCGGGGGTCAATCAGTATCGGCAGAATAACATCGCCAGTGAGAGACCCTTTTTCAAGGATGGTGCTGGTACGAATAACGTCGATATGACCTGTTTGCCAGTAAGTCTTTGGCAGTTCCTGACGCGGAGCGTTATAGGGTTCCTTCACGTTCGGCAGACTTAAAAGGGGCTTAAGCTGGTGCGAGTCAGGCTCAATCTGCCACATCTTGAAAGGGTTTTGCCCACTGGGCACCACGCCGCGCACACAATCCGCCTGGGGATTGGTCAGCATCAGTTCGATTGCGTCATCGACCAAGCTGACAGGTCGTACAGGTGAGGTTGGTCGCAATTGCACCACGATATCCGGGTGATACGCTTCGTATTCAGCCAGCCAGGCGAGAGCCTGTTGGAACACGGGTAGATCGGTGATGTCGTCCTGGGCGAGTTCTGTAGGGCGCAAGAAAGGCGTTTCGGCACCCCACTGGCGGGCAACAGCGGCAATCTCTTCATCATCGGTGGAAACGATCACGCGCGTCACATGCCGCGCCTGCAGCCCGGCGGCAATGCTGTAAGCGATCAGCGGCGCGCCAGCAAAATCGCGGATGTTCTTGCGCGGAATGCCCTTTGAGCCGCCCCTTGCCGGGATCAAAGCCAGCACTTCAGGTTTGCCTACCATGCCGTCCAGCCTCCATCGACCACCAGGTTGCTGCCAGTCATGTAGCTGCTGGCATCCGAGCACAGGAAGAGCATGGCGGCACTCATTTCATCGATGTTTGCCATGCGCCCCAGAATAGCGCGGGCGGAGTATTGCGCCGTGAAGACTTCATCATGCCCGTTATAAACCCCACCCGGGGTTAGAGCATTGACGCGGATGTTCTTGCCGGCATAATAAGCTGCCAGGTAGCGCGTGAAGCCAAGCACACCAGCTTTGGTCACGGAGTAGTATACGGGTTTGAACGAACGGCTGCCATCCGGACGTTCGTAGAGCCGCTGATCCGGACCCACCAAACCGTAGGTGGAGCAAATATTAATGATTACGCCTTTGCCTGCCGCAAGCATGGGCTGAACAGCAGCCTGCGAGGCGAGGAACATGCCTGTCAGGTTGACATCCAGTGCCTGGCGCCAGGATTCGAGCGAATAGCTTTCAAAAGCATTGGCGCCTTGCGCGCTGGCATTGGCAGGGTCAAACTTAGGATCAAGCGCGGCGCTGTTGACCAATATGTCCAGCCCGCCAAAGATCTCCTGGGCGTTCTGTGCCATTGCCTGGGTGGAACTGGGATCGGTGACATCCACGCCAACGCCTTCAGCCCGCAAGCCCTGCTCGCGCAGGGTGAGTGCGTGGGCTTCTGCAGCGGTTTGTGCCAAATCTGCCACCAGGACGTTCGCGCCTGCCTGGGCGAGGGCCAGCGAAAATTGCCGCCCCAAAAGACCAGCTCCGCCGGTGACGATGGCTGTTCTGCCGTGGAGGTCGAATTTTTCAAGGATATTACTCATGGTTGCCTCGTGTTGATGTCGTCTGAATTCTACCATCAGGCAAGCCTGACCATGCAGCCGTCTTGGGCTGCAGACTGCTTGATCGCCAGCACAAGCTCCTGAGCCCGGATGCCGTCCGCGAGCGTGCAGTGCGGCAGTGTTTCACCCTGGCACAGGCGCACAAAGGTCGCCATTTCGTCAAGGAACATCTGATTGCGCTCAAATCCTTCTGGCGGCACCAGCAGGTTGGCTGCGCCGCTCTGCGCGTGAAAGACCTGGGCTTCACCAGTGGCGTTATCCCAGCAAATCCGTCCATCCTCGCAGGTGATCTCGAGCGTGTGGGAAGGAGGGCGCTGGTAGTAATCCAAATGCACGCTGGCTGCCTCCCCGGCTGCAAAGCGAAGCAGGATGTCGGCGTGATCTTCCACATCCATCTCAAGCTCGCTCAGCTTCCCAGTCCAGGCGCTGACGCTTTCCACCTCTCCCAGCAGCCAGCGCAAATAGTCCAACGGGTGCGAGAGTGTGTTCACCACGCCCCCGCCAAGATCGGCGCGAGCCGCGTAAGAGCGGCGGTAATCCTCCCAGGGGTGCCAGTCGGGCAGGTATTCTCCCCAGTGGGCGTGCGCGGAGAGCGGCTTGCCGAGCTGACCGCTTTCGATCAGGGTCTTCAATTGATTCAGCACCGGGTGAAAGCGGAAATGAAACCCCACCATGGCTGGCTTGCCGCTTTGTGCAAGCGCAGATCGCAATTCGCCAAGCCCGGCGAGACCGTCTGATATTGGCTTTTCAATCAGTAGTGCTGCGCCAGCCTTAGCGGCAGCGGTTGCCACTTGCAGGTGCAGCGCGGTAGGGTTGGCGACGATGACACCATCGGGTTTTTCAGCAAGCGCGAGGCTTAGCTCCGTAAACGTTGGCAAATCGCCAAGCTCCGCGTCCGGCAGGGTGGCTTGATGGGTGCGGTAGAGGATGATGTCTTGCTGCCCGAGCGCGCGTAAGTTGCGCAAGTGGCGCCTGCCGATGGAACCCAAGCCTGCAATTAAGAATTTCATCTGTTTCTCCAGGAGCTGGTGAGAAGCTATTCTTCTCTCCAGTAGATTTTGAAGATCCAATCATAAAGACGCATCAGCGGCCACTTGATGACTCGCAGGTTTTTTAACTGGAAGCCGCTTTTCTTTTCCGGTGCTTTAATGGCAGCTTTTGGAGTCTCTTGCTTGAGCCAATCGGGGACCTGGTTGCTCATGTTCTGCATATACGGAGTGGCAGTCATCAACCGCAGATAGCCGGCATCGTTGACCATTCCGTCCAGGCGCTGCACCTGCCCCATGGGACGGTCCATCTCAAATGGCAGGAACTGCTGCAAAACGCGTTTGTATGCCAGGAACTGATAATGGATGGCTCCCAGGTACGCTGGCACGCCCTTGTACGTGAGGGCGGCATCCTCAAGCACGGCATAACGCTGCCTGGCCTCTTCTTCGGTTACACCGAGGCTGGAGACAAAGGAATGGAAGTCTTCCCATTTCAGGAACTTGCCAAACTGGATTTCAGCTTCCGGATCACTTTGTGCCCAGGCAACCGTACTGGAGTTGTAAGCGTTATCATTGGCAATCGGGCGTGAGGTGACCATGCCCACGTTGGGGTAGGTTTCGAGCACTTTCAGCGAGTTGGAGAGCCAACCGGGGAAAAAGTAGCAGTCATTATCTGTGTAGGCGATCACTTCGCCCGGAGCGGCAGCCAGCATGATATTCCAAGCGCCGCCCTTGCCCAGGTTGGTGTCTGAGAGGATCAGGAACTGGATCTTGCCCTCCTGCTGCTTCCCGACGAGGTATTCACGCACCTCCGGGCAGGAGGCATTATCGAAAACCAGCAGGTCATAGGGCAAATCGCTGTTCTCCCAGATGCTGCCGAGGCAAAGCTTGAGCACGTCGAAGGTTTCCGCGAAGAACCCGCTCATGAATGGGATGTAGTTCAGCACAGCAACCGTGATTCGCTTCGGTTTTGCCACTTCTTTGACTGCTTTTGCAGGATTTTGCCCAACTCGCATAGCCAACTCCTCTACTTCGATTCCGATTCCCGGGATGACCGCATGATTTTTTGCATTTCCCGGTTTTTCAAAAACTCAGCCCAAGCCCGCTTCGGCTGAAACAGGGTGAAGAGCAGTTGGGTGAGCGCGAAATTGTTGTTTTTGAGCATCGGGCGGTTCTGAAACTCGCGCAATTTGCCCTTCCAGTCGCGCGGCATGGCTTCAATTTTGCCGTGGACCAGGCGATGCGAAGCATCATTGAGATCCAAAATTGCACGCCGCCCACCTGCCAGGCGAATGTTCTCGCCTGTTTCCGGCAGTCGGTAGTGCGGCTGTCCGTTCGGCAGGTGGCTGTAGTCGTGATTTTGGTGGATAATGTCGAGGTCGGAGGTGCAGTCCACGACCGGCCAGTTTTCCTGCCTGGCTTTAAAGATCATCCAGTTATCCCAACCCGCGCGTCCGACCGTGAAATCCGGGATGTCCTGAAAACACGCGCGTGGGAAGACGAAATAGTCGCTCCCCGCCCGCAGGTGCAGTCTGCCGTCCCGCCATGTGCGCCGGCGTAGAGATTCCGGCCAATCACCCTCGAAGTTCAAACACTCAGTGACTTCCAGATCCCAGCGCTGCCCAACCAGCAAGAACTTTGGCAATTTTTCCGCAACTTGTTGAGCAACTTCCAAAAAGTTAGGGAAAAGGATAATGTCGGCGTTGACATAAGCCAGCAGGGGGCTTTGATTGACCTCGCGACCGAGCTTGAAAATGCCGCTGATGAGAGGCGTGCCGAGCTGGTTGACGGGTACATCCGGCAGATGCCGGAAGCCGAAGTCGGCGGCGGCTTCCGCGATGCCCTCGTCGGAACCGATCAGGACAATTTCAACCGACTCTCCGAGTGCCTGCCAACTTCGGAACGCGTTGCGCTGAATCAGGGCAATGTGCGGGTTGGTGAACGGCTTGGGAGCGGTGAACAGGGTCAGGGCGGGCGGCATCAGGCTTTATCCTCAAGGGGCAGCCAGGTTTTGCCCGGCACGAGTTTGGTCAGCAAATTCCGTTTGAGCCTGCTCAGACTGCGTTTGAGGGCAACGAACCTTTCGGGGATAATCGCTACATTCTCCCCTGGTTCACTCTCCGGACGGGCAAGAACCGTCAGGTAAAGGTCAAGCGTCTCCGACCGCGGGTAGCCGTGTTTGCGCAGGTACATGATCTTGTACCCAGCCTGCTTGAGCATTTCGGACAGGGTGTGTTCAGTAAAGCAGCTCAAATGTGCCAATTCGTAGGAGTCGTGTGCATAAAAGTTGGGCACTTCCACCAGCAAAAAGCCGTTATCCTCCAACAAGTGGGTCCTGATCTCTTTCAGTGTGCCCAGCGGGTCTTCGAGGTGCTCGAGCACGTGCATCATCGTTACCAGGTCAAACTTACCTGTTTCGCTGCTTCGAAGTTGTTCGAGAGAGGGATAAAGTTTGAATCCCATCTCTTCTGCCAGCTTGCGGTAAGCATTGCCCGGTTCCACGCCGATCATTTCGGCTCCATAGGCTTCGTTGATGGTTTGCATCAACGTCCCGGAGGAGGCGCCGATATCCAGGGCGCGCCACAATCGGCAGACACCATGCTTCTGCATTAAATCGAGCTGGTACTCCGCGCGAAGACGCTGCTGACGCAAATCTTTGGCCGTGGGTTCTTCGGTCGCCTGGTATAGCTGGCGATAGGTCTCTTCGTAAAAAGCGTGGTCTGCAGCAGCGCTCTCTTTGAAATTTTGGAAGACGAATCCGCACGTCTGGCAGAGATAGTATCTCACTTTAAAGCCGAAAGAGTCCATTTCAGAAAGAACTTTCGCTTTTGATTTACCGCAAAGCGGGCAGTGGAGTTCGGATGCGAGCTGGTTAACTGTCATGAGGAGGCTCATTTCTTTCTGCCGTTTGCCCCTGGTCCAGCTTTTTTGCACGGTAATCAACCTCAAAAAGATCCTTATGTTTCACTCCAGCCAACTGTGCTTGCCATTCAGGATGGAGCGCGTTGGCAGCCAGCAGGTCTTGCAGGGTGAAATCATCGCGGTCATCGAATTCGGCATAAACCTGGTTGGCAACGTCGAGATCTGCGGGAGTATCGACGGTGAAGCGCAAGTGGCTCAGGTCTTCTTCCCAATCGGCGACGCTGATCTTGAAACGCCCGGGCCTGTCGTAAAGGTAGGGCATAACATGTTCGCGTTCAAAAGGCTCGGCAGCTTCCTGCCAGGCGCGTTCAAGTGCTGCAAAAGAGACAACCTCAGTATCCATGCCGATAGCGGTAGTCCGTCTGAAAGGCGGAGGCAGGCGGTTTGCGGTGAAGTCAGCGCAGGTCTGGTGGAAATGCGTGATCGTCCGATCGATCTCTTCCGGGTCGATCATCGGGCAATCTGCGGTCAGCCTCACCACTACGCTTGCGCCAGTGGCCCTGGCAGCCTGGTAATAACGATCCAACACATCATAGAGGTCGCCCCTGAAGCAGAGGATGCCTGCTCTTTCACAGTAACTGGCAATCGGCTCATCGCTGGGGTCAGTGGTGGTCGCCACCATGACCTCGTCCACCAGGCTGGCGCGGCTGGCGCGTGCCACCACGCGTGCCAGCATCGGCTGGCTCCCCACAAGGCGCAGCACTTTGCCTGGCAGGCGCGAGGAGCTCATGCGTGCCTGGATGATTGCAACAGTTTTTGGTTCGCTCACATTGCTCCGTTAGGGTGTCGGTTGAACGGCGTCGATCTGGATCGAGCCCACGCTGAACTCAAAGTCTTCCATCTCGGCCGCCAGGTTAGCTGGCGTGGTCAGGTACAGTGCCATCCAGAGGTAATCGGCTTCCTTGAACAGGTAGGCTACCCAGGCGGTCGAATCCTTGGAATAACTCAAGCGCGTAATGTCGCGACCACCAAGTTTGATCGATTCGCTATCCACCAACGCAGAATCGTTGCCGAGCACTTGCTCGAGCCCAAGGGTGATCATGCTGATCGGCAATTTCGAAAAAGCCTTGTTACGCAGGATGATCAGACGGGTGGGATAGACTGCAGCAGTACCGCTGTCATACCCATACCAACCGATGTTGCCTTCGATGCTATCAACCAGGCCTGAAAGTGGGCCAGACTCGCCACCCACAAAATCTTTGATCGTGGCAATGATTGTCGGCAGGGCACTCTCGATGTCTTCGGCCACGTAAGAAGTTGGCAGCATGATCTGCATTCCGTTGCCGTAGTAAAGCTGCATGCCGGTGTCGGGCGTGGGCGTTGGGGGGATGGGCGTTTCTTTTTTGCCAAAGGAAGGCAGGCTGCACGCCACGGTCATAATCATCAGGACCAGGAGTATTAGGGGAATTCTGGTTTTCATAGAGACCCTCCTTTTGAAGAGGTCAGGGCTTGTTCCCAGCAGAGGAACAGCAATTGTTTATTTCGCCGCCAATCGGCACGTTTTTCGGCAACCTTACGGGCACGCGTGCCAACCACGGGTAAATCAAACGATGGGATTTGCAGCAGCAACTCTGCCAATGCGTGATTGTCTCCATCAGGGAATAACCAGCCGGTTTGCCCCTCAGCGATCCACTCAGCGTTGGCAGGGATATCCGATGCGATGGTAGGCAGTCCGCAAGCCATGGCTTCCATCAGGGAAACCGAAGAGCCATCCACGTGGCTCGGCGTGACGTATACGTCTGCCGCTCCAAAAAACGTGATCAGGTCCTGGTTGGGCACGCGCCCGCCCAAAAAGACCTTGTCGTTCACTTTTCCTTCTTCCAGGATTGAAAGAATCTGGTCGCGCTGGCTGCCATCTCCGAGCAAGATCAGGCGCAGGCTGTCATCTTTTTGGGCAGCTTCAACAAAGGCTTGGAGCAGAACATCCACGCCGTAGTTGGGTTCCCAACTGCGCTGGCAAAGCAGCACGCGTTTATCGCCCCAGCCGCGCCGTTCGCGCCAGACCGTGCCGCGGACGCGGGCTGAAACTGGCGTGAAGTGAGCCAGGTCGACCCCCCAGGGGAAAATACAAATTTTCTCAGGGTCGAAGCCCATGCGCACCGCCTGCGCGGCGGAGCATTGGGCGTCTGTGATCAAGCGCGCGGAATGCCCAAGGGCGAAGCGGGCTTTCTCGGCGGCATCCGGGCTGACGAGCACGTCGTGCATCAGGTCAAATCCCCAACTCATGCTCAACAGGGGTGTAAAGCCCGTTCTTGCGACCAGGAACGCGAGGTCCTGCAGCGGTCCGGCATGCACCAGGTTCGGTTGAATTGCCTTGAGCAGTTCACTGAGTTCCTGGGTGAGGTGTGGGATCTCATTTTCAGTCAGCGGACCTTGCAAACCACCCCACTCCACAACTTGTATTCCGCTGGGTGTGGGGTACTGACCGGGGTGCAGGCGCAGCACAAACCCCTCATGCCCGCTTTCCGCCAGGGCTGCCAAAAATCGTTGATCGTGCACTGAATCGGCACGCGTGAAGTACAAAATACGCATTAGTTCCTATCCAAGTTGTGTCCAGCGTAGTTCCTGCCCGGCGGGAATATCCTGGCGGGCGGTGAGTCCAACAACCTGTTCGATATCATAAGGCATAATGGCGCCGGGCGTGGCAGGGCGTAAAACGTCAATCAACTCGCGGGTCAGCGTCTGCCCAGCTTTGATGTCCTGCGCGGCGCGCAGGCAGCGGCGCTGCACCACAACCGTATCATGCTCATTTTCTGCGATGGTCTTGTTGGCAGATCCCATTGCGCGTTCCAGCTGGCGGGTGGCGGTAACCATCTCAGCCCAACTCTCAGGGTTCATGGCAAAGGCATGGTCGGGACCTTCGCGGTGGTTGTCATCGGTAAAATGTTTCTCCACCACGCGCGCGCCCAGAGCCACAGCTCCGAGAACAGTAGCATGCCCGTGAGTATGGTCGCTGAGCCCCAGGATGAGATCCGGCCACATCAGACGGTAGGTCTTGAGCACATTCAGGTGGATGTTGTCAAAGTTGCCGTCAGCGGCGGTGTAGTTGGTGTTGCACTGCATCAGAACCAACTGCGGGTTCACCGGCAGGATGGCCTCGACAGCCCGCTGCACGTCGCCAATGGTGGAGGCACCCGTGGCGAGCAGGACGGGTTTGCCCTTGCGTGCCATGCGCAAACAGGCTTCAATCCAGGTGATGTCGCCGGAACCTATCTTGTAGGCGGGCACAAAGGGGTCGAGCATATCGATGGCGTCAAAGTCATAGGGGGATGAAAAATAGGTGATGCCCACTTTGTCACATTCTTCTTTGAGGATTGGCGTCCATTCAAACGGTACGGAGGCTTCGTCATACACCTGGGTGACGGATTTTTTCCATTTTGCCTGGTGCGAAACCTGCGCGTTCATGTGGCTAAAACCATAATCCGAAACGATTTCAGGTCCGCGAAAGTTCTGGAACTTGGCGGCATCCGCGCCGGCTTCGGCAGCGAGATGGATGAGGTTCAGAGCGCGCTCAAGGCTGCCGTCGTGATTGGCGGCGATGTCGGCGATGAACCAGGTGGGGTGGTTGTCTCCAATCAGGGTGTTACCAATTTTGAGTTCCATGTGTCCTCTCCTTAGTGGGTGAATGAAAGCAATTTCTGGCGCAGACCAGAATCAAGGTCAGCGTGCAAGGCGCGTAAACCTTCGTTTTGGTTTGGCAGCGGTTTGCCAAGGGCAGCCTGCAGTTTATCGGTGTTCATGCTCAGGTTAAGCGAACGGCGGGTGAGCAGGTCGGAGTCGCGGGCGGAAATTGGGCGGATGAGGTTTGCGTCCAATCCAAATTCGTGCGCCAGGCGCACGCCAAAATCATACTTGCTCAGGCTTTCAGGTGAATAAACATGATAAATGCCGCTCAGGCGTTTTTGAAGCATTTCCAAAAGCGCTTCTGCCAGGTGCCCCACATACAGCGGCGAGAAAAACATATCGATGAAGCCATTCACAGGCTTGCCGGATGTGAGGTTGTTGTAGAAAAACTCAGCCAGGCTGCGCGTGCCCGTCAGAGACCAGCCGTAGAAGACCACGCGGGCAATGGCAGCCTCGGGGTTTGCTTGCGCCACGGCCTGCTCGCCTGCCAGCTTGCTTTTGGCATAAGTATTGAGGGGGTTGGGGGTGTCGGTTTCTTTGTAATTGCCCTGCGTCCCATCAAACACGGCATCCGTTGAAATATGGATCATGGGCACGCTGGCTTCCCGAGCCAGCTTTGCCAGTTCCCCGGCGGCTTCAGCGTTGATGCGATATGCCTCCTCAGGCTGTTTTTCGGCTGCGTCCACGTTTGCCTGTGCGGCGCAGTTGATTAGCGCGTCTGGCTGGGCGGCTTCGAAAGCCTGCGCCAAGCTTTGCCGGTTCCTGAAGTCCACCGCACGGGTAGCAAAAGGCGCGTCAACCAGGGGACGGGAGTTCGTCCAGCCCAGAACCTCGTAGCCCATATCCTGGGCAAGGAGGGCAAGGTTTGTGCCCAGCAACCCGCTGGCGCCGGTGACTAGAAGACGGGTCATTATTTCTTCACTTCCGCTGCAAGTTCTGCTTCAATCGGTTTGATGATGGCGTTAATGCCATCCACATCCAGCCACTCGGTGTTATTAGCGCTGGTATAGGTGAAGCCTTCGGGAAGGGCACGGCCTTTCTGAGCCCAGGCGTGACCAAACCAGAGCGGTTCGCCAGCCGGCTGAATCACAAACATGTCATCCAATTCCACGGTGGTGCGGGCTTCGTCTTCGGAAATCAGCGATTCGTGCAATTTCTCACCCGGGCGAATGCCAATGATGCGAATTTCCGCTTCGGGAGCCATCGCCTTGGCGAGGTCTGTCATTTTCATGCTGGGAATCTTCGGCACAAAGAGTTCGCCGCCCTGCATCTGCTCGATACAGCGGATCACAAAGCGCGCGCCCTGCTCCAGGGAGATCCAGAAACGGGTCATGCGGTCATCGGTGATCGTCAGGACGCCAGTGGGACGCTGTTTGAGAAACAGGGGGACGACCGAACCGCGCGAGCCAACCACGTTGCCATAGCGTGTGCAGGAAATGCGCGTGTTGCGTCCGCCGGCATAGGCGTTGCTCTGGACCATCAACTTTTCGGCTGCCAGCTTGGTAGCTCCATAAAGGTTGACCGGGTTGACGGCTTTATCGGTGGAAAGCGCCATCACCTTGCTGACACCATTCTCAATTGCTGCTTCGATCACATTGCTGGAACCAAGGATATTGGTCTTGATGGCTTCCATCGGGTTGTACTCACAGGCAGGCACCTGCTTGAGCGCGGCGGTATGCACCACGATATCCACGCCATAAAAGGCGCGCGAGAGGCGCTCGCGGTCGCGCACGTCGCCAATGAAATAGCGGATCGAGGGGTGATCGAAGCCGCCGGTGGTGCGCATTTCGTGCTGTTTCAACTCATCCCGGCTGAAAACGATAATCTTTGACGGGTGATACTCGTCCAGCATCAGGCGGATAAATTTCTTTCCAAAAGAACCGGTGCCGCCGGTAACCAAAACAACTTTATTCTGCCAATCCATACAAATCTCCTTGGCGCCGCGCGCGTTTTACTTTTTAATAATAATCAGCGGATACTGACCTTTCTCGCCGAAGTAATGTGGAAACCACTCCTCAAGCCGATACAGTATCTTTAACCAGAGACGCCCGCCCCACTCGGGTTGTATCACTGATCGTAAGAATTTTACCGACACACTGCGCCAAACGCGAATCTCGTAGGGCAGTTGGTCTTTCATGACGCTGTGGAACCATTTTGCGCTGGTTTTGAGCACGAAAGTGCCTGCTGGCAGCTTTGCGGCCTCCCCGTTTTGCTCGTTTGACTGTACATCCGGGGGCATCTTGGGGGCTTCTTTGCCCGTCCAGCGGCGCAGGCGGTTGGCGAGGCGCATAAAGAAGCCCATCGCCTTACCCAGTGGCACTTCCGCCCAGCCGTCCACGGTCACCATGCTGCGGCCGGGCTTGAGCACACGCTGCAGACCTTTGTAAACGCCAACTTTTTCCTCGATTGGCACGTGGTGGATGGTGTGCAATGAGACAATGCCGTCAAAGGTGTCATCCTTGAAAGGAAGATTGGCAATATCGGCGTTGATGTAAATGCCTTTATCGCCAAGGCGCTTACGGGCTTCCTGCAGGGCAACCACCGAAAGATCCATGCAGACCCGGTAGCGATAGTTCTCCGAGTAGGTCAGGTATTCATCATATTGCACCGGACCAGAGCCGGCATCCAGGAGGAAGTCTCCCGTCGGCGCGAGATGGCGCTTGACGCGCATGTGGCAGCGGTGAATGTACTCGGATGAAACCGGGCGCAGATCCTCGTAGCGGGCGTTTTGGTAGATACCGTCGCCTTCCAGCTGCCAGCCGATCTGGTCGTAGAACTGACCTATCTCTTTTTTGACGGAATCCTGACTCATTCGAGAGTTTCCTCTTGTTTTGAAAGTGAAGGCAGTCTTGCCAGTCCGCGGGCTGCCCAGTCCAGCGGCTCGCCCAGCAAATAGCCAAAGGTCTGAGCGTAACGCTGCTGACCTTCGGGCGAAAGCACGAAGCGCATCGGGCGGGCTTGAAAGTCCTCGTGCAGCCATAGCAAATGCCATGGGAAGGGCAGTGAGAACTCAAAGAAGAACAGGTAAGCGTAAAGCCAGGCTTGTTCCACCTGTTTTTGGCTCAGGCGCATGGCGGTGGGGTCAGCCACCAGCTTGGAGAGCATGCTTTCGTAATCCTGCCAGTTGGTTGGATCAAGCGTGAAGCCTTTTTCGGCGTAGTGGGTCTTGCCGGTAACCACCACTGGCAGCCCGGTCATCGCCATTTCCAAGCCGACGGTGGTGGTGTAGACGATGCCAAAGTCGGTCGTCTCCACCAGGTCGTAGGTGTTGGTTTTATCCCCGGGGCGCACCAGGTGAATGTGTTCGGGCAGTTTGGAGAAGTTCTTTTCAATTACGTCCACCATCGAGGTGCCATGGGTGTTGAGCTCACCAGGATGCACACGGATCACCAACTGGGCTTCCGGGTGACCCAGGAACCAGCGGATGGTGCCAACGATCATCTCAGCCATGGTGCCCGAGATGCGCTGGCGCCCGAGCGTGAGGCTGTCGCCGAGTACATTGGTTGCCAGCAGCGCCACGGGGCGCTCGTCCAGCCCCAACGCCTGGCGCACCTCAGAACCGCCGCGGGCGGGGGTTTGCTGCCACTGGCGGGCAAAGTCCCCCCAAAGTTTTGCGTTTTTACGCGCAAAGGTCAGGTCTCCGACTGCTTTTCGCGCGGCTTCTGGCAGCGGCTGCCCGCCCAAGCCCTGCCAGAGCTCACCCGTGTGGTGGCTCATGATTTCGTCGTCCTGTGCCAGCCAGATGCGTTCGCGCTGGTCTGCGAATTCAAAAGTAACAGTGCGGATGCCGAGCAGGCGGGCTATCTGATATGCCACGCCCATTTCAAGGATCGTGCCGTTAGGAATGATCAACACGTCCGGCTGGGAGGATGCCAGCCAGTCATAAAGCGCCATGGCTGCCATGGTGTTGCGCTTCAGGCGCAGCTTGTAGAGTTTGCTCTTTGTGTCGGTTTCTTCCACCTGCAGAGTGTACTGCGTGTCGTAGTCCGAAACCTTCCGTACTATTTCCTTCAACTCAGGAGGATAGTCTGATAACTTCACTTTTTCATCTGAATCGTTGAGATAGGAGGGGAAATCCATCAGGGGCACGATGCGCATCACATCACCAGCAGCTAAGAGCAGTTGCTGACTGTAGAGGTGCTGCATGCGCAGATCAAAATCGGAGATGGGTTTATCCCACTCGCCATAAGGCAAATAAGCCAGTTCCACCTGGTGCCCCTGCCCGGTGAGGGCAAGCGCCACCAGGCCAGCCTGCTCGATCCAGTAGTGCAGCGTGGCGAAGACGCAGACCTTTTTTGGAGGCTCTGCATTTAACCCGAACTGCTTAACGTCCGCCACAGCTTGCGGCAGGACTTCCTCCAGCCCGGCGAGCTGGTAATGGGCGTTCCAGGGCTTTTTGGATCCCTCGAAGATCCAGTATGCTTCTGCGGCAAAAGGCACTTTTCCAAGCAGGGATTTCAGGAGTTTTTTCATCACGCACTGCCTTTCTGTTTAATTTCCCAACCGAGTATGGGGCGCACAGGGCCGGGACGCGGTTCGGGCCAGTGAGTACCCGGGGCGCCGGAGGCGTCCACCGAGAAGGAAAGCGCCTGGTCATCCTGGAAGTAGCGCCGGATGCCATAGGAGCTGGCATTGACCCCCAAGAGGAAGCGTCCTTCGTTGAGTATGTCAGGCGGGATGATACAGCGGCTGGTGTAGATGCCTTTTGGACGGGCTGTGTATTCCTTGAAAAGCTCTTCTGAATCGGTATCAAAGCTGGTGAAAATGGGTTCACCACGCGTGGTAAATAGATAACATCCGACACGTAAACCCGTGACATCCTCGGTGAGTTCGTAATCGATCTCGATGCGGATCGGGTCAACACTGCGGACAGAATCCGAGATCTGACCAGCTTTGTCCAGGATGCGAATTGCCAGCGGTCGGAAAGGCGCACTGGAAGCAGGCACCTCATCTTCCTCCCAAAAGCGTTCGCCCAGCTTGGAAAGACCGCGGTTGAGGTAAAAATCAACTGCCTCAGAAGACGGCGCGCGCAGGAGCACTTTGCCCTTGTCGAGCACGATGGAATCCTGGGTGAGGCGCAGGATCGCGGACATGTTGTGACTGACGAATAAGACTGTGCGGCCAGAATTGGCAACATCGCCCATCTTGCCCAGGCACTTGCGCTGGAAGTCCGCATCGCCGACCGCCAGCACCTCATCCACCACCAGGATCTCAGGCTCCAGGTGGGCTGCTACGGCAAATGCCAGGCGCAGGTACATGCCCGACGAGTAGCGCTTGACGGGCGTGTCAATGAATTTTTCCACTTCCGAAAAAGCCACGATTTCATCAAAACGGGCTTCAATTTCTTTTTTGTGCATGCCGAGAATAGCGCCGTTAAGGAAGATGTTCTCGCGTCCGGTCAGTTCCGGGTGAAAACCGGTACCCACTTCCAGCAGCGAGCCGACGCGACCGCGCAGTTCGCCATACCCTTCAGTTGGGTCAGTCACGCGCGAGAGCACCTTGAGCAAAGTGCTCTTGCCGGCGCCGTTGCGGCCAATGATGCCCAGGGCTTGCCCGCGTTTGACCTCAAAATTGACGTCCCGCAGAGCCCAGATGTGATCTGCATCATTGGATTGATGCCGTTTGCCGCGCAGGGTGCTGCCAACGCGCTCCGCCTGGGCGGTGATCAGATCGCGCAAGGTATCAGTACGCTGCTGGGTAGCGCCGATCTTATAGCGCTTGCCAATGCCACGAACCAGGATAGATAAGTCGCTGTCCATCATCACACCACATCCGCGAAAGTTGTTTCCATGTGCCGGAAAAAGAACAAACCTGTAATTAGCAGCAGCAGCACTGCCAGGCTGGAAATGATCAGGGTCATGTCCGGCGGAGAGCCGCCAAAGAACGCCCACCTGAAGCCCTGCACCACCCCTACCATCGGGTTGAGGCTGTAGATATATCTGAACGTACCTTCGGGGATGGTGGTGATGGGGTAGACAATCGGAGTGGCGTACATCCAGATTTGGATCAGGAATGGCACCATCTGCTGCACGTCACGATACTGCACATTGAGAGCTGAAAGCCAAAACCCTACCGCCAGAGCTGCTAAAACGGTCAGCAGGGTGAGCGGGATGACCCACAAAACGTTCCAGGTCAGGGGGATCTTGTAGATTGCCATGGTAATGAAGAGCAATATCAGCGAGATGACAAAATCCACCAGGGCTGCCAGTACCGAGCTGAGCGGGATGATCACGCGAGGGAAGTAAACCTTTGTGAGCAGATTGGAATTCCCAACCAGGCTGACGCTGCTTTTCTGCAGAGAAAGCTGGAAGAGATGCCAGGGCAGGAGCGCTGAAAGCGCAAACACCGGGTAGGGCAGACCGTCCGAGTTTACCTTGAGCAGGATGCCAAACACAACCGTCGTGATGGCGGTGGTGAGCACGGGCTGCAACACTGACCAGGCGATGCCGAGGACAGCCTGCTTGTAGCGCACTTTGATATCGCGCCAGGTTAAAAAGTAGATCAGCTCGCGGTAGTGCCAGAGCTCTTTCAGGTTGATCCCCAGCCAGCCTTTGGCAGGCTTGAGGGTCACCACCTGGGCAGAAGGGTTCAGATCAGCTTCTGCCATTAGCCCTCTCGTTGACATACCAGGCAATCGTACGCTTGAGGCCTTCTTCGAAGTCAGTTTTGGCTTCAAAGCCGAACGCTTCACGGGCGCGAGTGGTATCCAGCTTACGGCGGGGCTGTCCATTGGGTTTGGAGGTGTCCCAGCGGATACCGCCAGTAAAACCAGTCAAACGCGCAATGGTTTCAGTCAGGTCTTTAATAGAAATCTCAAAACCTGAGCCGATGTTGACCGGTTCTGAGCTGTTATATCTCTCGGTCGCGAGGGTGATGCCCTCGGCCGCATCTTCCACGTAGATGAATTCCCTGGTTGGGCTGCCATCGCCCCAGGCAACGATCTCGGCAGCATTCTGTTCTTTGGCTTCCAGGCACTTGCGGATCAGAGCGGGGATAACGTGAGAACTGGC
>WOZA01000071.1 GCA_011620505.1 Anaerolineaceae bacterium
TTCATGCCATCGAAGATATAAGCTTTGTAAAACATTCCCAATTTCAGTTTGTTACAATGTACTTAGGAAACACAGGAGGCATAAAATGGCATTCAAACTTACCTATGGCACCATGTCAAATCCCCCGCAGGAGATGCATGATAACTATGAACTGGCTCTGGAAAAAGTAAGGCAACAACTTGGAAAAGAATATCCCATGATTATTAACGGTGAAAGACGTTTCGCCGAAGAAAAACACCCGGCTTATTCCCCCATAGACACCAGTCTGCACCTGGCTACCTTCCAAAAAGGTACCGCAAAGGATGGCGACGATGCAGTTGCTGCGGCAAAAGCTGCCTTTCCAAACTGGAAGGCCATGAATTGGGAGGAGCGCGTCTATCTTATGCGCAAATTTGCAGACCGCATCGCTGCCCGCATCTACGAAATCAGCGCCGCGGTAAGCCTGGAAGTCGGAAAAAATCGCATGGAAGCGCTTGGGGAAGTGGCGGAAACGGAAGACCTTATCCGCTGGGCTGCCGATATAATGGAACAAAATAACGGGTATCACAAACTGCTCAGTTCTGACCCGCTGGAAGGGCAGACCTCCACGAACGAATCCGTCCTCAAACCCTACGGTGTCTGGGGGGTAATCGTTCCCTTTAATTTCCCTGCTTCTCTTGCTGGTGGGCCTGTTGGCAACGCCCTGGTTACTGGAAACACCGTGGTGCTTAAGCCTGCCACAGATTGCAGTTGGACCGCCTCTCTGCTAATGGAATGCGCCCAGGAAGCAGGCATCCCTGACGGCGTGCTCAACCTGGTGACTGGTCCCGGTTCCACACTTGGAAACGCTTTGACTGCCAATGAGGACGTAACCGGCTTGACCTTTACTGGTTCGTTGGAAGTAGGCATGGGCATCTACCGCCAGTTTGCCAATCGTAAGTATCCACACCCCGTAATCCTTGAAATGGGCGGCAAAAACCCCACCATCGTCTCGAAAAATGCGGATTTGGAGCTGGCAGTCACGGGCATCGTGCGCTCAGCTTTTGGACTGCAGGGTCAGAAGTGTTCAGCCACTTCGCGCGTGTTTGTCGAAAAACTGGTCTATGAGGCGTTTGTGAGCAAACTGGTTGCTAGTACCAACGCCATCAAGATAGGTGACCCGACTCAACGCGAAAATTGGTTCGGTCCGGTCATCAACCGCAAAGCATACGAGGATTATGGCGGATATATCGCGGAACTGGCTGCTGCAGGCACTATCCTGACCGGCGGCAAAAAGCTGACTGAAGGCGAGCTTGCGAACGGTTACTACTGCGCCCCCACGGTTGCGGTTGACGTTCCGCTGGAGCACCGGCTGTGGAAGGAAGAAATGTTCCTGCCGATTGTCATGGTCGCGCCCGTAAATGACCTTAAGGAGGCTATGGAACTGGCAAATGATGTGGATTATGGGCTGACAGCTGGATTTGTTGGCGACCCAGTCGAAGCGGAGTGGTTCTTTGACCACATTGAAGCGGGTACCACTTACTCCAACCGTCCGCAGGGCACTACGACCGGGGCATGGCCTGGCTTCCAACCTTTTGGCGGCTGGAAGGGCTCAGGCTCGACTGGCAAAAACAGCGGCGGTTACTATAGCCTGCCCCTCTACATGCACGAACAGGCGCAAAACAGGGTGAAACGGGCATAATCTGTGCATCCCAAAGTAAAATGAACCAGGTCGGATTGCGAAACCCGGCTTACTTAAGAGGAACGATTTTATGCTCAGATTACTCAGCCGTTTGTTGATGATTGCAGGAACCGTCAGCCTGCTGTGGCTGGCGTACGGCTTGATCAGCGGTGAGCCAATCCCCAATTACGTGATTATCGGGGTGTTGCTGTTTGTCCTGGGTGTGCTTTTTAAGGATCGCGGATCCGCCCTTTCAAAGCCGGGAATTAATCCGCCTCCCCAAAGTAAAAGCCGGGACAAACATCAGTCCTGGATCTCAAGGGATGAGTAAGGATCTTTCAAAGAGGAAGTGACATGACAGAAGATAGAAAAGTGAAGATTCTCAGTACGTTATCACTGACCGACTCGCAGGTGGAACGGATCAAGGCAGTCGATCATCGGATTGAACTCCACAGGTACGGGCGCAAAGACGCAACGCGTATTCCGGTGGAATTATGGCGGGAAGTTGATATCCTGTTGACCAGCGGCATGCCCTTACCCCCGCCGGACCAAACCCCCGCCTTAAAGTGGGTACAGTTTTCTTTCGCAGGAGTGGATAAAGCCTTCCAGCAGGAAGTCTTTCTTCGCGGTGGAATACAGCTTACCAGCGCCAGTGGAACAATGGTGAGCCAGATGGGCGAATATGTGATCATGGCTTTGCTGATGCTGGGGCATAAAGCTCCGGAGATGTTCCGCTTTCAGCAACAGAAAGTTTGGCATGAGCATCGCATAGAAAAACTGGAACCGATTGAACTGCGCGGCAGCACAGTGGGGATCGTGGGGTATGGTTCCATTGGGAGGGAGGTCGCCCGGCTGTTGTATTCCTATGGAGCCAAGGTGCTGGCGACAAAACGCGACGTCATGCATCCGGAGGATGATGGATATGTTCCGGAAGGATTGGGAGACCCGCAGGGGAATTACTTCCACCGCCTTTATCCAAACGAAGCCCTGAACGTCATGCTGAAGGAATGCGACTTTGTGGTAGTTTCGCCGCCGTTGACTGCTGAAACCAACCATATGATTTCAACTGAGCAGTTTGCAGCGATGAAACCTGGCGCGTTCTTGGTGAATGTCTCTCGCGGACAGGTGGTGGACACGAACGCCTTGATCGAGGCTGCCAGGTCGGGCAGGCTGGGCGGCGCAGTGCTGGACGTGTTCGAGGAAGAGCCGCTTCCCGCGGAGAGTCCGTTGTGGGATTTGCCGAACGTGGTTATCACTCCGCACATCGCCGGCATCAGCAAGCGAAACATGGATACCTTGGTGGACTTGTTTGTCACAAACCTCGGTCGGTACCTCAAGGGTCAGGAATTGTTCAACTTGATCGATCCTGAACAAGGATACTAATGGTGAGGAAGTGAGCGAAAGTGCCAGAAAAAGCTGTCGCATAGCCGCGGCAGCTTTTATTTTTCATAAATAACAGAACATAAGTTCTAAAGAATATGGTAAAATGTGAGTATGGATTTGTTTGATCATTCCCTGGAAGAACAGCTGAAGCAGCAAGCTCCTCTAGCGGCTCGCATGCGTCCGCGGACGCTCGATGAAATCGTCGGGCAGGGGCACATCCTGGGGGAAGGCAGCCTGCTGAGGCGGGCAATCCAGGCTGACCGATTGTTTAGTTCGATCATCCTTTACGGACCTCCTGGCACCGGCAAGACCACCCTGGCGCGCGTGATCGCAAACACCACGCAGGCGCATTTTGAGAGCCTGAGCGCCGTGCTGGCAGGGGTGGCGGATCTGCGCAAGGTCATTGAGTCTGCTACCGAAAGGCGGCGTCTATACGGCACACGCACCATCCTTTTCATCGACGAAGTCCACCGCTGGAACAAAGCCCAGCAGGACGCGCTTTTACCGCACGTGGAAACCGGCCTCATCACCCTGATCGGCGCCACCACCGAGAACCCCTATTTCGACGTGATCAAGGCGTTGGTTAGCCGCTCGAGGATCTTCGAGCTCAAGCCTCTTTCGCAGGAGGATATTCTGACCCTCCTGAAGCGCGCCCTGGCGGACCCATTGGTAGGTTATGGCAAACGCCAGGTAAAGGTGGACGAAGAAGCCTTGCAGCACCTGGCAGATGTGGCTGGCGGGGATGCCCGCAACGCGCTCAACGCGCTGGAGCTGGCGGTGGAAACCACGCCGCCTGAGAACGGCCTCACTCACATTACGCTGGAAGTAGCCCAAGAATCCATTCAAAGACGCGCGATCCTTTACGATAAGACGGATGACCAGCACTACGACACGATTTCGGCATTCATCAAATCGGTCAGGGGCAGCGATCCGGACGCAGCGCTTTACTGGATGACCAAAATGCTGCTCGCTGGAGAGGACCCGCGATTTATTCTCAGGCGGTTGATCGTCCTTGCCAGTGAGGATATTGGCATGGCTGACCCCAACGCGATCCTGGTGGCCAACGCTGCAGCGCAGAACTATGAATATATCGGTATGCCAGAAGGCTGGTACCCGATTGCTGAGGCTGTCATCTATCTGTCCACTGCGCCGAAATCCAATTCCGTAGGGGCGTACTGGGAGATTCAGGAAGAGATCAATCAAAATGGGGCTGGCACGGTACCGCTGCACCTGATGGATGCCAACCGCGACGCCAAGGGATTTGGGCACGGCGAGGGCTACAAGTATCCGCATTCTTTCGAGGGTCACTGGGTACCTCAGCAGTATCTGCCCGATGAGCTCATAGGCAGGCAGTTTTATCACCCTTCGGAGCAAGGGTATGAAGCCCAGGT
>WOZA01000082.1 GCA_011620505.1 Anaerolineaceae bacterium
CCAGTCTGTTCGCCAGCCCGGCAAAACACGACCTGGAATAGCTTGTTGCTGCTCCCCTGCTGGGGATAATAGGTGTACACCAGGCGGTGGTCAAAAGATTCAAATCCGGTCTCTTCCCACACCTCGCGTCGGGCAGATTCAAGAGCATCCTCACCCTTTTCCACGCCACCCGCCGGCACCGACCAATCGCAGGTCATGCTGGTGTAGCGGGGCACACGGCATAGCACCACCTGCCCTCGATCGTTTTCCACCACTGCACCAACCGCTGGATGCGGATATTCGACGTAGTGAAACCTCTCGATAATGCATCCGTTCGGCTGGCGCACCCGGTCGAGATGCAAGCACAAATACTCACTCTCGAAGATCGTCTCGCGGTTCAGCCGCTCAGGCAGTTGCCTGTCATCACTCATTTTATCTGCTCTGCAACCAAGTGTGCATGAACACTACCGCTTTTGGGCAACTGCTACGGAGATAAATCCGATCAGCATGCCAAAGATTGGCACCAAAAGCACCGGGCGCGGCAGATTGCCGAGGCGAACATGGTACACAAAGAACACCAGGGCTAATAACGAGAAAATGATCAAGAAAATCCCCATCACCTTCAGCTTGCTTGAAGAGGCTAGTATTGGGGCTGGCGCCAGTTCCGTGAGCCCCGGCTCTGCCACATGAAAAACAGACGCTTCAGGTTCGGGCTCTGTGGGGAGTGGGGTTGGCTCAGGTTCAACAATTTCGCCTTGTGGTTGCGAAGGCACCTCTTGTTGCGTTACTTCGCCTCTTGGTGTCATAAGATGACCGCACCAGGGGCACTCAACTGTCTCAGGGGGCAATTCCGCAGTGCACGCGGGGCAATGGACATTAGTTTCTTCGCTCATCATAAGCTCCTTTACCTGCCCTGGCTGGTATTCCTGGCTAAAGGCAAGGCAATCAACAAACGATCATCCGTTAATTGTTACAATATAACTGATTATAGCATTGCTTGCCTACGGTATAATTCGCCTCAGCAAATTAAAAGGAAAGCCCATGAGCATTAGCAAAATTAGTCCCGAACTTTTTCAGAAGCTGGTCGGTTTGGCAGCGCTTGAACTCACCGATGAGGAAAGCGCGTACCTTCTGACCGAGATGAACCACCAGCTCAGCTCTGTCAACGCCCTCCTGCAGGTACCGCTTGACGCAGACATACAGCCCACTCTGCACGGCATCCAGTGCCAGGGTGCCGGTCCACGCGCGGATGTTTGGCAGCCTTTCCCCACACCCAGCGAGATTTTGGCTGGCGCACCGGAAACCGAAGCTGGCATGTTTGCTGTCCCGGATGTGAAAGGAGCGAAATGAGCCTGAACCAGCTTTCCGCTTTGGAGGTCGCTGCCCATGTGCGTTCTGGCGAACTGAGCGCTCGTGAGGTCCTGGAAGCGTCTCTCGCGCAGATCCACGCTGTGGACGGCGTGCCTGGCAGCCTTGACCAAAAATCGCTCGACCCCGCTGAAGAGCAAAAAGTACATGCCTTCATCCGCCTGACCGAAGACCTTGCCCACCGGCAGGCGGAAGAAGTGGATCGCAAGATCTCCGCTGGTGAAGACCCCGGCATCCTGGCAGGTGTGCCAGTCTCAATCAAGGATATCTTCACCCTGCAAGGCGTTGAAACCACAGCTGCCTCGCGTATTCTGTATAACTTCAAACCGCCCTACACCGCCACGCCTGTTCAGAAGTTGATCGAAGCGGGCGCGCTCATTTTGGGCAAGGTCAATCTTGATGAGTTTACTTTTGGCTCTTCCAGCGAATCCAGCGCTTTTAAACCCGCGCCAAACAACCCCTGGGAAACATCCCACGTGCCTGGCGGCTCATCGGGTGGCTCCACCGCCAGCGTTGCCGCCGAAGAGGTAGCGCTTTCGCTCGGCACAGACACCGGCGGTTCCATCCGCCAGCCGGCCGCCTTTTGCGGTGTGGTCGGGCTCAAACCAACTTATGGGCGCGTTTCGCGCTACGGTCTGATGGCTTTCTCATCCTCCCTGGACTGCCCGGGCCCGATCGCTCGGACTGTGAGCGACGCTGCCCTGATGCTCCAAGCCATAGCCGGAACAGATCCAAAAGACAGCACCTCCTCGGTCGTGCCAACTTCCAACTACCTCGAATCCTTGAAGGAAGGGGTAAAAGGTCTGCGGGTTGGGCTCTCGCCCGATTACACCCACCTTTTCTACCCGGATTTTGAGACCGGTGAGCTTGGCATTGAATCTATCCAAAAAGAAATCAGCGAATCCGTGCTTCATGCGGCTTCAGTGTTGGCGGACCTTGGCGCTGAAATCGTCGAAAATGTGCCCCTGCCCAACGCCAAATACAGCATCCCTACCTATTTTGTAGTTTCGCGTGTTGAGGCTGCTTCCAATCTGCACCGCTTCGACGGCGTCAAATATGGCTACCGCACCCCCGTTGAGGTGGAAGACCTGCAGGACCTCATCCGCCGCACACGCGCTGAAGGTTTTGGCTCTGAGGCCAAGCTGCGTATCCTGATGGGCATGTACCTTTCCTCGGAAGGTTTTGCCGCGAACTATTACCAGCGTGCTCTCAAAGTACGGGCCATGATCCGGCGCGATTTTGACCGCGCCTTTGACCCCCATGGCGAATACCGCTTGGACGTAGTCCTTACCCCCACCACCGCCACCACCGCCTTCAAACGCAACGACATCTTCGGTAATACGGTACGGATGCAGTATTCGGATCAGATGACCGTTTCCGCCAACCACGCCGGTTTGCCGGCTGTGAGCGTTCCTGGAGGATTGGATGCAGACAACCTACCCATCGGGATCCAGTTCATCGGTCCGGACTTCCGCGAAGACCTGATCCTGCGGGCGGGCTATGCCTATGAGCAGGCAACCCTCGACGAAGCCTGGCGCGCGGTGCGCCCGGCAGTGCTGCGCCAGGAGGTGGCAAAATGAAAGACTACGAAGTTGTCATCGGGCTCGAAACCCATATCCAGCTCAATACCCAGACCAAGATTTTCTGCTCCTGCAAGGCTGACTCGTGGGAAGCCGCGCCAAATACCAATATTTGCCCGGTCTGCTCCGGCATGCCCGGAGTGCTGCCCGTGTTGAACAGCGAAGCTATCCACAAAGGCGCGCTGCTGGCAGCCGCGATGCACGCGGAAGTCAATCCGGTTTCGTACTTTGACCGCAAGAACTACTTCTACCCCGATCTGCCCAAGGGCTACCAGATCACCCAATTCGACGAGCCCATCGGCAAGGGCGGCTATCTCGACCTGCACATGCCCAATGGCACCACCCGCCGCATGCGCATTCACAAGCTGCATCTCGAAGAAGATGCCGGCAAAACCAAACTCGATCACGGTTTGCGCCTGGTGGACTTTAACCGCTGCGGTGTGCCGCTGGTCGAGATGGTCACCGAACCCGACCTGCGATCCGGCGAAGAAGCAGCCCAATACCTGGTCCAACTGCGCCAGCTTTTACGCTGGATCGGCGTTTCTGAGGCTGATATGGAGCGCGGTCACCTGCGCTGCGACGCTAACGTCTCAATCCGTGAACGCGGCAGCCAGGTTTTGAACACCAAAACCGAAATCAAAAACGTCAACTCCATCGATGCCGTCCGCCAGGCGATCATCGAGGAAAGCAAACGCCAGATCGAACTCGCGGAGTCTGGCGGGAAAGTGGTCAGCTACACCCTCGATTGGGACGCGGATACTGGCAAGCTGAGCATGATGCGCTCCAAGGAGACCGAGGCGGATTACCGCTACTTCCGCGAGCCCGACCTGCTGCCGGTTGTTTTGACAGAGGAGGAAATCGCGCGCATCAAGGCGGAACTACCGGAACTCCCGCCCGAAAGAAAGGCGCGCTTTGAGATGGAATATGGGCTTTCGGCATACGATGCCGAGATCCTGACCGCGGACCGCGGACTTTCGGACTATTTTGAAACTGCGATTGCCAGCTTTGGCGGCGAGGCAAAAATCGTCTCCAACTGGATGATGAACGATCTCTCGCGCCTGATGAACGATCTCGGCAAAACCGCCTGTGAGCTGGCTCTGACGCCTGCCTTCCTGGCGCAGATCATCCGCATGGTGGAAGATGGCAAGATCACCGCTGCCACCGGCAAGAGCCTGCTGCGTAAGGTGGAGGAAAGCGGTCGCGAGCCGGCGCAGATCGTGGAAGCCGAAGGGTTGGCAGTGATCGCCGACAATGATGCCCTGAGAGAGCAAATTCAGTCAGTGCTGGCTGCCTCGACGGCTGAGGTGGAGAGCTTCAGAGCCGGCAAGGAGAGCCTGCTGGGTTGGTTCGTGGGGCAGGTGATGCGCGCTACCGGCGGCAAAGCCGACCCGAAACGCACGCGCGAGATTTTGCTGGAGCTGCTCAGGCAGAAATAAGCCAAATATTGACAGCCAAAGCGAATCGGCTAAAATAGAGGCTACG
>WOZA01000168.1 GCA_011620505.1 Anaerolineaceae bacterium
AAACAAACTGTCCAAAAAATTTGACACATTCTGTTCAGTGCTGTATAATGATTTTTCGTTGCCCCGGCGAAAGTTGGCTGGGGTTCATTATGTAAACCAACTTTCCCGTCCCTGCGCGGTGACACGCTCAGCAAGCGGTAAAGTAAAGATTGGAGAGAATATGAAGTATGCAGTTATTGAAGCGGGCGGTAAGCAATACCGCGCCGAAGAAGGTCAGACTATCACTGTCGACCTTCTGACCGCCAAAGTCGGCGATGCAGTCACCCTCGATAAAGTGCTCATGTTAGTGGATGGCGACTCTGTGACCGTTGGTACTCCCTATATTGCGGGTGCCAGCCTGGACGCGACCGTCAAAGAGCATTACAAGGGCAAGAAGATTTTGATCTTCAAGTACAAACCCAAGATCGATTACCGCCGAAAGGCAGGTCATCGCCAACAGTACACCAGATTACTGGTTCAATCAATCGTGATGGAGTAGAGAAATGGCCCATAAAAAAGGTGGCGGGTCATCCCGCAATGGTCGTGACAGCCAGGGGCAGCGCCTCGGTATTAAAAAATTCGGTGGAGAATATGTCATCAGCGGCAATATCCTCGTTCGTCAGCACGGCACTAAAGTGCATCCGGGCTGGAATGTAGGTCAGGGACGCGATTACACACTCTTTGCGACTAAAGAAGGCTACGTAAAATACGAAACTCTCGCCGGCGGACGCAAGCGCGTTCACGTGACAGATGAGCGAGAGGAGCCCGCGAAAGGCAGCAACTAAGCATGAAAACTAAGATTCAACCTAAATACTATCCAAACGCCAAGGTCTCCTGTGCGTCTTGCGGCGCTGAATGGACCACTGGTTCAACGGTGCCTGAGATCCGAACTGAAGTTTGTTCCAATTGCCATCCCTTCTACACCGGTCAGCAGGCACGCATCCTCGACCGCGAAGGTCAGGTGGATCGCTTCTACAAGCGTCTCCAGGCTCGCCAGGACTACGTTGCTGATCAGAAATCTGCTTCCCAGGCCAAAACTTCTCCGAGCCGCCCGGTGTCCGAGCTCAACCTCAGCACTAAAGCAGTGGCTGCACTCAACCGCGCAGAAATTGTGACGGTTGGAGACGTCCTCACCAAACTCGAGGGCGGCGAGAAAGCACTGCTCGATATTGAAGGCTTTGGTCGCAAATCCTTGATCGACCTCAAGAAATCCTTACGCCAACTGGGATATCAGCTCCCGGCTGCAGCTCAGGAAATCGAGATCTAAATTGATCTGAAAGAAAATCAGGCAGGTTGCGAAACCTGCCTTTTTTTATTCTTCGCGTTGCCAGTCAACCATTAAAGCTTTATACTTTTCATCGTTATTATTACCTGAAGCAGGAGGCTTTATGTCACAACCAGCCGGAATTGTTGAAGTCATCACCGGATCCATGTTCTGTGGAAAAACCGAGGAACTCATTCGCCGTCTCAGGCGCGCCACCATCGCCAAGCAAAAGGTGCAGGTCTTCAAACCTGTGATTGACGATCGTTATGCTTTTTTTAAAGTAAAGTCACATTCAGGCATGGATTATGAGGCTGTTCCTGTCAACAGCTCCACTGAGTTGCTTGAAAAGCTCGATCCTGAGGCAACCGTTATTGGTGTGGATGAAGCTCAGTTCTTTGATGATGGCATTGTTGATGTGGTGAACCAGTTGGCAGACCGTGGGCTGAGAGTGATTGTGACAGGGCTGGATACTGATTTCCGTGGTGAACCGTTTGGCTGCATGCCAGTGATGACTGCCAAAGCAGATAAAGTTGATAAGCTGACGGCGATTTGCGTTGTCTGCGGCGAGCCTGCCACGCGCACACAACGCCTGGTGGGGGGTAAGCCGGCCCGTTATGATGAGCCCATCGTGGTGGTTGGCGCTGCTGAGATGTATGAAGCCCGCTGCCGCCGCTGCCACTGCGTCCCGAAAGAGTAGGTGAATATGCCTCAGCCATATCAGGAATATTTAGACAAAATCCTCATTCCAGAAGATAAACTTCAAGCCCGCGTCCGCGAACTTGCGGCAGAAATCAACCGTGATTATGCCGGAAAAGAACTGCTGGTGATCTGCATCCTGCGCGGTGGGGTAATGTTCCTCACGGACCTGATCCGCCACATTGAAGTGCCTTTGGCGATCGAATTCATGGCGGTTTCTTCATACGGAACCGGTGTGCGTTCCTCGCAGGGCGATGTGCGCATCACGTTGGACCTAAACACTAACATCTATGGCAGGCATGTCATCATCGTTGAGGATATCATCGACAGTGGTCACACGCTTGCCTCCGTCATTGACCTGCTGAAAACACGCGATCCAGCTTCGATATACGTTTGTACATTGCTTGACAAGTATGAACGCAGAGAAGTGGAAGTGCCTATCCGCTATTGCGGGTTCAAAATCAAGAACGAGTTTGTTTTCGGATACGGACTCGACATGGACGAATACTATCGCAATCTGCCCTTTATAGCGACTGTCGATTTGGACAAATATGGGCCTCCAGCTGGATAGCGAATTGCTACAGCTCCTGGAATTGGTTCGGGAGTTGGCGTCCGGCACACGGGTATACCTTGTTGGCGGGGCTATCCGCGATTTGCTGCTTGGTCGAGCCACTAAAGATCTCGATTTCGTTCTGCCGCACGGCTCAATCCAGCTGGCGAAGGCAGTAAGCCGTCGCTTGAATGGTGCTATGTATACGCTCGACGATGTACGCCATTCCGCGAGGGTGATCCTGCGGCAGGGCGAACAAGATGAGCAAGTGCTCGATTTTACCTCCTTCATTGGGGAGAATCTCGAAGAAGATTTGCGCCAGCGGGATTTTACGATCAACGCCATGGCGCTCGATCTGGGCGCGATAGAGAAATTGATTGATCCCCTCGGTGGGGAAGCTGACCTGGAAGCCAGGCAGATAAGACTCTGCGGACCAGATTCGCTGACCGCTGACCCTCTGCGCGTTTTGAGGGGAGTACGGCTGATAAGCAGCTACAACTTGAGGTATGAATCGGAAATAGCCTCAGCGATGCGCGTAGCCACAAAGAGATTGGGGGTCGTTTCTGGTGAGCGCATTCGCGATGAATTGTTTAAATGCCTTGCGGTGCCCAATTTCGAAGCTGTGGCAGCACTCTTAAGTGAGTTTGGGGTGTTTGACGAGCTGCGTCTGCTTACTTTCGGCGTGGATCCTGCTGGACCTCAAAACCGGCAGGTTGAGACTGAAAAATTGATTGCCTTGTCAAGAATATGTAATAAGCCTGAGGGTGGGCAACAAGTGGCTCATGGCACATCCAATCCTGATTTACAGCACTTGCATGCTTATCAGGTTATGCTGGATGAACCCCTGCAGGGTGGGCGGAAGCGCCGCCATTTACTGATGTTGTGCTCCATCCTGCTTCACATCCATCCGTCATTTGACATTGGTAAGAAGAGTACGCCTGAATTCTTCCCCGAGGAATTTTCGGAGCAGATCACCCAGGCATTGCTGATTGGTCAGAAAGAAAAGGCCTACTTCAAAGCACTTTCAGGCGGTTTTTTGAGGCTTGCGGATCTTTCACGATGTCAACCCGGGAAGCTGGATTACTATCGATTTTTCCGTGAATTTGGCTCATACGGGCTTGATAGCGCGCTCCTGGCGGTGGTAGAGGTACAGTCGCAAAAACCGCTGCTTCAATTTGACCCTGAAATATCCCAGGAAGTCTTTCATACCTGGTTTACCGAGCAGGCGCGAACGGTGAACCCACCGAGACTGGTCGATGGTGATCTTTTACAGCGCGAACTTGCGATTGGTCCTGGTGTAAAAATCGGTACCCTGCTCGAGGAAATCCGTGAGCAGCAGGTTTTAGGCAAGATCAACACAGCGGCAGAAGCGATAGCTTTTGCGCAGGAAAATACTGAAAGGAATGCTTAAAATGATTGCACATCTGGAAGATCTTGATATGTTTTACGAAATCCGCGGGAGCGGAAAGCCTGTTTACCTCCTGCACGGTTTGGCTCTGGATCACAGCATTTGGTTGGAAATGGCGGAATACTACGCAGATCAGGCGCAGTTTATCATCCCAGATTTGCGTGGTCACGGCCGCACACCGCTTGGAAACGCGGATGGAAGCATCGAGCAATTTGCCAGGGATGTGCTTCAATTGGCTGACCATCTTGGTCACGAACAGTTTATCCTGGCAGGTCATTCCATGGGTGGGTATATCGCCCTGGCAATGGCTGAGGCCCAACCAGAGCGGTTGGCAGGGCTTGTGTTGGTCACGAGCAATGCACGCGCGGACACCCCTGAGAAGCGCGAAAGCCGGCTTGAGGAGGCCAGTCGGGTGATGGTTGAAGGTATGCAGAACATTGGCAACATCCTGATCCAGCGTATGATGCCTGAAGGCGAGTTTGCTCAGCCGGACGAGCATATGTGTGATGTCGTTTTGAATTCACCATCAGCCGGGTTTGCCAATGTTCAGACTGCGATTGCCAACCGTCCCAACCGCCTGGGCGTTGTGAGGACTTTGACCTGCCCGGTTTTGGGAATTGCAGGCGGTAAAGATCAGCTTATGCCAGTGGAGATCGCCCTGGAAGCAGCAGAACACGCCAGGCAAGGTCGGAAAGTATGCCTGCCAGGAGTTGGTCACCTGCCAATGCTCGAAGTTCCATTCACACTTGGCGCTTTACTGGTGAGCGTGTGAGGTTCTATGACAGACCTGGATTTTATTTTCAGCCGGCGCAGTATTCGCCGCTTTACTGACGAAAAGGTTAGTGAAAACCATGTAAAGCTGCTGCTTGAAGCTGCTATGGCTGCGCCAACTGCGATGAACATGCGCCCATGGCATTTTGTCGTGATCGATGATCCTGGCAAGCTGGCAGATCTTCACAGGATACTGCCTTTTGGCAAAATGCAAGCTCCGCTGGCAATCAGCATTTGCGGAAACCTGGGATCCGCAAAAAGGCTCGTGACGGAGCGCTTCTGGGTGCAAGATTGCAGTGCGGCCACCGAGAATCTACTTCTCGCTGCAAATGCGTTGGAGCTGGGAGCTGTTTGGTGTGGGGTGCATCCTATCAACAGGCTCGAAAGCGCAATCAGCAGCAGCCTCAACCTGCCATCCCACGTGATTCCCCTTAACGTGGTGTTCATAGGTAACCCAGCCGAGAAGAAGCCTGCCCGAACGCAATATGATCCGGCGAGAATCTCGCACAATCTTTTTGAGATCCGCTGGGAATCTTCGGGGGATCAGGATTGACGGAACTAACTATAAAGTGTGAGAGCAATTACCAGCATAGTTGGTAAAATAGAATGCTGGAACCGGATTTGGATCCGTAGTTATCCCATTTTCCTGGGAATAAATCTTTCAATTGTGCTTGAGGGCAAAAAATTGCCTTGTACAGTTTATTTGTGAAGAGAACCTGCAAAATGAGTATGGTAAAATTTAAAATTGTGGATTTACATAATTAAAGATCATTAGGAGGATCTATGTCAAAAAAATGGGTATATTTATTCGATGAAGTTGATCAGGTTGAAGCTTACGCCGGCAGCTGGGATGGCGTTCGTGGCTTGCTTGGCGGCAAAGGTGCCGGCCTTGCTGACATGACTCGCGCTGGTGTGCCAGTGCCCCCCGGGTTGACCATTACGACCGAAGCCTGCAACGCTTTTCAGGTTACGCGCGAATTCCCGGAAGGGATGTGGGACCAGGTGCTTGCAGCCCTCAAAATTGTAGAGGAAAAGGCCGGCAAGAAATTCGGTGACCCCGTCAATCCGTTGCTGGTATCCTGCCGTTCAGGTGCCAAATTCTCGATGCCTGGCATGATGGACACTGTCCTGAATATTGGCTTGAACGATGAAGTGGCAAAAGGGCTGGTAGTCCAAAGTGGTGACGAACGCTTCGTTAACGATTCGTATCGCCGCTTAATTCACATGCTCGGCACCGTTGTGATGGGGATCGATGACGAACATTTCGAAGAACCTCTGAAAGCCTACAAACAGCAAAAAGGTTACAAGAGCGACCTTGAAATGAACGCAGCCGACTGGGCTGCTATCACCGAAGCCTACAAGAAAGTTGTTCGTGAGCAGATGGGTTTTGAATTTCCGCAGGATCCTTACAAACAGCTTGAGCTGGCTGTCAAAGCCGTGTTTGACTCCTGGAATTCCAAACGTGCTATTGACTACCGCCGTCGCGAGAGTATACCTGACGATCTCGGTACTGCCGTGAACATCCAAACCATGGTCTTTGGCAATATGGGCAGCGACTCTGGTACTGGTGTAGCGTTCACCCGCGATCCCCAGACGGGCGAGAAGGTCATGTTTGGTGAATATCTGATGAATGCCCAGGGTGAAGACGTGGTGGCTGGCATTCGCAACGCCTCCAAAATCTCTGGCTTGAAAGATGAATTACCTGAGGTCTACAATCAGTTTTCCGAAATCACCGCACGCCTTGAACAGCATTACAAGGACATGCAGGATGTTGAGTTCACAATTGAACACGGCAAGCTCTGGATGCTCCAGACCCGAAACGGCAAACGCTCCGCAAAGGCCGCCATCAAAATCGCTCACGATATGGTGGAGGAAGGTTTGATCGACAAGCCCACCGCACTCAATCGGGTCACCCCTGAACAGATCGATCAAATGCTGCATCCCCAGTTTGCGCTTACAGACATAGAAAAAGCCCGTTCCGAAGGACGCTTTTACGCTAAGGGCGTTAATGCTTCTCCGGGTGCTGCGGTAGGTCAGATATATTTCGATGCAGATACGATTGAAAAGATGCACAATGTTGAAAAGCAGGATGTCATCATGGTGCGGCCATTCACCAAGCCGGATGATGTGCACGGTATGCTGGCAGCCAAAGGTATCCTCACCAGTGAAGGTGGTGCCACCTCGCACGCTGCAGTGGTTGCCCGCCAGTTCGGTGTCCCCTGTGTGGTTGGTGCCGCCGATATCGTGATCGATATGAATAAGCGCGAGATGACCTGCCGTGGTGTTACCGTCAAAGAAGGCGAATGGATCTCCCTCGATGGAACCACCGGTGAGGTTTTTGTTGGTCAGCTCAGTCTTACCACTCCGGATATCTCAGAACAGAAAGAACTCATGACGCTCCTGGGTTGGGCAGATGAAGTTGCCCGCCTGCAGGTCTGGGCAAATTCTGACTATCCCGCTGATGCCAGGCGCGCTCGTTCTTATGGCGCCAAGGGAATCGGTCTCTGCCGAACTGAGCATATGTTCTTTGAAGTTACGCGCCTGCCAGATGTACAGTCGATGATCATGAACGCTGAAGCAACTCAGCGTATGTTGAATAGCCTTGAACAACTCGAAAAAGCATATGCTGCTGGTCGCCTTGAAGGGCGAAGCCTCAACGAGCAAGACAAAGTCGCTCTGAAGGCTGAAATTGATGCACAGAAGGACAAAATTGAGAATTCGCCTGAATCCAAGGCTTACTTTGACGCACTCAAGAAGATCCTGCCTCTGCAGCGCGGTGATTTCTACGGGCTCTTTGAGGCAATGACCGGTCTGCCAGTGATCATCCGCCTGATCGATCCCCCGCTGCACGAATTCCTGCCCAGCCTGGAAGACCTCCTGACTGAAGTTGCCACCTTGAAAGCCAAGGGTATTACCGAAGGCCTGGCAGAAAAACAGCAGATGCTTGACATTGTCCAGGGAATGCACGAAAGCAACCCCATGATGGGCTTGCGCGGCATCCGCCTGGGCATCGTTTACCCCGACATCATGAAGATGCAGGTTCGCGCGATTTTTGAAGCTGCCTGCGACGCCAAAATTAATGGCTTTGATCCACACCCCGAAGTAATGATCCCCCTGACCGGGCACGTGAACGAGCTCAAGGAAGTCCAGCCTACGTTGGTGAAAATTGCCAAGGACGTGATGGCTGAGAAGGGTGTGGAGGTCAGTTACAAATTTGGTACCATGATTGAAATCCCCCGTGCCGCGGTAACCGCTGCTGAGATTGCCGAATATGCCGAATTCTTCTCCTTTGGCACCAACGATCTTACCCAGATGACCTTTGGCTACAGCCGCGATGATGCGGAACGCACCTTCCTGGGTGTGTATGTTGAGAAGGGTATCCTCGAAAAGAACCCCTTCCAGCAGCTTGACCGCGAAGGTGTTGGCCGCCTGATGAAACGCGCGATTGAAGATGGTCGTGCCGTTCGTCCGGAACTGGAAGTTGGAATCTGCGGTGAACACGGCGGTGACCCAAGCTCAATTGAGTTCTGCCATATGATTGGCAACAACTACGTCAGCTGCTCACCATTCCGTGTGCCTTTGGCTCGCCTGGCAGCTGCGCAGGCTGCGCTGAAGCACGGCTAAATCTTTGTTTTGTCCAAAAAACGGCTCCTGAGAATGGGGCCGTTTTTTTTGTTACTTAATATTCCTGGTACTACAACTGTAATTCAGTTGATGGCTGGTTATTGACCATAAATTAAAGAGTAACGATTGAAAATTTCAACAATATTGCGGATATATACTCTTGATTCCTGGTAGCGTATCGTGTTCAGGAAGACATCCGGGTCTTCACCAGATACATTTGCCCAGTTTATAACGTTTCCTGGGCCGGCGTTGTAAGCTGCCAGAGCCTGGTAATGATCTCCCTCAAACACGTACAACATCCTGGAAAGGTAGTTACTTCCAAGCTCGAGATTGTAATAGGGAATGTCCAGATCGTCAGCTGTAAAATCTGTCAGAAATCCGGTTTCAGTAGCGATTTGCTGTGCGGTGGCAGGCATCAATTGCATGATCCCGCGCGCGCCAGACCCTGAGGAAGCCTGCGCTCCAAAGTGGCTCTCCTGGTAAATGACGCTCAGCAGCAGCAACTCCGACAGGTCATATTTTTCTGCGGCAGCTTCTATCCAGGGTAGGTAGTATGCGCCATATTCAATATAGGTGAAGTAGGGCGGATATGCCGCTGAAAAAGGTGTATCCGCGTAGCCAGAGAGTTTGGCGATGAGCTTGCTTGCTTCAATGGCAGAGCGGTAATAGCCTCTTTCCAGGAAGACTTTGATGAGCCGAAAAATGTCCAGCGGGTCGTCCTGGTTTTCATCAAGCAGCGTACTCAGTTCAGAGGAAGCATTGCCATACAATCCAAGCCGGTCAAACTCCATAGCCCGGATAAACGCTGGTTGGTCAAAAAGCTCCGAACTGTAATCCAGATTGGTTTCCATCGGCAGGTTGAATGCGGTTTTTAGCCACTCTCCTGCGGGGATGCGCAGATCTGCCAGGTCGACATCAAGCTTCAATTGCGCCGGCTCCTGGAAGGGCGTGCGACCTTCGAGCAACTCTGCTGCGCGAATGCCGTAGTAGCCATAAGGCGCCTGGTTGATCGCAGCCTGCCAATTCAGCCTGGCTTCTTCATCTCTCCCTTGTGCCTCGTTGATCTTGCCCAGCCAAAAATAAGCTGCCGATAATTCAAAAGGTTCGGCGCTCATCGGAATGATGCGATTGAAATTGTCCGCCGCTTTATCGAACTGTCCCAGTTCAAAGTAGACGGAACCACCAAAGAACAAACCATTGAAAGCTTTCTCGGAGGCCGGGAACTCGAGTGCGATGCGAGTCCAGGAGTCCGCAGCCGCCTGCTTTTGATTATCAAACAGCTGGTAACTTGCGGCAGTATCCAGCAGATCTGGCGCTTCTGCCTCGGAATGAAGTTCTGCTGCCAGGCTGACCGCTGTGTCTATTGCCAGCTGGATTTGCCCCAGATAGCTGTCTTGGGTTTCAATGATTGCCTGAATCGCGTCCATTCGATAGGGGCTGGCTGGATAACTGGCAATTAGATCGCTCCAAAGCTGAATTGCCGCCTTATCCTCGGCGGTTCCACCTGCGAAATTAGCCTGCAGGCGTTCGTCGGATGTGAGACCCGCCAGCACCAAACCCTGTGCCCTTGTTGCCAATCCCTTGTAGTAGAGAGCTTTGTCAAGATCGACATTGTTATTCGCGATGTAACGGTCAAACGCCTCGATAGCGAGCGGATATTGCCCCATGTAGTAGTTGATCAACCCGCGCTGAAGCTCATTAACTTCCTGCCCGGCATCCAGCAGTGCCAGTAAGGCTGAGTAACTATCGTAGGCGTAAGGGAAGTTATTGACAGCATCCTGGTAATAAGCGAATGCTTCTTCTTCCTGGCCGTCATCCATCAAAATGCGGCCAATCAGAAGGTCCATTTGTGCCTTCGTGTAATCGCTGTCGGTTTGAATATAGATTTCCTTGTAAATATCGATAGCAGCCTGGTTTTCCCCCATGTTTGCGTATCCGGTCGCAACCTTCTGCGCGATGGACAGATTATCTTTTGTTGGGGCAGCCAGGTAAGCCGTTTTATATGCTTCGAAGGCTGCCTCAGCCTGGCCATCCTCGCTCAGCAAGTCGCCAATCTTTTCATAGACATAATGGTCAATGACACCAGGTCGGGCTGCGGCATATGCCTGGAACTCAGCCAACGCGTCATCTTTGCGATCCTCCGCCAAGGCAGCCTCACCGAGGATAAAGTGGGCTCTGGCCGCGGGCAGCGTTGTGGGGTATTTGTTGACCAGATCTTCTAAAATGCGATTGGCTTGGTAATAATCTTCCTGTTTAAAGAACGTCAACCCCTGCCCGAAAAGCGCTGTTGCTTTAAATTCATCCGTGTCTTCGGGCAGCGTGCCTGAGTAGAGCTTATAAGCCTCACCATAATCGCCGAATGCCAGCGCCAGGTCAGCTTGCGCAAGGGTTGTCTCCGGAGTAGGCGCGCTCTCAGGGACCTCGGTGGGCATAGAGGTCTGTTCAGAAACCGGAACTGTGGGCGTGTGGGCGGCAGTCTCGGTTGGCGTTGGCGGGGTTTTGATCGGACCACAGCCACCGGTAAGCACAATGCTAAGAATTACAGGAAGTAATAACCAACGGGAAGCAGATTTCATTCCTGACTTATAAACCAAAGAGCAGGGCTTGTCAAATAGGCTTGTTGTAAAAATACAATAGGTGTTGCAGCCGGTTTGTTGGTCTTTTAGCACAGATTTTGACCTGAACCAGATGAGGTTGACTATAATCAAAAAAACACAACTGGAGGTTCGGATGAAAAGTTGGCAGCGCTACTTTGAAGTTATGCGGGAAGTCGTTGAGGACGTCCTCAACACACAAGAAGCCAATATGATGAAGGCTGCAGAGATTCTCACAAACACTACCAAGAACAATGGAATCATTCACTTGTTTGGCTCGGGGCACTCCAGTCTGATAGCTGAAGATGTGTTTTGGCGGGCAGCAACATTGGCAAATGTCCACGCGATTTTTGAGTCAGCGGTGGCAGGTATTAACGAAGTTACCAAAACCAGCAAGATTGAGAAACTTGAGGGCATTGGCAGAGTTATTCTGGAATACAACCGCGTTCTGCCTCCGGATGCAATCATTTGTATTTCCAACTCCGGCAACAATGCGGCTACGATTGATGTGGCACTGGGAGCAAAAGAACGGGGAGTGCCGGTAATCGCGATTACCAACGTCACATATGCCGATCAGCTCACAACTCACCACAGCAGTGGCAAGAAGCTGAAGGACGTGGCGGATGTTGTCATCGACAACTGCTCCCTCTACGGTGATGCCGCAGTTGAGATTCCGGGTTTTTCGCAGAAAGTTGGAGCTACCTCCACCATCCCCGTGGCTTTTATAGTGCCTGCGCTGCTTGTGCAGACCTGTGAGAACCTTGTGGAAGTGGGGATCCAACCAGAGGTTTACTACAATGGTCATCTGGCGTATGAAGACCCCACCATCAAACTGCATAACGACGCCCTGGTTGACAAATATTTTTACAGGATACGCAACTTGTAGGTCGAAATAAAAACTGCTCTGAGAGCCAGAGCAGTTTTTGCATCTATTGATTCGTTGTTCAAGCAGCGTACTTGGTGAGTAAAGAAGGAATGGTAGCGCGCATGAGGGCAAAAGTCTTGCGAAAAACTGCCAATTTTTCCTCATCACTGCCAACAAACGCTGCAGGATCTTCAAAACCAAGGTGGATTTTCTCACCTTGTTTGAGCCAAACCGGGCAGGTCTCGTTCGCACGGTCACAGACAGTGACTACCAGGTCAAAGGATTCATTTGAAAACTCGTCAACGGATTTTGACCGTCCTTGATGGTAAATGCCCGCTTCCTCAATCACCTTTTGTGCAAACGGGTTTACCATACCAGTAGGTTCAGTGCCGGCGCTAAACGCTACCCATTTATCCCAGCAGTCGTTATTTACAATTGCTTCAGCCATCTGGCTGCGTGCGGAGTTGCCTGTGCACAAGAAAAGAACTTTTTTCCGCCCCTTCAATTCCTCATCTTCTGCATCAGAGGGCTCAATGTGCGGTGCGTTCGTTGCATTTTCATCTTCGACAAGGATCTCATTTGAAAAATCGCCTTTGTCCATCGCCGCCAGAAGGGCTTTGGCTTTGTCGGCATCTTCAGGGGCCACCTTTATACCCACCTCGCCGAGGTCGCCAACCGTAAAGCTATAGATCAGCCCCAACGTGTCCTGGTCGATGTAAACAGAGATGCCCTGCGCCTCGAGGAACCCTTTAATCGTTTCAGCGTCCAATCTGCCATGGGCACTGTAGACTGTTACGTAAGAATCCAAACCTTCGTTTTCCATTAAAAGCTCCAGTCCTCAGTACAGCGCTTCCAATCAACCAGTTCGTCTGGTGTGAACCATAGCGCGATTTCAATTTCAGCGTTTTCAGCAGAGTCAGAGGCATGAGTGAGGTTCTTCTGATTTTGAATGGCATAATCACTGCGGATTGTGCCGGGGTCGGCCTCCGTGCCGCGTGTTTTTCCCATGGTCTGGCGGATGGCAACAATCGCATCCGGTCCAGTCCAGACCATTGCCATCACCGGGGAAGAGGTGATAAAGGCAATTAAGCCATCAAAAAATGGTTTTCCCGCGTGAACGGCATAATGTTGTTTTGCCAGCTCCGGGCTGACCTGCAGGAATTTCGCAGCCACAAGGCGCAGCCCGCGGTTTTCAAGCCTTGTGATCACCTCACCAATCAACCCACGCTGTACGCCATCGGGTTTAACCAACACTAAGGAACGTTCCATGCCACACTCCAATCAGAGTTTTTCTTAATCCGACACGCTATTAAGTTCGTCATAAATGTCCCAAAGATCGTCTGCATCTGTGGTGAGAGTCAGTTGGGAGCGTAGGGTTTGTTTCGCGGCTTCCGCGAAAACAGGATCCGATTTATTTTCAAGGATTAGCCTGATAGCTTTTTCGCGTTGTCCTTGATTGAGGAAGTCACGGACTGCCTGCCTGAAAGTTTCTACTGACTGAACAGGCGAGTCTTCTGCGATAGGTTCCCCGGCAGTTTCGATCAGGTTTGCATCCATACCAGCTTCGGGAGCTTCGAATGTTTCCAACGCTGATTCAATCTCCCGGGTTTCGCTGGCTGGCTCAATTTCCAGCGTTTCCTGCTCCTTGAAGTCACTTATTTCCTGCCATTCATTTTCGCCAGGTATTACAGGCGGTGTGAATTCCTGCTCCTCTTCCAGGTTCTCCAAGAAAGGAGCCTGAAGATCCGGGGTGAATCTAGGTTGGGTATCCTCCCCAGACTTTTCCGGGCTTGCCGCAAACTTTAGTAACCATTCTGGCAGCTGTGTTTGGGGAGCATCCGACGAGACTTTGACTGGCTGCGTACCCTCTTCAGGGGGTGGTGTGGCAGTCGATCCATTCACGACGATGGGTTGGGTAATATCATTTTCTTGCTCAGACACGGTTAGTCTCCGAGGTAATCGCGCAATTTTCGTCTCACGCTGGGGTGGCGCAGGCGGGTGAGCGCCTGGGCTTCAATCTGACGCACGCGTTCGCGTGTGACGCCCATTTTCCGCCCAACTTCTTCGAGGGTGTATGCCTGTCCATCCAGCAGACCATAGCGCAACTGCAAGATACGCACCTCGCGCGGGGGGAGTGTATCCAGCACTTCCACGAGGTGTTCGCGCAGCAGGTTAAATGTGGCGGTTTCATCGGGTGGCGGAGCTTCGTCATCTTCGATAAAGTCACCGAGCACGGAATCTTCCTCATCATCCGTTGGTGTTTCCAGCGAAAGCGGCCGGCGGGCAACCTGGATCATGTTCTCGACCTTCTTGGGCGGCACTTCAAGTGCTTCAGCCAACTCTTCGACCGATGGATCCCGACCCAATTTCTGGGTGAGCTGATGCTGGACGCGCAGAAGCTTGTTGATCTGGTCGCCCATATGCACCGGAACGCGGATAGTTCTGCCCTGGTCCGCGATCGCGCGGGTGACGGCCTGGCGGATCCACCAGGTGGCATAAGTGCTAAATTTATGTCCGCGCTGGTATTCAAACTTCTTGGTGGCGCGGATCAAGCCAATGTTTCCTTCCTGGATCAGGTCAAGGAAAGGAACGCCGCGCCCCATGTATTTCTTGGCGACGCTGATCACCAGGCGGGAATTAGCGGTGATGAGGTGGTCACGAGCCTGTGTGCCATCCTCAATAAGTTGCCGCAGTTCCATGCGTCTCTTGTTACTCAGGTTTCCCTGGGCGAGCTCTGCCCGTGCCATTCGACCTCGTTCGATCCTCTTCGCCAAAATGACCTCTTCCTCGATGTCATTCAGCAATGGCACACGGCTGACTTCCTTCAGGTACAGTCCAATTGTGTCATCGGTATCAATACTAGCCAGATCGTCGACAGCTGGTTCTTCATCGATGGTATCTGAAAGCTCCTCGTCTGAGGGCTCCTCTCGGGGCATATCATCGTCAGTAATAGCGATGCCAGCATTGTTTAGGGCGTTATAGACTCCTTCGAGCTGGTCAATATCCTGCTCAGCTTCAGGGAAGAAACGAAGGATGTCATCATTAGTCACGTAGGACTTTTTTCGAGCAAAATCCAAAAGGCGAGTGAGGGATGTTGATGGGGGATCTTCGTCAAGTATAGGTTGGTTGTTCAATCTTGCCATAGATAGCAGTGGACCTTTTCTGTATTGTTGAATTACGTTTCAATAGAGTACAATATTTTAAGACAAAATTCAAGAGCAAAATGAAAAGGGCTGGGAAATAGGTCAAAATGAAACGGGGTTAAGAAGGGGTTAGCGCTAAAATGATTTTTGATCGAATAAACTCACAAAGAAACAAAACACCTTCATGCGAAGGTGTTTTGTGTGGTCGTATCAGAAAGTCTACGAGTAAGAAACTTTTATTTAAGAGTCTGTTGCTTCACAGTTACTGCCGGCAAGGCGGGAATTTCCAGATCGGCTCCTCCTGTTGGGGGTTGAACCTCTTTCTTGAATTGCGTCCAGGCATGCATTGCCAGCGAAAGGGCAATAACGCCATAAGAAACAAACACTCTGAAGTACTCACCAATCTGAGCGTTGTCGAACAATTGCTTGCCTGCTTCCGGGGCTACAATAAACAGTGTATGGAAGAGAATGACACCGATGATGGCCTGTTTGTTGGTGGCTTTCTGTACCGATGCGCCTCCAACCAGTAAGGCTGCAATGGCAAATTGCGCGATTTGTGTGTGAGCGCCGTAGGTTGAAAAAGTACCGATATTCTGCAGGAAGATCAACTGTCCCCAGCTTGCTAAAACGGTAGAAATGATCATGGCAATCACACGGGTCTTATCAACATCGATGCCCGAAGCCATTGCCACGCTTTGGCTCTGTCCAACAGTGCGCATATTCTGGCCTAAGCGGGTGGATAGAATCTTTTGATTAAACCAGCACAAACCTGCTATCAAAAGAAACGGCAAAACTGGTAACTTGACGTACGAAAGTACTTCTTCAATCTCAGGTATAAAGGTCAGGGCGTAAATCAGACCGTAAACCAGCAGCGTTACAATGGGTTTGACCAAGGTTTTGAGTGGTTCTTTATCGATCCAGATCGACCTTACGATTTTTATCAACTGCAAGATCGCCAAAACAATCAGAACCGCCGTCAGGGCATCCAACAAAATTAAACGATCAGTGGAGAGGAATTTCTCAACTACGGGGATATACGAGATGCCAAACAAAAGCCCAACAATCCCAAAGAAGATGAAATCTCCCTTGTTCAGCTGATACTTTTTGAGAAGGTGTAAGATGACTTTGATGAGGGTGACAGCCAGAACCACGTAAAATACAACCGTAACGATGTCCACCATACGCACAGAATCAATCGCGTATTTTAGATTACCCGTCAAATCAATTGTATTTTTAACCCCCACCCCGCCAGAAATGATTAATTTGGGATTGTTGACTGGTATCACCCCGCCGATAATCACCAGGAACAACAGCTGGTATAAACCATCAGCAAAATAACCCAAAATAAGCCCGGCAATCATCTCCGCGCCTTTCATGCGGTTGAAAAGTTTCCCTACCAGATAGCCAAACAGCACAGCCAGTGGAGTGGCAATCAGGACACTCAAAAGCATGCCGCCAAAACCGCCAAGCCCCCAGTAGACGACGCAGAACACAGCAATTTGGGCTGCAATGGCACCAATAACGATGCCGAAGTTCAAACCTAATCCAGCCAGAACGGGGATGATTAAAGCCAGAACGGTGAAGGTATTACGAGTTATGCGAGTAAAAACACCATCCACAATAAAAGTCATAGGACTGCCAGAAAGCACGATGGCGGCAAGACAAATAGCCGCGAAGGCAATCATGACCTTATTGTCAAAGAGGAAAGAACCAGCTTTTTTGAAGAAATCAGTTTTTTGGCTCATTGGTTTCCTCCTTTCGTCTTGGATAAGGCATAGAGAATAATGCCATTGGAAATTATGATTCTCAACACTTCTGGCAGAGTCCCGATTTCAATCACTTCATTAACGACCGGTAAGGCGGTCACGAGGATTCCCTGGAAAAGCAAAGTTCCAATCAGGACATGCGAAATTTTCGCACGCCTCACCGAGGCGCCGCCAATCAAGATTGAAGCCACGCTGGCAAATCCCATCATGAGGGGTGCGTTATAAAGCTGCAAAAAGCCGTAAGTTTGGGCGTAAAGAATAATCCCTATCGCCCCAAGAACGGTTGAAATCGCCGTACCCTGAATGCGCTTACGGTCAACATCGATGCCGCTGGAGGTTGTGAACAGTTGATTCTCACCGGCGCCGCTCATGGCGATACCAAGTTTGCTTCTGAAAAAGAGCCAGACACTGAAGCACAACAGGGCGAATACCAAAATCAATCCAAGAGGGAGAGTAAAATCTCCGATTTTGAAGGCTAACCACTGCAGCCATGCCGGCTGCGTTGACTGTACTACATCTGGATTGCTTAATAAACCTCCAAAGCTGCCTGAAAGACTGGCAGTGTTGCGCAAGCCTTGCCCTTGCAGCGGCCAGCTAAGTTCACCATTTTTGAAGGCGAGTGAGAGCCAAACGATGTTCATGAAGGCAATGACGGAGAAACCAACATAAGTGGAGACCGTCATTTCTGAGCCTTTGACCCGGTTGAGAAGTAAACCGTAAAGCGTCCCCAAAATTGCCGCCATGATGATCCCAAACAAAAGTGCGAGCAAAAGTGTCAACCAGGGCGCGCCAGCTCCTAAAACCTCATTCCAGTTTCTAAGAAAACTGATTTCCATCGCAAAAACGGAACCCAAGAGTCCTGCGGAAATTCCCAAAGAAACGCCAAAATTCAATCCGATGCCACTTTGAATGCCCGGAACCATTGCTAATACCAAAGTTCCGTACATCAGCCAGCGCCTGACAACATCGCTAAATAATGCGGCTGGTGAAAACCCTAAAACTATGGAGACTACGACGAGGAAGATGAAAAACACACCGATGATTAATCTTGGTAATCCGATGTTTTCGTAGATATCTTTTATGGTTTTCATACGGCTTCCTCCTCCCTGACACCTGCCATGGCCAGACCAAATGCAGCATCAGAATCGTCGGGTTTCATTACCGAGAAAACTTTTCCTTCGGAGACAATTGCTATGCGATCGCACAGAGATCTGAGCTCCACCAATTCCGAACTGATCATTACAATCGTTGTTCCTTGTTCACGATTAATTTTTGTAAGATACTCCAAAACCAATTTTTTCGCACCAATATCAATACCGCGTGTTGGCTCTGACACAATCAGAATTTTAGGGTCCATCGTGATAGCCCTGGCGAGGCAGACTTTTTGCTGGTTGCCTCCTGAAAGACTGCCGGCTGTCTGGGAAGGGCCAGTACAGCGGATATCAAACAATTTGATCATTTCCCGGGTATGCTGATCCGCTTTAGCTTTATCCAAAATTTTCATTGGGCCGATGCGTCGTAGAAATTGATCCTTTATTTGCATGGCTGTAAATGTGATATTTCGCTCAACCGATTCGCCAAGCAACAAACCAACACCTCTGCGGTCTTCTGAAACAAAAGCAATATCATTGCGGAGGGCTTCACCCAACTTGCTGAGATCCAGGCGTTTCCCGAAAGCGAAAACATCGCCTTGCGTTTCGAACAGACCTATAATGCCGTTGGCAATGCCTATTTTGCCTTGTCCAGCCAAACCACCAAACCCAAAAATCTCACCTTCCCGGATTTTGATGTTCATGCCTTTCACGCGTTCTCCGGGCATGTCCACATGATAATCCTTGAATTCGAGCGCAATTTTGTCGTCTGACAAGTTCCGGCTTGCTAAAAGACTATCATCAACCAATTTATCGATTTGACGGCCGATCATAAGTTCAGCAATTTTCGCCAGAGTAATATCCTTGACATCTTTTCGAACGACAAATTCACCATCCCGTAAGATAGTCATGCTATCAGCCACAGCCATAACCTCGGTTAACCTGTGGGTGATGAAGATGATAGCAATTCCCTTTTCGGCAATCAATCGCATGATTTCCAACAAACGGTCCGCTTCTCCTTCGGTCAAAACAGCGGTGGGTTCGTCAAAAACCAACAACTTTATGCCAGTTTTATCGATTTCACGGGCGATTTCGATAAATTGTTTATAACCAATCGGCATTCCTGCCACTTTGGCATATTCATCAATGTTCATCATCCCGATACTATCCAAAGCTTTTCGGGCTTCTTTGGACATTTGTGTCCAATTCATCTTTTCAAGTAAATTGCCAAAAATCTTACTCAACGCGGTAGGTTCACCAATTTCTCTACCCAGCTTGATGTTTTCTGTGACATTGAATTCGGGGATAAGCATAAATTCCTGGTGAACCATGCCAATTCCACAGTTCATGGCAGTATGCGGACTGTCAATGGAGATTGATTCTCCATTTATCTGGATTTCGCCTTCAAATCCTCCTGTGGAATAAATAACTGGCATTCCAAAAAGAATATTCATCAAGGTGGATTTGCCAGCGCCGTTTTCCCCTACCAGGGCGTGGATTTCACCAGGCTTCACATTGAGGTTAACGCCTTTCAAAACCCGATTGCCGAAATATTCTTTGGAAATATTTTTCATTGACAGCAAGTATTGATCGTCCAATGCTGTTTCTCCTTCTCTAATTTTCATAAAGAAGTGCCGGCTTGCGCTTTGCAAGCCGGCGCTTTGTGGAGTTTAGTCGTTAATCAAAAGCCGTTTACTGTGAGAAATCATAGAAAGGAGCCAGCAACATCAGGAAGTTGGGCAGATCAACCCCATCTTCATTGTAAGATGTTACGGTGATATCACCTACGTTTCTCGCTGCGGCAGCTTCGTTCAAGGTTTGCCTGAAGGCTTCCACGTCCCGGGGATTTGTGATCTCACCTTCTGCGAATTTGATTGCGTAGCGAACGCCCGCGTCAATCATCAGCATATTGATGGGAACACCCCAGGTTGACATGCGGCCTTCCTGCCCCTTTTCTTTCAGCTTGATTGCGATTTGATCGAGCATGTACTGCACATCGCCTTCGTGGCCCTTGACATCAATGTTCAATGCAGCGGGATAGCCATGATAGGGGCTTGGGCAGCACTGCTGCGGATAAATCGCACCGTTTTCCCAGACGGTCCGGATCAGAGGCTCCTGCATGGCACAGTTCGTGGAGAAGAAGGCTGTGTCTTTGCCGTAGGTTGCGATCTGCCGTGGAACATCCTCAGTAATAAACTGCTGTGCGCCGGAGACGCCAGCGTCGCCGGTTGGATCTGGCGCGTTGACTTCCACCAGTTCGATCCCTAATTCTGCACAGGTTTCCTTCATGATCTCAAGCCGCCGCGCGATGGTCGCATAGGACAGATGGCGTGGGAATGAGTAGTGGATGAGGGTCTTTGCTCCCATTTGGGCTGCTAATTCGGGGATGGTTCGACCCATCGAAATCTCGTCGACCTGTAATACGATGTCTGCTTTTTCTGCGATGATTGGCGGATCTTCTGCAGGTACTCCAGCGATGAACAGCATGTCAGGTCGGGTTTCGCGGACCTTTTCAATGGCTGCTGCGGCTCCGGGGATGGCCTGCACAAAAACGATTGCTTTCACCTCAGGATCAGACGCCATCTGCACTACCTGTGAAATGGTAGTTTCTGTTTCAGTGGAGAAGTTGTCAGGATAGGTGGCATGAACGATCATATCGCCATACTTGGCGATCTGGTTCATCGCTTCCTGATATTCTTCTTCACCCTGTGAGACAGTCCCGGTCATGATCCCAATTTTATAGGGCTCTACTTCTTTAACTTCCGCAGCTGCGGTGTTCTGTGAGAAATCATAGAAAGGAGCCAGCAACATCAGGAAGTTGGGCAGATCAACCCCATCTTCATTGTAAGATGTTACGGTGATATCACCTACGTTTCTCGCTGCGGCAGCTTCGTTCAAGGTTTGCCTGAAGGCTTCCACGTCCCGGGGATTTGTGATCTCACCTTCTGCGAATTTGATTGCGTAGCGAACGCCCGCGTCAATCATCAGCATATTGATGGGAACACCCCAGGTTGACATGCGGCCTTCCTGCCCCTTTTCTTTCAGCTTGATTGCGATTTGATCGAGCATGTACTGCACATCGCCTTCGTGGCCCTTGACATCAATGTTCAATGCAGCGGGATAGCCATGATAGGGGCTTGGGCAGCACTGCTGCGGATAAATCGCACCGTTTTCCCAGACGGTCCGGATCAGAGGCTCCTGCATGGCACAGTTCGTGGAGAAGAAGGCTGTGTCTTTGCCGTAGGTTGCGATCTGCCGTGGAACATCCTCAGTAATAAACTGCTGTGCGCCGGAGACGCCAGCGTCGCCGGTTGGATCTGGCGCGTTGACTTCCACCAGTTCGATCCCTAATTCTGCACAGGTTTCCTTCATGATCTCAAGCCGCCGCGCGATGGTCGCATAGGACAGATGGCGTGGGAATGAGTAGTGGATGAGGGTCTTTGCTCCCATTTGGGCTGCTAATTCGGGGATGGTTCGACCCATCGAAATCTCGTCGACCTGTAATACGATGTCTGCTTTTTCTGCGATGATTGGCGGATCTTCTGCAGGTACTCCAGCGATGAACAGCATGTCAGGTCGGGTTTCGCGGACCTTTTCAATGGCTGCTGCGGCTCCGGGGATGGCCTGCACAAAAACGATTGCTTTCACCTCAGGATCAGACGCCATCTGCACTACCTGTGAAATGGTAGTTTCTGTTTCAGTGGAGAAGTTGTCAGGATAGGTGGCATGAACGATCATATCGCCATACTTGGCGATCTGGTTCATCGCTTCCTGATATTCTTCTTCACCCTGTGAGACAGTCCCGGTCATGATCCCAATTTTGTAAGGCTTTTCCTCCGGTTCCTCTACTTCAGGCTCCGTCTCTCCAGCGGGTTGCTCTGCTGGAGGTGCTTCTGTTGATCGGCAAGCTGTGGTTGAAAAAATCAACACAAAGCACATGATCAACAGTACCAGTTGAACAATTGACTTCTTACTTTTCATCTATTACTCCTTATTTGATTTAGTTAAGGATATGGCGAAATAGTTTTGCTTTTTGGAAAATATTACGACCAGCTCTCCACATAACCAGTCTGATATGTCCGAAAAGCTAACCGATCAAGCGGGCGGATCTTTATGCTCACTTATTTCGATGTTATCATCTGCAAAAAAAACTGTCAAGGAAATTTTTCACAATTGCTGAAAAAAGGTTAGTAATGGCTATGTGTCAATTATTAGATGTGTTGCGCCGTGAAGATGCGCTATAAGCGGTCTCCTGGCTTTGCGAGGTAGTTGACCGTCAGGTCTCCATTCATTTCTTACATGACAATTCAGATTTCGCG
>WOZA01000136.1 GCA_011620505.1 Anaerolineaceae bacterium
TGATTAAGCTTGAGCTGGATCGAACGATTTTCGCTCCACTCCCGAAACAGCGCTTCGGAAATCCCGAATGGCGCCAGGACTGCGCTGCCAGCCTTGGCCAGCAATTCTATGTACTTTGGTTTGTTTATTTCCTGCGGGTCGATGGGTTTGCCTAAATCCCAGGCAAATACATCCGGTTCACCCTTGCGATAAACAAAACGAATGCGCATACCGGGTTTGATGGGCATGCCGGCAGCTTCCATCTGCCGTGCGGCTCGCACCGCCGCTGTGCTGGCTTTATAGGCTTCGAGCGCGTAGCTGACCTTTCCGTTGATTACCAGCTGGTCTAAAGGCACCTGGTTATCTTCCAGCTTTTGCAGCGCGGTGTAATAGAAACAAAATGCCTCATGAATACAATCGGAGAGCTCGGCTTTGGTGCGTGCCTGCCCCAGCAAAGCGATCATTTGCTTTTGCACAGCAGCAATCCAAACAGGTGTGTCGCGCCGGCGTGCCTCCAGCCCGCGCACTTTGATCTCGCCGCTTTGGAAAACGCCGAAATAGCGGTTGGCAATCGGGATGCGCGCGTCAGTCTTGGAGGGCAAAAAAGCCACCCAACGGTAAATGCCATCCAGGTTGATCGTCAGCCCGGTGTGCAGGTTGATTTTGCTGATCACCTCAGTGAAGTGTTCTGGTTTGCTGCAGCCCTTCTTTTTGATCCAGAGCGCGTCAACGTACATGTGGAGCACCTCAAAGCCTTCTGATTCTGCCACTTCCTTGGCACGCAGCAGCACCTCGCGCCCGCCTTTGGTAACAGCTTCGTGGGCTTCTATGCGCCCATAACGCGCGTTTTTATAGCCCAGAAAGCCAAAACAAACCACCAACAGCCATTTAAGCGCGTTGGCGCGTTCTTTCAGGATCGCGACCATCGGGTGATCCGGTGGGTATTGACGGATCTTCTTCTTAATTGACACACGCTTTTCGTAGAGAGGTTTGAGTGTCAGCGGCACCACGCCAAGTTCTTCCATGGCAGGCTCGAGCACGTCCGGCAGGGGAACTTCCGGAGAAATGTTGCCTTTGATGATCACTGCCGGGTACATCGAGACAAAATCCACCTGCGCCACGTCCATGTGCAGCCCCACTTTGGGCTGGTAAACCATCCCGCCGCGGTCGGACTGGATCAATTGCATGCCGCTTTTGAACTCTTCCACCTGGCGTTTTTGATAGGGCACTAACACGTCCTTCTCCAGCGCGGTAATCACCTGCATGGCAGAGATTCCCTGCCCAGGTGAAACGCGCGCCGCTTTTTCGATGGGCAGCGTGGTAACGCGTGCCATTTCCAGCGTGCCAGCCAGGCTGTAGTCAGACCACATCATGGAGGACTTGCGGTCCACATGGCAGCGACCGAAGAGGTGGGCTTCTTCCGGGCGGTAGATGATGTGTCCATAGGAGAAGTAGGTCGTTTCTTTCTGCCAGCGGACCGGCCGCGTGCCATCGCGGTTGAGCTGTAGGGGGATGCCTTTTTCTGCTGATTGCACGTTCAGGAAGGGGATCAACCAACTATCTCCCCAGTCGGTAACAAAGATATCTGGATCATAGGCTGTCAGTGCCTCGTTGATCAGCCGCAGGTAATCGCCGGCAGCGTCAAGCGGGATGTGCTGCGCGAAGCGATCGGTGCGCATAAGCAGCGAGTGCACCTTGCCACGGTTTGGATCGCAGTCCGGCTTCAGTTCAAAGATGCGCAGAGGCGGCAGGTCAGGTATCAGGTCCCAGCGGGTATTGAGAGGGCGGATGGATTGGATGAGCTGGTTTTCATCAACCTCCAATTCGCACAGCGCCAGCGGGAAGACGCCGTGGCGAGCCATATAGCGCGTTCCGATGGTGACATCCGCGTCGTAATAGGTCAGGTCGGGGAATTCAGCTTCGATATCGTGAAATAGTCTGACTTGGCTGGTAGGCGAGTCCATGTCAATCTGCATCACATCCACTGGATCTGCCACAAACACATCCTGCTTTTGCTTGCGGCTGAGTCCCAAAACGCCCATTCTCCCGCTTACGCGCTTCCAGAGCGCACGCAGCTGTTCATTGGGACCGGCAACATAGAAGGTGACCGGGAAAGCCTGCCTGAAACAGACGCGGCGATCATCTTCCCCAATGAACCACAGGGTTAATCCTTCTTCCTGGTTGAGGTAGAGGTCCAGCAGCCAGCCGCGGAAGGTCATCAGGGCGCCTCCTCAAAGTCGGCATAGTTCAAGGCGTTGGCAGGCTCGGGCTGCACTTCCGTCGGGATTTCCACCAAGTCTTCTGCCGTTTCCCTCTGCGGGGTATCAAATAAAGTGGAGACGGTGGCATTCAGCAGTTGAATGAATTCGTCTTCCTTTTCCGCCTCGATACGTTCGGCTTTAAAGGGATCCGCATTGGGCAGCACTTTTTGCATGGATTTGAGTTGTTTGTAGAGCTCCAACAGGATGGCAATCAGGTACATATCCAGCGGATAAAGATTGGAAGCATAGGAGGCTTCAGCCAGGTGCAGACGCGACATGACCAGAAGTTCATCCAAAAGGATCTGGTCATCCTTGCGCAAGGCGCGTTTGAAGCGATTGAGTGCGGCTTCTTCTTCCTGCCAGGTTTGGGTGATTGAAGCGATGGTGCGTCCCATAAAAACCTCATTCGAAAAGTAGCATTTGTGTCTGCTGTGCAGTTTGCAGCGCGAGCGGCTCTTCCCAACAAACATCCACGTTGTTTTTAATCAGCTCAAGCAAAGGGGCACGCTGGTGGGCAATAAGAGGGATGGGTCGTACACTGATGACCACGGGCGCCGAGGCGCTCAGCTGCGTTAGGAAGCCGAGGCTGTGATCCATCAGGCGTTGCGCGTCTTTAAGCTCGACGTCTTCGTCGAGAAAGGTTGCCAGCAGATCGAGTACCACCAGTGGTTCCTGTGGCGGGTTGGCAGCTACAGCCTGCAGCATAGCCACTACCTGGTAGCAGGTGAAGGCGCGTGAAAGGCGGATGTTGCACATAACCCGCACGGGGTCGGAGGTGTAGGGGCGGATGAGTTTGGCAACGGAGTACATGTTGGAACGGTTGCCGCAATCCAGCACGGTTACACGCTGCATGAGGCTCAATTTGGCAATCAATTCCAGCATTTTATTGGATAGTGCATGGGCACCGATTGCCAGAAAACGCCGGGAGGGCAGGGGAGTGCTGAAGGGTATCAGTGAACTTTCCATGTTCTAATTATATAGAACAGTTGTTCTAATGTCAAGAATCACACGTCTCCGGGGTGATGAAAAGCCATCAATACTATCGGCTTTAAATGGGTGTGTGAACGTCAAGTGTTGGTCAAAAAAATAAAGAAATTGAAGGCGAAGGAGGCAGATTCTATGAGATAATACAGGCAAACAATCCGGTCTGGGAGGCAGATCACAACTCGCCTTGGTTAAAACTACGCTTGATTTCTGTCAAAACTCACCCCCAGATCCTAAAGAAAGGGAATCATTTATGGACAAGAAAATTATCATTGCTGGGTCGTGTCGGACTGCGATAGGGAAGATGAGCGGTATGCTCTCGACTGTTCCCGTAGCAAAGCTCGGTGAAGTCGTCATCCGGGAAGCTGTCCGTCGGGCAGGAATCCAGCCAGCTGATGTGGATATGGTTTACATGGGCTGTGTCCTCCAGGCGGCACAAGGGCAAAACGTTGCCCGTCAGGCTGCAGTGAACGCGGGCATTCCGGTCGAATCCCCAGCTGTGACCATCAATGTCGTCTGCGGTTCCGGCCTCGAGGCAGTCAACATGGCTGCCAGGATGGTTTTACTTGGTGAAGCAGATGTGGTGGTCGCAGGCGGCATGGAGAACATGTCGGCTTCTGCGTATGCACTTCCCCTGGCACGCGCCGGCTACCGTCTTGGTGATGGCAAACTGGTTGACACGATGGTCAATGATGGTCTGACGGATGCTTTCAGCCAGTTGCATATGGGTATCACGGCTGAAAATGTGGCAGAGCAGTGGCATCTGACCCGCGAGGAACTGGATGAATTCTCAGCCCTCTCTCAACAGAAAGCTGCAAAAGCCCAGGCTGAAGGTAAATTTGTGGACGAAATCGTGCCCGTTCAGGTGCGTATCAAACGCGATGTTATCGATTTTGTTGAAGATGAAGGTATCCGCGGGGATACAACTGCGGAGGGATTGGCAAAGCTGAAACCCGCCTTCAAACCGGATGGGATAGTTACTGCTGGTAACTCCTCCACGATTAATGATGGTGCTGCAGCGGTAGTCGTCATGAGCGAAGAAAAAGCGCGTGAACTCGGTGTTACCCCCGAGGCTATCTGGCTTGGAAGCGCTCTGGAAGGCGTTGAGCCTTCCATCATGGGCATTGGTCCCGTGGCAGCTACCAGGAAACTGCTGGAAAAACTGGGCAAGACTATCG
>WOZA01000037.1 GCA_011620505.1 Anaerolineaceae bacterium
ACCAGGTAATAGAACCAATTGAAGAGGAAGAAATGCTCGCGGGCAAAGTGCTTGCGATAGTACAGGTAATACGAGCGGTGCCATTGGAGAATGGAGTAATAAGGATGGGTTTTTGAGCCACCTTCACCGCCATAATGAACGATGCTGCTCAGCGGCACATACATCACCTTCCAACCGGACTGACGTGCCCGCAAGCAGTAATCGCTATCTTCCTGATAAGCAAAGAAGTGCTCGTCCAGCCCCCCAATCTGTTCATAGACTTCGCGCCGAATGAACATGCATGAGCCCGAAACCGCCTTTACTTCCGCGACTTCATCCTCCGGAAGCCAGGATTGCAGGTAACCATTGAGCGCCTTGCTTTTGGGGAAGAGCTTACCAAGCTTTAGAAAATACCCGAACACCTCAACCGGGCGGGCATCCCCACGGCGCGACTGCTGCTGGAAAGTACCATCTTCATTAAGTACCTTTGGAATGGTTATGCCAACTTGAGGATTTTGCCGCAAATAGGCAATTTGTGGTCCAAAACAATCCTCAGTCAACAAGGTGTCGGGGTTGAGCAGCAAAATGTAATCCCCTTTGGCCAAAGCCATTGCCTGGTTGTTTCCGCGGGTGAAGCCGAGGTTGCTCTGATTGCGGATTAGCGTTATTTCCGGATGGTGTTGTTCGATCCAAGCCACTGTCCCATCGGTGGAGCCATTGTCCACCATGATCACCTCATAGCGCAACCCACTGGAATATCGCTCAATCGAAGCCAGCAAAGGCTTCAGGTAATCAAGCGCGTTTAAAGGTACAAGACAAATAGACAGGTCCATTATGCTTCCGCCCCTCCCGCATCCGATTCCACTTTTTCAACATTACTGCGCTTACGTTTTAGGTGCGTGTCGATGGCATACACCAGGTGGGCACCAAAAAAGAGGATGTAACCGCTTAAGTAAAGCCAGAACATCAATGCGATGATAGAAGCCAGTGAACCGTAAATGATTTCATAATTGGTAAAACCGCTGGAAATCGCCCAGCCAAGCAAACGACTGGAGAGCTCCCAAAGAACCGCAGTAACCACCGACCCAATCAGCCGCGCTAAAAAGAGAATATCTGATATTTGAGGGATCCAACCGTAAACAGCCAGAAACAAGAGGAACTTCAAGATAAACGGCACAAGTTGTAGTAAATCCACCCAGGCTGCGGTCGAAGAAAGTAGTTTGCCAAAAAGTGCGTTCTCTGCTGATGGAAAGATATCAACGACTGTGCTAAAAAACAGAGAAGCACTGAACAGCAAAATCATCACCAGGATGATCAGCAGCGCCATTCCCCGCCTTTTGAGAAAGCCCGGTCGGCTGCCTTTGAGAAAGGCGCGATTGACGTTCACAATAATTTTATCAAAGACGTTCGAGCCTGACCAAAGCAAGGAGATGAGAGCCACAATCGTGACAGGACCGCGCATATTGAGGACATAAGTGATCTGAGTATTGACCGTGTCAGCAGAAATGGGGATCCACTCATTGATGAGCGCCAGCACTTCTACTTTGACCAGCTCGCCGTCCAAAAATATCGAACCGATTGACACAACCGCCAGGAGCAAGGGAAAGATGGAAAAGAGACCGTAATAAGCCAGGCTGGCGGAAGCTTCGGCACCATGCATAAGGTTAAAATTATTTAGAGCAAGGCGAAGAATACCCAGCGTGCCACCCAGGCGGTCATTGAGGTCCAGGTAAAAATTGCGCAGGCGGTCCTTGACCTCACTGAAGCGTTCGCTCCAGGTTTTATTTTTTCCTTTTAGATTTCGAAATAAACCTGACATAAGTTGATTATAAGCGCAACAAAGTTTAATGCCAGACTTCGCCTCCCTTGGGAATCTGGGGCAATGCGAGCCAGCCATTGCCAGCCTCGATACACCCGGAACCAAAGAGTGCGTTGAACTCACGCTCGCCAGGCAAATTGAGCGTCGGAACCTCGAGGCGCACGGCAGGATAAGCCTGTTCTGAGCGATTTGCGGTAACCAACACCCACTCCTCTCCCAAAACGCGAGCCAAAACCACCAGGTCCTTATCAAAATGAAGGATCCTGAATTCTCCTCGCGCCAGAGCCAGGCTCTCACGTCGAAGGGCGATTAGCTTTCTGTAAAAACTCAGGGTCTCCTGATCCCATTGACCTTCATCCCAGGGGAAGCAGTTGCGCGAGGCAAAACCTTCCTCGTCAGTCAGTCCAATTTCATCGCCATAGTACAGGCAAGGCACACCGGGGAAAGTAAACTGCACGATTGCTGCCAACCGGCTAAGCGCCTTATCGCCATCCAGAAGGGTGAGCAAACGCGGAGTGTCATGGCTATCGAGCAAGTTGAATTGCTGGAGGGCAATCTGCCAGGGGATGGAAGCCAGGTTCTCGCTCCAGGCCTGCAGCATGGTCGCGGTGTCCCAGGGGAGATCCGCTTTCAAGACGGCCTCACAGCCCAGCGCGTCCTGCTCGTAGCCCTTCAGCCAGTGGAGGATTGGGTCAGCAAAACCGGTGTAATTCATGACCGCGTCCCAGCCGTCACCCTGGAGCTGGTCGGTTGCCTCGAAGAAGTTTTCTCCCATCAGGTAAGCCTCAGGCGAAACGCGCTTAACCGCTGCGCGGATCGCCCGCAACAGATCAAGGTTGATCTGGTGATCATCCTGCCTACCAAGCATGTTGCCCACGTCCACCCTCCACCCGTCAGCGGCGAACGGTGGCTTGAGCCAATAGGCAAAGACTGCATCCTCACCTTCGATCATCTCGCGGCGCAGAGCCTCGCTGGCGTAATTAAGTTTGGGCATGTGACCAAAACCCATCCACGAAACATAGTCTTCTTGATTTTCAGCAAAGTAAAAATATCCGCGTGTTTCACTCTCTCTGTCATGGAGTGCGGATTGGAACCACGGATGCATCATGCCGCTATGATTTGGGACAATATCCAGTATGTAGCGCATGTTGCGCTGTGTGAGAGCCTGGCGCAGGGAAACGAGCGCCTGGTCACCGCCCAAAACAGGATCCACCTCGCGGAAGTTGCTGACATCGTAACGATGATTGGTAAACGCGGTAAAAATCGGATTCAGGTAGAGCGCATTGATGCCAAGCTGCTCAAGGTAATCAAGATGACCTTCGATGCCCGCCAGGTCGCCTCCATAAAAAGGCATCACATGCCGGTCTCTGGGCGCCGCCTGACCCCAGGGAAAGGTGCTACGCGTGTACCTGTAACGAGGGTCCGCCTCTTCAACCGGGTCGTTGCTGGGGTCGCCATTGGCAAAGCGATCAGGGAAGATTTGATAGAAAACTGAGCTCTCCAACCAGGAGATCGGATGAAAGCCGGCCAAGAGCTTGAAGTCAAACAACGCAAGCGGCGTATAAAGGCTTACCCCGAGGGCATTCAGCCACCAGATTCTGCCTTCGGTTTGAATGGCAAAGCGATAGCTCACGCGCGGCTCATTAATCTTGAGGGGAGCTTCCCAAGCGCGATAACCATCCCGGTCGGATTGGGGCAGCATGGATGTAAACTGCTGTTCACCGTTGGGGATGGTGCGCAGGATAACCTGATCCGGGTCAGCCTCGCTGGGAATCAGCAGGCGCAGGGTGATGGTTTCTCCCAATGCAGGATTGGGGTTGGAAAGGTAATCGGCAGTAGGCGAGTGCAGCACATGCGCAAGCCAGGTAGGTTGAGGAGTTTCTGTTCTAATCACAAGGGCTAATCATACCAAGATTCGCTATTGGTTGATGCATCAAGTTTCCAACCGGCGGTTACAATTAAGGCTGAGGTGAGTGATGGACACAAAATGGATCAAAGCATATTACAACGCGCGCGGATTGCAGTGGGCTGACCCAAAGAGCGCGCTCTTGTTTTTCCTGTCTGAGGTCGGTGAACTTGCGGAAGCCTACGCTGAGGTGGAAGGGCCGGGCTTGACCAGCGAGGAGAGAGAGTTGCTGACACGTTTCGCCTCCCTGGGATTGGAAGCGGATGAAATTGTTTCGCGCAAACCGGGCTGGATCCGGAACAACGACCGCCTTCGTAAGCAGAACGTTGCGCATGAAGCTGCCGATTGCAACATGATGCTTTCCGTGTTCATGGAGTCCTATGCCCACATCTCACCCGATGACGCCCTGCGCGAGAAAATGGCGCTGAAGCTTGGATGCAAGGTGCAGGATCTAAACGAGTTTCTCGGAATTGAATGATTTCTCCCCTAAAACCAAATTACCGTGGAAATGAAGCTCGCGATGATTAGCAGAACCTTATGATCGTGCCGGCCTCCAGGCCGCGCAAGGGAGGTGACCGGAGGTCTTCGGTTGGTACTGGACGCCTATGGCGACATGCTGTGCTCGGGCAAGAGCCCGGCACAATCTTGGCAGTCTGCGGTTATGTTGGACCAGAAAGATGAAA
>WOZA01000152.1 GCA_011620505.1 Anaerolineaceae bacterium
AGCTCATAGGCAGGCAGTTTTATCACCCTTCGGAGCAAGGGTATGAAGCCCAGGTTGCTGAACAGTTGAAACGTTGGAGGGAAGAGCAGCTCAAGGCAATAGCTAAAGAGAACCCACTCGAAGAGACTAGCTGAATTCGCTGAACAGCTCCAGTTTTGGTTTTGGCGCTTGATATCGGCCATAATTAGTTATACAATTTAGTTGTAAGCTTTTACTTTTTGTAGTTTCACTTACTGTCTACTTAGGGAAAATTCGATATTTTGAGTTGATAGGGGTGGAGCGCAAATGTTTCTTCCAAACGGAGGATCGACGTGTTCTCTATTTTGAAAGCAAAATTACATTGGGTTATTTTGCTTCCCATGATCTTCTTACCCTTGGTAAACAGCAGTCTCGGAAGTCAATACTGGCAGTTGAACGCCGGAGAATTGCTTCCGGTGACAAAGAGCCAGCTTTCAGTCGATTCTGTGCCTGTTGCACCTGCCCTTTCGGGCGATCTGGATGGCGATGCCCAGCCTGAGTGCCTGGTTTCTAAAGCGGAAACTCTGCAAATTACCAACTGCATTGGGCAGGTTTTGTGGCAAAGTCCGCATGGGTGGCGCGTGAGTGAAGCCCTGATCGCAGACATGGACCATGATGGAGGAAATGAGGCTGTGCTTTTGGTCTGGCGACCGTTTAGACCCTGGCCTGCAGATCAGTTTATGCCTTATGGAGGGCGGATTGAAGGCCATCAGAACCTTGAAGGCCAAAGTTGCCAGTTGATCCTGATAGGCTGGCAGAAAGATAAATATCGCGAGGTTTGGGCTGGGTCACCCTTGGCAAACCCTATCTCGAGCGTGCGGGTTGCAGATCTGGATAGCGATGGTCTAGTTGAGCTGGCTGCGCTGGAGAGCGACTACGATTCGAATCAAAAAGGAGGGCAACTAACTATATGGCGTTGGATTGGCTTTGGTTTTTCTTTGTTGGACCGTACTGAAAGTCGCTGGGAGCGACTTGCCATCTTGGGGGATGGCATTCATCATTGGTTAATTACCCGATAAGGAGAGTGCAAAATGCGAAAGAATCGTTTTCGAAATCTGCTCATTATGGGCTGGTTGGCTGCTTTGTTGTTCTCATGCACGATTACTATCAGTCCCAAGCCGACGGATATTGTGCAGGAGCCAGAAGCTACAACACCTTCTACCGAGCCCACAGCTATTGAGCCCAGGGCGACTGAAGAGGAGACTGATACGTCAGGCGAAGTTGTAGCGCTGCCTGCTGATCAGGTTTATGGGGCAGCGTTTGCTAGTTTCCAGCAGCCCCAGATCTCTTTGCCCCAAAGCTTCCCGGGGGGATATTCTCTGCCAATATCTCTCACTGAGGTCGGGAACTTGGACGAGATTGAATTGAGCCAGGCTCAGCTGGAGTTGTTGTCCCAGAACGGGTTTGTCGTCGCCGCGCCTGATAATACTCCGAGCAGGATGCTTTCAGAGTTTTACCAAGGCTATGAAATCACGCGGTATGGAGACATGCCCGCGTTCATTACCACGGATTCCGTCTTTCACGTCTATCACCTGGTGTTTGACAAAATGCTGCGCGATTTGGAGCGGGAAATGTTTATTCCAATGTTAAAGGAATTGACATCCTCCATGATTGAAGCTAGCAAGGCACAGTTTGATCAGCTGGTTGGGACCCCGCTGGAAGAAGCCGCTTTGCGCAATCTGGCATTTTTCAGTGTGGCTGGGTCCTTGCTGCAAACTGACGATCCGATTCCTGAGGAAGCTCGGGAGCTGGTTGAAGCTGAACTGGCATTGATCATGGCAACCTCAGGGGTTGAATTTTCTCCGATCTTTAATTATGAGGGTCAGCCCCCAGACATGCAGTACATTGAGGACTACTCCCAGTATATTCCGCGCGGGCACTACACGCTTGGTCCAGAACTCGAGATGTATTTCCGTGCCATGATGTGGTATGGACGCATGAATTACCGCCTGAAGGACCCCATGGAGGTGCAACGAGCGCTTTTGATTACCAAAGCCCTGCGGGAAACCACCACGCCATCCGGCAATTCCGCGCTGACACTCTGGCAAAACATCTACGATCCTACCGTCTTCATCGTTGGCAAAGCGGATGACCTGGGAGTGCATGAATTTGGCGTAATCTCAGATGCGGTTTTTGGCGCCACTCCGGAATTAACCCTGTTTGCCGATGAGGCTCTGCTCACCACTTTCATTGAAACGGCACGCCAGTTGCCTCCACCCCAAGTCAACTCGATGTGGGTCTGGATCTGGCAGGATCAGGATGACGTCACACAGGGTTTCCGTTTTATGGGGCAGCGCTTCACGCTCGACCAATACGTTTTTGGCCAGGTGATGTGGCGAAAGGTCGGCACAATGTCTGAACCGCGGGATCTACCCAAAGCACTGGATTTCTTCGCTGCGCAAGGCTCAGACTTGGCGCTGAACCTCCTGCATGAGATGGGCGAGAATAATTATCTGAATTATGACACTCAAATGACAAAGGTCACCCAGGAAGTCTCCACGCTTGAACTGGATTCCTGGACGCAAAACCTGTACTGGTCGTGGCTGTATGCGCTGCAGCCTGTTTTTGAACCCAAAGGAGAGGCATATCCGGCATTCATGCAGACCGACGCCTGGGCTCGCAAGGATCTGCATACCGCGCTCAGTTCCTGGACGGAATTGAAGCATGACACCATTCTCTATGCCAAACAAGTAATGGCAGAGATGGGCGGCGGACCGGGAGAACCCCCACCTCACGGATATGTTGAGCCCAACCCCGAAGCTTATGCCTGCTTGTTGGCTCTGGCGCAGATGACCTACGACGGATTACAGGCTCGCGGTCTATTGGGGCAGAACACAATGGTCAACCTTAATAATCTCATCGATGAAGTGCAATTCATGCTGGATATCTCCCAACGCCAAATGACGGGAGAAACTATCACTGATGATGATTACTGGCGCATCAAATATTACGGCGGTTGGCTTGAGGCGATGACGGTTGCTGCAGCTGACTCCCAGGGCGATGGTTATGCCGCCCGATTAGAGGATCAGAAATCCGCCCTGGTAGCCGATGTCGCCACCGGCATGGACCGCGTGCTCGAAGAAGGTGTTGGCTATCCAACCTATATTTACGTTGTGCTCCCGGATGAGCCCTACCGGGTTGGAATTGGCGTTGTTTACACCTACTATGAATTCATTGTTCCACCCGGTGAGCGGATGACAGACGAAACCTGGCAGGCTCTGCTTGAATCCGGGCAGGCTCCCGCACAACCGGAATGGACACAGGCGTTCATTTCCGAATAAGTCTCATCTGTCTTGCTCTTGGAGGAGTGATCCTGTTTTCACTCCTCCAAGGCGGATTCCAGGTAGAGCCGACTCTGACAATCACCCTGGGTGGTGATGTCATCCTGGGGCGGGATGACCAGGCGATCTTTACGGAAGATCCCTGGGGTGGCATGGCGCAAACTCAGACATTGCCAGATGGCAGCCATAACTGGTTCCTGGTCAACCTCGAATCCCCTCTTGGCAGTGTTGCGGGAACAAAGGTTACCAGAAAAGGCTACAACCTCTGCGCCCCACCCGAAGTAGCAGAAATTCTGAAAATGGGCGGTGTGGGCTTGGTTTCGGCAGTGAACAATCATCAAGGCGATTGCACGGAAACCGTTGAACCTTCCCAGGCACTGGCAGGTATTGTCCCCATCTTTGAAGGACAGCCTGCGTTTTTGGAAAGTCCTGCAGGTACTGTCGCGATTCTTGCGGTTGACGCGGTTTCAAAACCGCTGGACATGGCAGCCCTCCTCGCGAGCGTGGCTGATCTCAAGGCAAAGTCCGACGTGCTGATTGTCTCGCTGCACTGGGGGGTGGAATATGCAGGTGAGCCAACGCCCTTTCAGCGGGATCAGGCAAGGCAGCTTGCCAACGCCGGGGTGGATGTGTTGTGGGGGCATCATCCGCATGTGCTGCAGCCTGCTGAATGGGTTGAATCAGAGGACGGAAACCACCGCATGCTGGCATTTTATAGTTTGGGGAATTTACTCACAGACCAAAGCATGACCTATGAAATGCGCCACTCGGCGCTAATACAACTGCAATTCCAGGAAGGGGAGATAAGCCAGCTCAGCTTACGACCGTTGGTGCTGACGCAAAAAGACGGACGATTGGCGCTTGCATCTCCCGATGAGGAGGAGGTAATCCAAATCAATAAACGCCTTGGCTGGGCAGAAATTTTGGAGTCTTTTCCATGAGAAAAACTGCTTATATATTGTCTAAAATCGGCAAAAAAAGACGGGATCTCAAGTGATCCCGTCCTATTTGAATATCATTTTTAGTTTAGTTGACAGCCTTATCGT
>WOZA01000027.1 GCA_011620505.1 Anaerolineaceae bacterium
AGCAGCGCCTGCTCGTCTGGTCTTTGTCTACCTCTACCTCTCACACGATGATTGCGCCCAGCCATCGTGTTTTGTCTTAAACGGGGGAATTTTGACCGGAGATCTTAGTACATAGGAGGCTTTTTCAGAACACCTCTTACTCAATCAGTGCAAATGAGCAACCTTCTCGGAAGGCACATGCTATACCCCCTGCGTTGTTAAGCGTGCCTCTAGGAGCTCGACCAACTCAGTTAGTTGAAGGTGAATCAATCCAGCCCGATGATTCGGGCTGGAGTAAAATTTATAGATGGGGGATTTCAGGCAATTAGTTTTAGAAATTTCTCACGGATGTCCTGAATCGCTCCTGAACAGACCTCGACCATCTTAGGATCGGTTTCTTTACGTTTTAGTAAGGTCTCTATCCAATAGATGCCTTTGGGGCAGGAGAACACATCTACCTTGGAGGATAAGACAGTATCTTTAATCCGATCAATCTTAGTGAGGTCCAAACGTAGTTTTGAATTTCCTAGTAGGACACAGGTGAGGAGATCAGTAGCGTCACCACTCCCGATACCCTTATCTGTAAAGACTTGTAAAGCGTCCTCAAAACGGTTTTCTGACAAGAAATGCTGGGCGATCTCGAGCTCCAAAGCTTCGATCTGAAAACCATTAGTCATATTAACAGCAGGCTTGTCTTTGAACAATTCTTCTACCATAGGCCAAATGGAATCATGGTCCTTGAATACTACCAGTTTTGAATTTTCACCGGCTGGCGCCCAAACGACCTGGTCTTCGGAGATTAAGTAGATACTCAACGGTTCGAGATTACCTTCCTGGCTGACCCTCACAATCGTCTCTGCGTAACGCATCATATCGAGCACCTCTGAGAGTGTACGGTCCATTGCATAATTTCCCAAGGTATCTTTGGCGATAAGACCTTGCCGCGTGAGATTTTCAATGGCACTTAACTCTCGCTTCTCGGCCTCTTGATCTTCGAGTGATTGAAGTGGGTTTTCAAGTGCATAAATCAATCCACCACCACATAATTTTATGGCAGTAACGAGTTCCTCAGGGGTTAAATCAATTGAAAAGCTGTTCTGTTTTTCCATGGTTTTCTCCTAAGGTATAAGTGTGACGTTTTCATTGGCCAACTCTTCAAAAGGAATCTCCCTAGTTCGAAATATGTAGGGGCAATTTTTGCAAAGTGTTGTGGCTTCGCTTATCACGATGTAATTGTCGTAAACTTCTTCTACAATTGCAACATGCCCATATTCTGCATGCGATTTATAGCCAGGTTCCCAGGTTATTGCGTAACCTATGCCGATGGCATCTTTGAGGTTACCCCTCTCCCCTTCCCCGATCTGAAAAGCCTTATCTGCAAATTTATGTGCATAATTTGCTGCAGCTTCATATTTATGAGGACCAGATCCAGTACTTCCAAGATCTGGTCGCCGACTTGCAGCATAACGAGCGCAAGATCTAATATCTTTCGTCTCTCTTAGTGCAATCTGATTGGGCGGATAAGGGTAGTGCCGCTCTGGAGCTGGCGGTTCAGCGGGTGGAGCTTCTGGCGTGGGAGCGGGTTGAGTCTCTGGACTGGTCGGAGCGGGTGTTTTATCTCGTTCCCATGGGAATTTGATATTGTCAAACCAGTCGCCTATGCCCGCAAGTCCTCCCACAATAACTGTAAACCCACCTGTGACTATTCCGCTAATTGAGTTGAGCAAGCCTTGCCAGGTGTTGTTCAAGTGATCCAGGAATGAATCCCACGCTCCGTCCAGGGCTTCAAGCGGAGCATTAAATCGACTGGCCTTGGCTTCCCATTGGCGGGCTTTTTGATTAGCTGCGTTTGCCATCAGTCTTAAGGCGGTCATCGACTGGGTGTTGACTCGCGAAAGCGTTTCTATCCGTTCGATGAATTCCTCCCGCGCTTGGCTTTGCCATTCAGCCCCCCGGACTGCAGATACCATTTGTGACATGTGCCCCTGTATGGATTCTGCCGTTCGATTTGCTGTGTTCGCCATTGCGCGAACTTGATCGGGATCCATTGCGATTCTTGCCATACCGAATTTCCTCCTATAGGTTCGATTTTGAGATTGATTGGTGACAAAAAATCTAGCCACCCTTGGTTGGCTCCGATTATAGCACTGTTAAAGACATAAATGGATAAAAACCACCCACAATTTGGCAAGTACGAGACGAATTTGTAGATTCGATATCATTTTCTGTTAGAATATATCTTGATTATCCGAATTATTTGTGTAAAATAGACGCAAGGCACGGAATTACAGTTTTCTTTACAAGCTATCTAACAGTTAAATAAAAGTGAGGGAATATGGCAACTTTACACATGAACGTCGAATCGGTTCAAAGTGCTAAATCTAAAATGCTCTCTGAACGTGAAGCGATGCTGGCTGAATTGAATTCACTTGCCAGCCAGGTTAACCAGGTGGTTGGAAGCGCCTGGATCGGCAACTCAGCCAACGAATTTCAGCAGGGTTTTGAACAACTTAGAACACAATTAAACCGTCAGCTCGAGGTACTTTCAGAGCTGGCAGCCGATCTTGAGGTGGAAATCGCACAGTGGCAGGAAGTCGCATCGCGCCTTGGCTAATCCAGTAGCTTTTTTTTGCTTGTGACTGGCAAGTTATACGAACTCAACGGGAGGTATAAACAATGAGGATCTTCATGGATACCGATGCCGTCAGGGGGATGGCTGGAAAAGCAAGGCAGACTGCGGATGATCTCGACGGCAGGATTGACGCTCTACTTTCACAGATAGATAACATGGAATGGCAAAGCAATGCCAGGACAGAATTTGATGAGAAATTTAAAGTTATCCATCGCAATATCAAGGTGATTGCTAACGCGATGCGCCTGATGAGCAGCGCTGCTGACGAGAAGGCTTCGCAATGGGAGGCTATCGCCGGCAAGTTGCTTGGCCCGTTCGTAGCTGTTCAGAACTTTTGGCAGTCTGCAATGGACAACCTGGGGGCTATTGCAGCAGTGATCGGCGGTGTTTTGATTGGCGGGATCACACGTTGGATACAACCATGGCATCCAATCCCCGGCTCAGGTGACAGAGGTTATTTAGCCTTCATGCTCTATCCCGAGGGTAGAGGTCTTCTCAGGCTTTGGCCAAATTTTGGAACAAAGGAACCTGGAGTAGAGCGTAGTATTCAAGGCCCATCCTGGCAGCCGGATCGCCCGGATTGGCTACCCAAACCTGGCGGCTCTACCGGTGGTGGCGGAGGAGGGGGCGGTCCTAGCGGCTCTGCTGGCGGTGTTGGAGGCTCTGCTAATGCCCCAACTGAAGGCATTCCGTCCAGCCGTACTCCTAATGATAAACTCTCCATTCTGGGTGGCTGTACCAATTATGTGGCAACCAAACGGGATGTGAGTGGATTCTGGAAACCCGGAAAGATGAATGCCCATTATTGGAATGAAAACGCGATTGAGGCAGGTTTTGAGGTCGGGAGCAAGCCGGTTGCGGGTTCCATTATGGTGATTGAAGCTGACCATGGAACAAATAACGGCATTATGAACGTTCATGATACTGCCGGCCACGTTCTGTACGTGGAAAGTGTCAAGGAAACGGATGGCGGGTATCTCGTCAGCTATAGTCACGCAGGTACTTTGTATGATGACGCCGGAAACTATATTCCCGGTACTTACAAAATGCTAAATAATTCCAAACCGATGTTTGTTCCTTACGAGTCGCCTGCGGTGAGTTTTATCTATGACAAAGCCTAAATCCTTCTCTGGATCCTGGTCAAGTTAGGAGAAAGCATGATCATTGAAGAAATTGAAGGAAAATTTTCCATTACCTTGAGCGAAGCGGAGTTATGGATAATTGCCAGCCAGTGCGGACAGGGTGTGATCTACGGCATGGATAACTCCTTGGAGGAGACCTTTTCAGAAGCAACACTGGAATTGGGACTGAAAAGCCTCAAGGATGCCGGTGCTATCTGGACAGGACCCAATGGCGAGGAATGCATAGATGAGTTGATTCTCGGTATGGTGTATTCCTGCATGTACTCGCACGATATGCTGATGATCCACAACGGCTCCGTGGAAAAAAACGTCTATCTCCATTTTCTCCCAGACTGGAACCTTTCATTTACCAGGGTACCAGAAGGGTATTTGCTAACCTATTATCAAAACCGGGACACACTCCATAAACACATCATGACCACTTACCTTTCAGATTTACGCGAAGCTGATTCTGAGATCAATTTTCACTGTACACGCGTCGCTCTTGAGGCTGCAGTCTATCTGTGTGAGACTGATAAGCTTGACAAGGGTGCCGCCTTGCTCTCTGAATTCATGGAAGGTGATGAAGGGAAGTCGAATGCCTTCCTGAAGGATATTGCTGCCGGAAAAAAATACGATGTCAAAGCTTATTTCAACCGGCATAACAACCACAACGCTGTAGGGTATCAGATAAACATCCTTGTAGGTGAAAAAAGCAACTATCTGGTGCGACGCATCTTTTCTGTCGATGAAGCCAGGGAAGTGCTGCACATCCAGGGTCTGCCTTCAGAATTAGTGCGCCACTCAGTCTATCAACTTTTACCTAAGGAATAAGTGAAACGAGTAAAGTGAGACCTGCGGACTTAATCGGGCAATCTATCGACAGATACCACATCATCGAAATAATCGGTGAGGGAGGAATGGCTGTTGTCTATAAGGCTTTCGATAAAAGGTTGGAGTCCGAGGTCGCCTTTAAGCTGCTGCGCACTGAAGTGTTGACGGTCGAGAGCCAAAAGACTATCCTGGACCGTTTTGAATTTGAAGCTAAAGCTCTCGCCAAGCTGAATCACCCCAACATTGTCAGCGTGATTGATTACGGCGAATATCAAGGCACACCCTGGCTTGTGATGAAATATATGGAAGGAGGAACGCTAAAGCAATTCATAGGCAAGGTGATGCCGCCCCCTGAGGCTGCAAGGTTACTTGCACCGATTGCGAGCGCGCTGGCTTATGCTCACTCGAAAGATATCGTCCACCGGGATGTAAAACCGTCAAACATCCTCATCTCACAGGCTGGGTTTCCGATGCTTTCTGACTTTGGCATTGCTAAAATCGTGGCGAAACAGGATTTCAAGTTGACCAAAATGGGCATCAGCATAGGCACACCGGAGTATATGGCTCCAGAGCAAGCCAAGGGCAAAGTGAACAAACTTTCGGATCAATACTCCCTCGGCCTGGTGTTTTATGAATTACTTACAGGCGTGAAGCCCTATGCGGCAGACACCCCGATCGCCCTCGTCTTGAAAAAAGTCACAGAACCATTGGTGAGACCATCCGATGTGCAGGCTGGGATCCCCGAGAACGTTGAGCAAGTTGTGTTCAAAGCCCTCTCGAAGGAGCCAGAGGATCGCTATCCAAACATGCAGGCTTTCTGTGATGCCTTGGAAAAAATTGGTCAAATGGGAGACCAAAAGAAGAAACGGTCAGGATCCAAACCTGGTGGGGGGCAAGAGCCTAACCCACCCACAATGCCGACTGAGTGCTCTTGGGTGAGACCGAAGGACAGGATGCCCATGATGCTCATCCCGGCGGGGAAATCTGCTATCGGTCGCAACGATGAGGCGCTTGATTCCCGTCCGATGCATATTGTTGCACTTGATGCGTTTCTCATGGATAAATATCCGGTTACCAACCGGATGTATTCCCAGTTTTTAAACGAAATGGGCAATCAATCGGAAGGTGGCACAAAGTGGTATGACGATACGGCGAAGAACGCGCGGCTCAAATGGTCTGGTAATTGTTGGTTGGTGATGCGCAATTATTCCGAGCATCCGATTGTCTCAATTAGTTGGTATGGTGCTGCTGCTTATTGCCGTTGGGTTGGGGGGAGACTACCAACCGAGGCGGAATGGGAAAAAGCTGCCCGTGGAATAGATGACAGAATTTATCCTTGGGGCAATGAAGCTCCAAGTTGTGAATATGCAAATTACCAAGGCTGCCAGGTCAGCACATCGCCCGTCGGGAGTTTTCCGAAAGGGGCAAGCAGCTTTGGTTTGCTGGATATGGCTGGCAACGTTTGGGAATGGGTAAGTGACTGGTACGGGCATGATTACTACGCTCGTAGTTTATTGATCAACCCACGTGGTCCCGTCACGGGAGTTGCGAAGGTCATGAGAGGAGGTTCTTGGTTTAATATTGAACGTCATTTGAAGGTTTCATATCGTTCGTATAGTAATCCGGGGACGCGCACAGCTAACCTGGGATTCCGGTGTGTGGTAGACCCGGAAAAAAAACGCATTGGAGTTAACTTCTGATTTCACAGAAGTGCAAATTTAAAAACATTAACTGGAGGATACATTATGGCAACACTACACATGGAAGTTGAAGCAGCACAGGGAACCCAGCAGAAAATGGTTTCCCAAAAGGAAGCAATGCTCAACGAATTGGCTACCCTAACTGGTCAGATCAACCAAACTATTGGCTCAGCCTGGATCGGCAACTCGGCAACCGAGTTCCAGCAGCAGTATGACCAACTGCGCGGTCAGATCACCCAACAGCTCGAAGCCCTGGGTCAGCTGGCTCAAGCACTGCAAGGTGAGATCGCTCAGTGGCAGGAAATGTCTGCCCGCATGGGTTAAATTGCTCCCCGTCTGGCGTCCGGCAAAGCTTGTAACGGACGCCAGATCTGGGATTGGAAATGCTGGCGTTCTGAGGGGCTTTTTTTATTCTGTTTTTTATAATGATTTTTAAAAGGGTAACACAATGACGATTATTCATATGGACACTGAGGTAACAAGAGCCTTAGCCGTTCGCTTCCGAGAATCGGCAAATTTGATCGAAAAGAGTTGTTCCACCATTGCGTCTGGAATGAGTCAAGTTGAGTGGGATGGAGAATCCTCCAGTGATTTTAAAACGAGGTTGTCTACGAATCTAAGAGGACTTGCGGTTTTTAATGAATTGACTCTTGATGCGATGCGCTTGAATGATGAAATCGAACAATGGGTTACTACAGATCAAAATGCAGTTCAGACCTTTAAGAGTAACCAAACAATTTGGCAAACTTTATTTGCTTCTGCAGGTATCAATGTTACTGGGTTTACATCCGGATTCCGGGCAATAATCAAACCTTACTCTCTTGATGAAGTTTGGGAATATCTCCAGGGCACACCGTCTGGAAAGGCTTTGGAGGAATTAGCTCTTGAACATTCCACTTGTTTTGTGTTTCCAGACGGCACAATTGTGGGTGATCCAAATGCTGCAACAAGATACACAGTCAATTTTGGAGACCTGCCTAAAGAAACTGGTGGCGCACATAACCGTAATGATCTGACCATTACAATTGACGATGATCTCTTGCGACTGAAAGATAAAGTAGAGCTAGCGGCAATTCTTGGACATGAAATGCAGCATGCAGTCGATGCGGCTCAAGGAAAGATGCCCTTGTTCCCAAAGATAAGCGGAAAAGAAAGTGAAGCTGAACTTGAAACCATAATGGCCGATTGGATAGACGGAAGGGTCCACTCAGAAGTCAGAAGTTATGAGAGGCAAGAGAACATTTTGGTTGGCAGCGCGTACGAAGACGATGGAATTCTCACCGGTGGCGAGAGGGAAGATTTCTTCAAAAATCACACATCATACCAACCTGATTATGAAGAGGACATTGCCAATGTATTACCGGGATATAAAGCCACCGTTTCTGTTGATCCAAACTCCGGTGAATTGGTTGTGGATTTGCAGCCCCTTACGCAGCCTCTTAGTGAATTTGCTTACACCGCATGAAGGCTAAAGCAGAAATAGTTTACAAGGTGAATTGATGACAGAGCAAGCCCAATTTCAAATAGCTGTTCCATCCAATAAAAAATATACTTTCCGATACCCACTGGGTGGACAAACAATCGAACTAAATACCACTGACCGCGGCTTCATGACGCGTGTACTTGGACTCATCGATGGGAAAGCACTACACATCGACATAGAGACAAGTAATGAGGAAATCTTTCAGGCAGAAATGGACCAGGTTATCCCCGACAGCATGAATGTTTCTGAAGATGGCATTGGTCCTTATAAGCTTGATCTTAAGACAGCCACCGGCAGCCGGAAAATCAAGCGTGTGTTCGACGGTGGAAGAGATATGGGCTATATGGACCTGTCTTTCCTAAAAATCACTTCCGGTTACTATTGCATAGCGATGCTTTGTGATGTCGATCGGTACGATAAGGCTCGACGCGTGCTGGAGATGATTATTAATTCATTTTCTGATTACTCTGAATAACCTGTTAAAGGTGTAGACCGCAAACAATGAAAAACTACTCTGGCAAAACAATTAATCAATATTATCTTGCGAAGGATCTGGGGCAGGGCGGCATGGCTGTCGTCTACAAAGCGTTCGATAACGCACTCAATCGCGATGTCGTTATCAAAATGATCCGGACTGAAGACCTCGATGGCAGGAAACAGGCAGATATCATCCAGCGTTTCACGCCGTTAGCCAATTCTTTGGGTCAACTGAACCACCCAAATCTTGCTCCCGTGCTGGATCATGGTTTTTTTGAGGATGTGCCTTACCTTGTTACCGAATTTCTCCCAGGCGGCACCCTAAAACAACGCATGCGCAAGCAGCTTACCCTGATAGCTGCGGTCCAAGTGCTCAGCCCGATCGCTGACGCTTTGACCTTTGCACATCGCAACGGAATTTTACACCTGGATTTCAAGCCTTCCAACGTGCTCTTCCATAATCAGGATAAAAGACCCATGCTCACCGATCTGGGGATTGCATCGCTCTTCGCGAATTCCGTCTTCGACCCAGAATTGTTTGAGCTCGGTTTTGGCACGCCTGCTTACATGGCACCGGAACAATGGCACGGTCTTGCCACCGAGCAATCTGACGTGTACTCGGTAGGTATCGTTTTTTACGAAATGCTGACGGGCAAAATCGCCAACAAGACTGAAACGCCTCTGGCGGCGGCTTTCAAGCAGAACGAGGGACTTATTCCAGACCCCACCGAAATGATTGCAGGATTATCTCCTGAAGTCCAGCATTTCTTTTTCAAATGCCTCGCACTTGAACCTCTTAACCGGTTTCGAAGCATGCAAGAAATGAAATTGGCAATGAAGCGCTTGATTTTCTCGATTGGTTCTCAGAAGAGCAATGGGAGTGAAACAGGTCATCCTCAAGCCGCCAAGCCGGATGTTGAACAGGACAGCAATGTCAGTAAGATGGGATATGAAGCCCCGCGGATCAGGCCGATCCAAGAAGAATCCGCGCCACAGGTAATACCGCAGCCGCTTCGCCCTATTGTGGAGCCGTTGCAACCAACAATTTCCACACCCTTACCTATTCAGGACGACTTTCGCCCGAGCCAGAGACCTGATTACATCAAGCCCAGGGTTGCTGCTCAACCGGCTCAGGGACCTTTGCCGCCAATGCATCTCCAGCAGAAAACCGCGAAATCAAAGCCTCTGCCAGAAAATACCGCCCAAGTGAAATCGAGTGGCACGCCGCCGGTTTTAAAGATTAATCCATGGGTCACTGCCATGATACTTGGACTGGCACTAGGGTTAGCCCACTTGCTAAAAATAGTGATCATCCAGGAAGTGGACTTTCTCAAACCAGACTGGATTTCCAGTTTGATCGGACGCACAATTGCTTGGTTAATTGCGGGATTGGCCATTTACCTTAATTATCATCTGACTACCAGCCTGAAACTGTTTCCGACAGGATTGGCTGGTTTCGCACTGGCTGGGATTCTCCCCACTCTACTTGATCAGTTTGTTCCAACGCCTTACGATTCCTGGTTGTTTGAGATTGCCAAATGGTTGATGCTTGGGCTTGGAATAGGGATGATGTTTCACGGACCTGAGAAATTACTACGCAACGAGGGCTTGGTACTGATTGGTGGTTGGACAGTTGCAGGCGCTCTTTCAGTTTTACCATTATTAGCTTTTTGGTTATTTGATCCAAAAAAAGTTGATGATGCTCCTCTTTACTTACATGCAATTCAAGGATTATTCTTAGGTGCCCTACTTGCCGTTGCGGTCCACAAAAGTTTCCAAGATCATTTCAAGCACGATCGAAACGCGTTCGCCAAACTTGTAGCATGCTTTTCTGTCGCCTGTGTAATTTCTTATCTAATTTTTTATGGAGTGCAAAACATCTTCCTGGCTTCTGGTATCTCTTGGTTGGTGATGACAGGCATCGCCTTGCTGGGAGTTGCATGGACGACATTTCATTCCTCTGTGCCGAAGGCTCAATCGTCTCAGAGAGTCACTAATAATCTGGAAAACTGGAAACAAAAGGGAGTAATTATCCACCCCGACTCGTCAGGGCTGGTGAAATAGTATGAAATTCGCTGCAAGAATAGATTACAATTTCGTGATGAAAGTGTGGGCAGTAATCATCTATGGATAACAGCGAAGAGAAGAAGAGCAAATTACCCAGTATAGAAGGTTACCAGATCGAGGGACAGCTTAGCAGAACTAAATCAACGATTAGTTTTAAAGCAATCGCAGAGTCAACGCGCGCGGATGTATTGATCACTCTCTCAATAGGGGAGGCATATCGCACAAGCTTAAAGCCGTATCTGGATGAATCTTTTCCCAGGATTACAAAGGCGTTAAAGCTGGTCGAACATCCTAATGTCGTCCCTCTACTCGACGCAGGCTATGCCCAGGAGATCCCCTTCACAGTGACGCCATTTTACGCTGCAGGATCGCTAAAACAATTCTCTGGAACTGCTCGGCACTGGCGTGACGTCTTCAGCATTCTTCTTCCGGTGGCAGACGCATTAGCCTACTGCCATGATCACGGCATCATCCACCGTGATGTTAAACCTCAAAATGTTGTAATTAACGATAAAGGTGATCTGTGTCTGACCAATTTCAGTCTGGTGGAGCCCACGGTTTCGAACAAGCTGACAATTACTTTGACCGGTTCGGGTGAGTGCCTTCCAGCCTATATTGCCCCTGAGGTGTGGAATGGGAAATATTCACCAGCTATTGACCAATACAGTTTTGGTGTGATGTTGTATGAACTACTAACAGCAACCTTGCCATTTGACGCATCCAACATCGTATCGCTCCTGGTTCAGCAGTCCACAGAAACTGTCGCGGCACCCAGCACATTGGTTAGCGGTCTGCCCAGGGTGGTGGATGCCTTATTAGAAAAAATTCTAGCAGGCGACCCTACTGCGCGTTTTGAAAGTATGTGGGACCTGAGAAATGTCATGCAAGAATTATTGAGCAATCCCAATTTGAACCAAAAGAAAGATCAGTCAGGTAAGCCGCCTGCCAAACCTCAGAGAACTACTCCCCCATCAAAGCCTGAAAAAGACCCATCTCCTCCGTCAGGGATTGTTAATCCCGAACAGCCAAAGGGAGAGGGTTCGGTGTCTTTACAAGGAAAAGTCTTAAAGGAAACCAAATCAGCAGGTGATCAACCAAAGAAAAAATCAAACGCGCTCATCATTGCTGCGTTTGGCATTCTTGTAGCGGTGATTCTTTGCGCTATCTTTTTTTTGATAGGTTTGCTGACAGATGTGAAGATCATTTCAGGAATCACTGACAAACTGAGTGTTTGGATCGAATCACGCTCATTGAACGTATTAGCTGATGAAAATGCTGTTGTTTCAACGTCATCTTCGATTGCCTTGGAACCCGATGTGTCTCAAGCATCAAAAACACCACCACCGATCGTTCACTACAGCCTGGTGGTTAATGGTGTTGGCGGTGCTACCGAAACCCAATATTACGAATCGTCATCACCCAGTGAATTACCGAAAATCTGGATTCCAGCCACGAGTAACACCCAAGTCGGATCAAAGGGATCTACGTTTAATTTCCCAGTTGCTGTCGAAACTTCAGATCGAGTGGGGGTAAAGATCCAGGTTCTCAATGCACTTTTCAATTCGGGCATCGTCCACGTTTTTAAGTCAAGCGAAGTTGAGTTCATAGACGACTCACCCACTCACATTCACCTCTTACGTGGGAGTGTGTTTGTCTCAACCGAAGGTTCGCCGGTCTGTGTTACTACTGCTTTGCTGCCTGAGGAAGAAATCTGGGTCAGAGGGGGGCAAATGCTGGTGGAAAAGGAGCGAATTGACATCAAAGTGTGGTGCCTGGAGGGAAAATGCGAGATCATGCGGGATGGTGAATCAGTTAATACCATTTTGCCCTTGACCCGATCGAATTATTTCTATAGTGGTGGTCATGCGGAAAGAGAATCAAACACACAGATACTGTTTAACTTGGTTGATGAGTTGAAGCGATTCAATCTTGAATGTGATAGTTGTATGAGTGTGCAGGCGTTGTATCCGCCAAAGTAAGGCGGTTTGAAGCAAAGTAATCAAGCAAAGGGAGAGTTATGACCATCCTCTACATGGACCTAGAGTCAGTCCAAAACACCAGAACAAGATTGGCTTCCGCACAGCAGAACATGCGCGAGGAGATAACTCAGCTGACAATTAATGTGCAGCGGATCATTGGTTCTGCCTGGATAGGACCCTCCGCGGAGGGATTCTATGAAGAGTATGATCAGATCCGGATACAGCTTTTGCATAATATGGATGCTCTTGAGCAATTGAGCAAGTCTCTGCAAAATGAAATCGGGCAATGGCAGGACGTGGCATCCAGGTTTGGATAAATCGGAGTAACTATTGATGGATAATCCCAACTTCGTACCTAAGTACGAAAAGAATGTTCCTAAAGCTATTCCCCGTGGGCCGATCAAGCTTGCAGATGCAAAACAGCCTTTTCCGCCGCCTCCCCAAACACCGGGTCCATTGGGGAAAGATTTTCGCAGCGGCACGCCAAAAAATGGGAAGTATATCTATAATGTTATCCCCAGGGAGCCATTTAAGCTTCCTGATGAAAAAATGCGTCTGCCGGCTCCTCCCCAGGCACCAGGTCAGCCCCCTCAAATCAACCTGCTGATGGTGCTATTACCCCCATTATTGATGATGGGTTCCATGTTTCTTGGGCAGTTTCTTGTTCAAAAACTCAACAATAATCCATCTGCGACTCTTTCTTTATATGCATTGCTTCCGATGGCTCTGATGGGTCTGGGCTTTCCGTTGGCAAACCTATTTTCCACCCTTTCCCAGAAGAAAAAATACAAAAAGGCTATGGCGCAGCGGGAGACGAATTATAAAAAGACTCTCGCAGACGTTGAAAAAGAAATCGAAGAAACCATCGCGCTCCAGCGGGAGATTATGGAGCGGGAATTTCCCAATGCGGATCAAACAAGGCATATAGGGCTTGGCAGAGGGCAAAGTCCGCGCCTCTGGTGGCGCAGACCCGGAGATCCGGACTTCCTGATGCTAAGGGTCGGCACAGGAGATTCCAGTCCGTCCTTTGAAATTGAGCTGCCAAATCTGAATCTTGAAAATGAACCTTTGGCTAAGTTCCCCGTTGAATTGAAAGAAAAATTCCGCACCGTCCACAACATCCCCACACTCGTTGACCTGAAAAGAGTTGGAAGCCTGATTATCAATTCACCCGACCGCGTCCTGACGCTGCGCCTTGCCAGGCGCGTGGCAATAGATCTTTGCGTGCATCAGTCGCCCAACGACCTTTCACTGTTTCTGGTTTCCGATCAACCCAAGGCGGGAGAAACCTGGGAATGGATGCGCTGGTTCCCTCACACCGGATCGTTTGATGGAGATTTCAGCGGACGCAATTTGCTGATGGACACGGACAGAATAAATGCCTTTCTCGATAACCTCAAACAGATCATGACCGATCGGTCAGCTGCAAACCGCAACCAAGGGGAACCCAATCTTCCGGCGATGATGCCGGCGATTGTTGTCTTCATGGACGACAAAGGCACCATCCGCCAGCACCCGGATGTGGGTCGACTGGCTGGGGAGGGTTACCTTTATGGAATCTACCTGATCTTTATCTCCAGCGGGGGAGTACCTCGAACCACGCGCTCGCGAATCGAGATTTCTTCAGAAGAAAAAATGACTTACCTTGAAACATTTGAAGCTCTCGGCACCGGGCAGCGAAAAACCAGCCGTCCTGAGTTGCTGACCAGAGACCAGTCCGTAGCGGTTGGGCGCGCCCTGTCAAGTTTGGAAGTGGCGGGCAATACCAGAACCGAAACTTTGCCCTCAGTGGTGCGGATTTCTGATATTTTGCCTGGTGACATCTTCTCGGTTCAGGATGTGATTTCAATCTGGAATGAGAATCGTAAAGAAACCAACCAGGTTATTTTCCCGGTTGGTCAATGGGTTGATCGTACTGGATTGGCAACCTACGAAATTGATTTCCGCCCTGAAAATCTCGGGGGATTGGGGACCTATCATGCCATGATGATCGGCGCTACTGGCTCCGGTAAAAGTATATTTTTACAATCTCTCGTCTTAGCTGCGGCATACAAATATTCACCCAAAGAACTTAACTTCATGTTCATGGATTTCAAGGCAGGAGCGGCTGAGCTAAAAAAGATTAGCGACATTCCCCATTCTGTTGGCATGGTGACGGATCTCAGCCCAGTTTTGGCAGATCGTGCCTTAAAGGCACTTGAAAATGAAGTCGCCCGCAGAAAGACGGCATTTGACAGTGCGGGAAAGGTTACTGATATCTGGGATTTCAACCGACGTTTCTCCAACCATGCATTTCCACATCTATTAGTGGTCATTGATGAATTTGCTGAAGGAATTAAAGTCTTGCCAAACTTGGTGGAGCGATTGCGTGAACTGGGCAGGCAAGGCCGTGCATTTGGTATCTACTTTCTTCTGGCTAATCAGGAAGTCAATAGCGCAGTAGAAGATCTTAAGGCAAATGTCGGGTGGTACATCCTTTTGCGCGTCAATCGTTTGGAAGAAATGAGCTTGATAGGACGAAATTATCCAATTCCATCCGGCAGAGGACATGGTTATATCAAAGTTAAAAATGAGGTAACAGCGATCCGCGGAGCGTATGCAGGCTTGCCAGCGAATGCCGGCAATCAGGCTGAAAATGAGATCGAAGAGTACTCGATTTTTGAGTTTGGACCTGATGGACAGCGAAAGCTACTCTATCATTATTATCCACACCAGGATAGTAAAAGCAAGGCACAATTCACCACTGAACTTGATGCTATTACCTCACTCATCTCTGACGCCTGTAAAACACTTGCAATACCTCACGCCGCTCCCATCTATCTGGAACCGCTAAACGAAAAAATACCTATGTCTATGGTGTTCCAACACACCGAAACACACAGGCTTTTCGATGGGGAAAATTGGGTTCAGGGTGGAGCTGACAAGAACACCGTCCCGCTGGGCTTTTTGGACCTTCCTGAACAATGCCTTCAGACCACCTTTACCTATGACTTCAACGATAACGGTGGGCATTTATGGATTGTTGGCGCCCCTGGCAGCGGTAAAACTGATGTCATGCTGAGCATGGTTTTTTCATTATGCATGACCCATACCCCAGAGGAGATGCAATTTTACGTGCTCGAATTTGGCTCTGGTAATCTTAGCCGCTTGGAGTCGTTTCCCCATTGCGGTGGAGTGATCCGACAAAATGATGCTGAAAGACTCAACCGGCTGATCAATCATTTGAAACTTGAACTTTCTTCCCGCTCAGAGCCATTAGGGTATTCAGCCAGCCTGCCGCATATCTATGTTTTTTTAAACAATGTAGCAGATTTCAAGAATCAATATCCCGATCAATTCGATGAATTAGGTCGATTCGTTCGTTCTGGTGGAGCGGTAGGCATCCATCTGATTCTTTCAACAAACCGAGGCTCAGAGCTTTCACGCAGTTTGAGCGGCAACATTCCTGCTCGCATTGTATTGCAGCTTGCGGAGCGGCAGGAATATGGGGATGTGTTGGGCACCATCAGTGTTCCGCCATTGCCCAAATCGCCTGGTCGGGGATATTTGCAGGTTGATGGCATTGTGGAGTGCCAGGTAGCCCAGCCAGACATGGGGGTTTTTGGCGAGACACCTCCCGAGGAAGTGGTTTCACAAAAACCAGGTAAAGAATCTGGACTCGAGCAACAGCTTGTGGTAGCGGACCGGGCTGCCAAGTGGATGGATAAATCCTGGAAGGGAGAGCGGCCGAAGAAAATTCAGTCGATGCCAGTAACTCTCGACATTGAACAGTTTAATGCACTGGTGGAACCGGAACGTTCGCGTCAGCCAGCCTACTCCTTGCCGGTTGGAATTTCCTACGAAAGCCTTGAGACAATTTGGGTTGATCCCCAGGCGGAATTACAATTCTGGACAGTTACTGGCAAGAAAAAGTCAGGAAAGACAAACCTGTTAGCTTCTCTCTACATGCACGCAGTGAAAAGTCAACCAGCCTGGTCGGTCAGCTACTTCGCCATGAAACGTGAACCAATGATAGAGAACAGGATTTCGGAAATGGGCGGAAAGGTGTTCTTCGCGCAACCGGAGATTGCTTATGAGGCTGAGCAATTCTTGAAAAGAGTCCAGGAAGAACCTGAGAAATCTAATTTATTGCTGATTGATGATGTTGGCTCGCCTTTTTCCAGCAACAACACAGCTATGATCGCCACTTTGGATCAGCTCGGTGATCAACTCTCGCGCCTTTCCGATCGCAACTTCCTGGTTGTGATCGCTGATCTGGCGGCTAATCTGAAAGGTGGTGCAGCTTATCTTTCCCCACTGCTAAAAGTCAGCCAACAAAATCAGACCGGTTTCTTCCTCTCAGTGGACGACAACGACTCAACGTATTTTAATTTACGCATGACGATCCAACAAAGAAAAGACTATCCCGAAACAACCGGCAGAGGTTTCTTTGTCCACAAATCAACCTTTACCTACCTGCAATTGCCCCGCTTGTTGAAAGACTGAGTGGAGGAAGGCACATGGGTGAAGTCGTCTGCACATTGGTCGTAAACGGAAAGCAAATTGATCTGGTATTACCCGATAATGTTCCAGTCCATCTACTGACCAGATCCATCTGTTCAGCCCTCAAACTGCAGGTCAAAGAAAACCAATCTCTTGAACTTTATCTGGTTGAAAGCACCGGAGATATATTGATCCGTGGATCGCGGACGTTATCTCAAGCAAGAATCATAAACGGATCGTTCTTACGGTTAGTTCCACAAACGGCAAGTTCTCAAAAGTCAGGTTATTTGTTAGGTCCCAGGAATATTCGGTTCCAACTCTATCCACAGAACAAAATCGGACGGTCAAGCCATTCGTTAGAGCAGGATATTGACCTCACTTCGTTGGATCTAAATTCAGTTGTTTCCCGCAACCATGCTGTCATCATCTACCGAGCCGGTCAATACTGGATCAACGACCTGGGGAGCAAAAACGGAACTTTTGTTAATGGACGCCGGATCCATGCTCAGCCTGTCGCATTGAGATCGAATGATGTGCTCCATTTTGGATCTTCAAACCGCGGCGTTAAGCTCATCTTTGTTGAAGGGTGACAGTTGCTTAATAATTTTGAAAATCAGAGCCGAATATTGCTCAAAAGTAGGGAAGTTAGGATATAATCCCATAAGTTAAATCCTGCAATCGGATGTGCTTTGTTCAAATAAGAATGTTAGAGTGGGAAAGCGAATCGGTCAAAAGACCTTAGAAACCACTTACAGAACAACTCATTAGATTGGCAGATTTTCGTGAAGGCAGAAAGCTAGCAAAATTTACTATCTCAAGCTTCTCTGCACAAGAAAGGTGAGGAATGAAGAAGATACTGAATGTCCTGGCAATTATTCTGATTTTTATGTTTATTCCATTACCCGGGATCCAACCAACCCAGGTTGCATCTCAAACTTCTGGCAATTCCGTTTGTGTTATCGGAGAGCCGAATGTTTCGCGATTTCCCGAGGTCCAGCTAAATGTTCGAGTGCTTGATACTGACATGAACCCGGTGAATGCTATCCCTCAGTCGAACTTCTCCGTTCGTGAAGAGGGAGATCAATACCAGGTTGACCGATTGGTATTCAACGAACAGGGAGCAGGACTGAACCTCTATTTTGTTTTTGATCGCGGTAAATTTACAGACCTTAATACTGTTCAGGGTGTAATTAACCGTTTTATCCAGCAGTTCGGTGTCGATGGACTCGATCAAATCACTATTATCCAAGCGGATAATAACGGTACTAACAAGATTCTCGATAAATCCACAAACTTCGGTGCTGTTAAAGCTCCATTGAGTGAGGTCACCAGCAGATTAACTTATGATACGACTCCATTGATCGGCGTCAGCATGGCTTTGGACGAAATCCGAGCAAGCGGTAGAGGTTGTGCTCAACCGAGCGCGGTTGTGGTAATCAGTGGAAACATCAGCTTTTCTTACAATAACGACGAGATGGTAGGCCTTCTTATCGATACCGCAACTAAAACGGGCACCCAAATCCATGTTGTGCAGACTTCTGAACAATCTGCAGCTTACGGCTTTTTTAGCCAGTTGACTGATGGAACTGGCGGAAATATTTCCAGAACTTCAGGCTCAATCGGTGCAACTTCGAGTGAATTGGATGCAAGCCTTTTCTCAAGTCTCAAGAATCTCAGAGGAACTTATACCCTTTCTTATCGCACTGCCAGTGGAGCTTCCGGAACCCGAAACCTTACCGTTCTACTCAATGGTGTCGCCTCAACAGCTGAAACCCAAAGCAGCAAATATGCGGTTGAGCTCCAACCTGCCAAGGTCACTGTCCAAGCTCCTCTCGAGGGCGCAGATGTAATCCGTACCGCCGAAACTTTCCTTGATCCTGGATTTGTCTTTGATAACGACATCGTTCCGATCGATTTCACGATTGATTGGCCAGACGGAATTCAAAGAATTCCCAGCCAAATTCGGGTTATAGGAATAACCTCGACAAGGGAATTAACTATCCAGGAGTTTGCAGGAACTGATGCAAACCGCAGTTCTTACCACGCCGATTGGGATGTTAAGGACATAACTTCAGAGGGCGATAATCCGATGGGCATCCGGGTTGAAATTACGGATGAATTAGGGGTTAAAACAGTTACTTCACCGATTAACTTCAACATTCGAAACGTTATTCCCGAGACGGTTGCCAAACAAACCACTGAAGAGATCAATCAAAATTTAAAGACAACCCAATATCTTGTCTACGTACTCGCAGGTTTTATTGCTTTGGCAATTGTACTAATCATCATTTTCAGAAAGAAGATTAGGCAGGCTTTCTCTTCCAGCGGAAAAATCGGCATGGCGATGGAAAACGTCCGGAAAACCATTGTTGGTGGAACAGGTCGCAGGAAGAATCCCATAGCTAAATTGGAGATACTGCGTCCGACTGTTGAAGTTAAATCCATTTTTACTGAGAGCGTCAAACTTGGCAGGGATCCAAACATTTCGGACTACACCTTCTACACGCTGAATTCAGAGTGCTCGGTCAGCGGTGAGCATGCACACCTGATAAAAAAGCGTGACGGTTGGAAGATTATCGCCGTCTCTTCCAGCGGGAGCCCTGTATTTGTGGATGAGCAGCGCATTAATATGCACGAAGAAGTTCCGCTCAAGAGCGGACAGCTTGTGGAACTTGGTTACCAGGATCTTGGCTCTGCGCTATTCCGTTTTATTGAGGTTGAAACATCGGAGAAATTTGAGTTTGCCGAGGAAACAGAGTTTAAACCCGAGAAAAGCGTTCCATCGCCGGATGAATACCGAAAAACCCAGGTACTGGTCATGGATGATCACGAACAGGAATCCGCAGGACTAAGCGGTATGACACAGACGGTGGTGGAAGATGACTTATTTGGACCTACCAGTGAGCCAGATGACTTCGATTCTCTTTTTGAAGATTTAAGGGAGAAATAAGTGAACATTAAATCGGGGTTGATGCTTAACAACTCCTTTGTGATCGAAGGCCCACTTTCATCGCGCGGAGGAACCGCTTCAGTTTACCTCGCGCGCCCAGTCAACAAGCCTGAGCTAAAAGCGGCAGTCAAGTTTGCGCATAGTGACGGCGGGAACGTGGTGGATGAGGATGTTCTGCTGCGCCACGAAGCTTCTTTATTGAGCCGACCTGACTGGAGGCATCCCGGCATCCTGAGGCTTTATCCGATTTTCCATCTAAATAAAGCTCAGTTTGTATTGCGTGCGACGGGTGTGGAAAACGAGCCCAGCTTTTTCATAATGGAGTACTTACCAGGCAAGACTCTGGCAGAGTGGATGGAAAAAATTGTGAAGTTTCCTTTTGACTGGAAGATCGAGTTTCTCTACCAGCTTGCCACAACCCTGGCTTTCATCCATGCCAAGGGCTACGGTCATAGGGACATTAAACCCGATAATATCCTATTTAAGGCTGCTCCAACGCCTTCTTATGTTCCTCAACCGGTGTTGATTGATTTTGCCCTGGCGAGCGACGGCAAGAACTCCCTGTCTTTGATTGAATCCAGCTATACGCTGGAGTATGCCAGCCCTGAAAGGGTCATGAAGGCTTCACACTTAATCCCGGAAGAATTCTCATTGAGACCAGAACCCCAGGATGTCTGGAGTTTCGGACTTATCGTTTATGAATTATTCACGGGTAGTCTGCCTTTCCGGGGCAATGCAAAAGACATCCGCACCACTTTGATAGGGCGGAATTTTGATGAAAAATTTATCAAGGAAAACCCAAACCTGCCAAATGATATCGCTGACTTGATCAGGGCTATATTAAAGCCAGTCCCCGAGAAACGACCTTCAATGGGCAGGATTATCGATCTGCTTGAACAAAAATATCGTCCACCAAGGGTGTAACTTAGGAAAGTGATTGGAATTCTATGTCTCAGACAACTTCACTAAAGCAAGGAAAATTCCTGACAGGTCTCAGCAGCGTCGTTGGCGATACACGGCGTCAGTATGAGGACCGCGGAAAGGTAACTGAACTGCGAACTGCTGGAGGGCTAGACCTGTTGGTCGCAATTGTGGCTGATGGCGTTGGCAGCGCGGATAACGGCGGACTGGCGGCTCAGCTGTCGATCGATTCTGTTGTTTCCTACATAACCAACAGTGATGAATCTGACATTGCACTATTGATCACAAATGCCATAAAGTACGCTAATCATGTCGTTTATAAAGACGTTGTGACTCGCAATGTGGATGCTTCCACCACGTTGGTGGTCGGTGTGTTTTACAAGGATCGCTTTTATGTTGGTAACGTAGGCGACAGCCGTGCTTATTGGATCCAGGAATCCGGCAAGGTGATGCAGCTTACCCTTGACCATTCCTATTCCAACATTAAGGGAACGGATCCGAACGCGCCTAACGCGGATGTGTTGGTGAACGCGATCGGCATCCGCAAAGAAGTATTTGCTGATATTGGTCTATACCTGAAGGACAAAGACCGCCAGACAGCAGCCAAGATTGGGATTCAGGGCTTGCCGCTCAAATTGGGAGATACCATCCTGCTCTGCTCGGATGGGTTGATCAAGTCGGATACCAAGGGGGAACGTTTTGTGCGTGAAGATGAAATCGTTCACGCCATCCAGACTGAGACTCAGCCCAACGCCGCGGCTGTAAAAATGACCGGTTTGGCTGAAGGACGTAATGTGGATGATAACGTCACAGCGCTGACCGTCCAATACACCTCTCCTGAGCGGATTGAGAATATCCTCCGAAAACAAGAGCGCAAAGCACTCAAGCAGAAATTGATCTATGCCGGGCTTGGCTTGGTGGCAGTGGCAGCGATTGCTGTTGGGTCAGTCATGTTTCGTAATAATACCAAGTCCAGTAATTTGGTCCTCACGCTGACAAACCTTCCCAGCCCCACCTCTGGCGCGACACCAACCTTCACTCCGATGATTGCCC
>WOZA01000115.1:0-16882 GCA_011620505.1 Anaerolineaceae bacterium
ATCAGCAGTGATGTCCTCCTCAAATATGAAATCAAATGGGTTCGCCCTGCACAGGAGACCGCCCAATGAACTGGATTGAAATCTTCCGCTCCGGAATTTCCACCGGCACAGTTTTGCTCATCGCTGCCATCGGCGAGATCCTGACCGAACGCGCGGGCATCCAAAACCTGGGTGTTGAAGGCATGATGCTCGTGGGCGCCATGGCAGGCTTTAGGGTTGCCTTCACCACCGGTAATGTCTGGCTTGGTCTGCTGGCTGCCATCGCCGCGGGAGGACTGCTGAGCCTTGCCCACGCCGTTGTCACCATCCATTTTCAAGCCGATCAAACCGTCAGCGGGCTCTCGCTCACCTTTCTGGGCACAGGACTGGCGTTGGTCCTGGGAGATGGACTCACCGGTCAGACTGCGCCCGTCATCCCCCACGCCAGCATCCCTCTGCTCTCGCAGATCCCATATCTCGGTCCGATTGCCTTTGCTGATCACAACCTGTTGGTCTATTTTGGCTACTTGCTGGTGCCGGTTGTCACGTATTTCATCAACAAAACCCGTCCGGGTCTCCATCTGCGCGCTGTGGGGGAAAACCCTGCTGCTGCTGACACGTTGGGCGTCAATATCTACCGCACCCGCTATCTGTATACCTTCATCGGGGGATGTTTTGCGGGATTGGCTGGGGCTGCTATCAGCGTTGCCATTGCCCCGGGATGGTACTCGAATTTGACCGTCAATGGACAGGGCTGGATTGCGGTGGCGCTGGTGATTTTTGCTCATTGGAACCCCTGGCGGGCGGCTTTGGGCGGTTACTTGTTTGGTATTTTACGCCGCTTCACGCTCGATCTGCAGGGCCCGAGAATTTTGTTTGGGGTGGCGAACCCGTTCTTCTTTAATACGAACCTGGTTTTCTTCCTGCAGATGACGCCTTATATCCTGACGATCATCGCCCTGATTTGGGGCAGCTCCGCGGCACGCAAGAAGCGCATCGGCGCTCCCGCCGCCCTGGGCACCCCCTACCAGCGGGGGGAAAGAGGGTTGTAGCGGCATAGCTTGCCGCTTATAAGTGGCTGTGGTCCTGGGGAGGGCTGTGAAGGGTCACGGTAGATGATAAAATAAAGTTCTGATGACTCACAGAAACCAAATTATTCTGAGTCAGCTCACACCGCCGGCGCAGAAAAGTTCCATTCTTGACCGTCCGAGGGTGCTTCAACTGCTGAAGCAGAGCCTTGACTACCCTCTGACCACCTTGGTCACAGAGACGGGTTATGGCAAAACAACTTCGGCTCTCAGCCTGATCAAATCCACCAGGCTGCCATATTTTTGGTATACCATTTCGCGCAATGAATGCGATCCGCGTTTGTTCCTGACATATCTCTGTTCTGCTTTCAATCAACAGGGTCACAAGATTGGTCTCCCGGCACTGCGGGTGCTGGAAGACAGCGATGTTGACCTGCAGGAATGCCTCATCACGCTGATAAACTCCATTGCTTCCTTATTAAAAGAGGAAGCCCTCTTTGTGCTGGATGATTTCCAGAGTCTGGATGAGTCGGATGAGATTCTGGGCATGATGGATTGGTTTATCGAGCATCTGCCAGCCAACCTGCACGTGATGATCCTGAGCCGCACACAACCCGAATTTCCTTCTATCAACAAATGGCGCGTTAAGGGCAGGCTGCTGGAGATCGATAAGGATACTCTCAGCTTTTCTCCGGATGAAACCGACCAGTTGTATCGCTCAACTTATCAATTGAACCTGCCCAAGGATGCCCTTACCAGGCTGTATCAGCGCACCGAAGGCTGGGCAATTGGGCTGCAGGTGGTTTGGCAATCGATTAAAGCCTTGCCAAACATGTCTTTGGAGAGCCTGCTCGAAGAGGAGAGCGGCAGCTCGCTGGGAAACTTATTTGAATATCTCGCGGATGAAGTGCTGAATAGGCAATCCGAAGAGCGGCAGGATTTTCTGATCAAAACCTCGGTGCTGCAATTCCTGGATAGTGATACCTGCGACTTTTTACTTGACCGTCAAAACAGCGCAGACACGCTGAGTGATCTGTTCCGCTCAGGCTTGTTCATCGAGCAAATGAAACCCGATGTGTTCCGCTACCATCACATTTTCAGGGAGTTTCTGCTCAGCCGGCTTTCGAAGAATGAAGAGCTCAAGAAAGGGCTGCATCGAAAATTAGCCAGCTATTTCAGCGCGCATCATTACTGGGAGCAAGCCATTTCGCACTTGATCTCCGCAGAGGATTTTGGCAGGCTGCGCCAAATTTTGGATGAGGTCGGTGAGCGTTTGCTACAGTCCGGTCTTAAGCAGAGCATTCGTTATTGGCTTGGGAAGCTGCCCGCAGATGAAATGAGCCAATACCCCTACGGGAATTATCTGTTGGGGGAGGTGGAACGCACAGAAGCAAACTTCGACATGGCGCTTGAGTACTACCGCGCGGCGCAGCGTTTATACCAGAATCTCGGAAATACCTGGGGGGTGAGCCTGGCAGTGCGCGGACAAGCCCAGGTCTACCTGGACACGCTGCGCCCGGTGAACGCCGAGCAATTTCTCGACCGGGCACTGGAGTTGCTCGACCCAGTGGTGTATCCATTGGAAGTCTCCGGTTTACTGACTCAAATTGCTGAGAACCAGGTCAACAAAGGGGCCATGCTCGAAGCCGAGAAGAGTCTGCAGAAGGCGCGCCAGCTTTCTTCGATGTACGCCGAAGCACAGGCGTATATTGAGGCTCGCTTGCTCTTGCGGACCGGACGGTTGGATGAAGGGCTGCAATTGCTGGCAAAACTTGAGCCCGGAACCGCCGAACAACGAATAGTTAGACCACAACGATTCCACCGCGAAGCGACCCTCTTACTGTCACTCTTTCATTCTTTGCGGGGAGATTATGTCAGCGCACGGCATTATGCCGAAATGGGATTGCAGGTATCACGGCAGTTACAAGCGAATTACGTGGAGGCTGTTGCCAAGGTCCGTCTAGGGCACGCCCTGCAGCTGGATCTGACCCAGGGCTTGGACGCGCAGGGAGTGCAGGAAATTCGGGAATTGTATGAATTCGCGATCGAGCATGTGGATATCGTACGGATTCATGTGGAGCCGCTATGGGGTCTCTGCCGGTTGGTTGGGTATGCCGGCAGCCTGGATGAGGCCAAACGCATTGGGGATCGCGCCTTGTTAATTGCTGCCAATGCCGGAGATGAGTGGATTGGGTTGATGGTGAGGATCTCCTTAAGCGCTGCTTTGGCGATGGGCGGGGAATTCGAAGCCGCGAGCAGTATCCTTTCGGTAGCGGATTCACTGGCAAAGAAGTTGAATGATAACCTGGCCAGGACGGCGGCTTTACTTTGGGAAGCGTACACGGCCGACAAACAGGGGTACAAGAGTTCCGCGCTGCTATTCCTTGAGCAGGGCTTGGAAATGGTGCAGAAACATCAATACCAATTCCTGCTGACGCGTGGTTCTTTCCTGGGACCGGATGATCCGTTTGTATTCTATCCGTTGGTACTGCGCGCGCGGGAAATAGGGTTGCTACCGGATTTAATCAACCAAATCCTCAAGGATATTCCTGTTAGTGTGGGCAATTATCTTCCTGGTTACTCCCTGAGTCTGAATTTGTTTGGCGGGTTTGAGGCGAGAAAGGGAAAGCACCTGATACCTGCGGACCAATGGAAAAGGGAGAAGGCCCGCCAACTCCTGCAGGCGCTGGCGGTCAACTCGGGGAAAGGGATGAGTAAAGAGCAGCTGGCAGTTCTTTTTTGGCCGGATGCGGATGAATCTACTGCTGCCAACAACTTCAAAGTAACCCTTAGCTCGCTGAACCAGACGCTGGAGCCAGACCGTCCACCCAAGGAAGCCGCACAGTTTGTCATCCGTAATGGTGAACAATACCAACTGAATCCGCAGATGAGAATCAATCTGGACACCGAGCAATTTGAAAAACTGGCTTTGAGTCAGCGAGGGGAAGATAAAGAACGGGCGCTGGCTCTCTACAAAGGAAGAATGCTCGAGGGGGAGCAGTTACAGGAAGCTTTCATGCCTGAAGTGCAGTATTACCACCGCCTCTACCTGGATTGCCTGGGCAAAGTAATCGAAGCGGCAATCGCGGGCAAGGATTTCGATAAAGGGCTTGAACTAAGTAACCGTATGGTCAGGCAGGAGCCACTGCTGGAAGTGGGGTATCAGTATCAGATGCGGATCTATCATGCCCTGGGAAACATCAGCATGGTGCGCAAGGTCTATAACCAGGCGATGGACATTGGCCGTAAAATTTATGGGGTGGAGTCAAGTAACCTGCGGGCTTTATTTCAGGAATTGACAAGTTAAAGGGGACACCCTCAATTCGCCTTCTATAAAAAATCTCTTCACAAAAAGGTTAAATTTTGGTGAGATTTGTTACCGATTTGTAACCCCATGCCAGTAAACTAAGAATGCTGGATATTTCCGTTAATAATTTCTGGAAAAATTGAATAAAGGAGACTGGAATGCGTTTGCAAGACAAAGTTTGTATCATCACTGGTGGTGCCGCTGGAATCGGCAAAGCAACGGCTGAAAAATTCGCAGCCGAAGGCGCAAAAGTAGTGATCTGCGATGTGAATGAGGAAGCTGGCAAAGCATTGGCTGAACAATTGGGCAATGATGCCGGTTTTTGGAAAGTCAATGTGGTCAACCGCCAGGAAGTCCAGGCATGGATCGATGAAGTTGCTGCGAAGTACGGCAGGATTGATGTTTTGATCAACAATGCCGGCATCACGCGCGACAGCCAGTTCGTGAAGTTTAAGGATGGCGAAGTGGTCGGCCAGATGAGTGAAGAAGCCTTCGATGCTGTGGTTGCGGTCAACCTGAAAGGTGTCTTCAATTGCACACAGGCTGTGGTGCCTTACATGATCAAGCAGGGCGGTGGCGCAATCGTGAGCGCCTCCAGCGTTGTGGGGCTGTATGGCAACTTTGGTCAGACTAACTATGCCGCGACTAAATTCGGGGTAATTGGTATGACCAAGACCTGGGCGAGAGAACTGGGTAAATACCAGATCCGCGTTAATGCTGTCGCTCCCGGCTTCATCCTGACCGAAATGGTCCTGAAGATGCCCGAGAATGTGCTTGCCGGTATGGCTGCGAATACTCCTCTGAAGCGGCTTGGCAAGCCAGAAGAAATCGCCAACGTGTATGCCTGGTTGGCAAGTGACGAGGCATCTTACATTCACGGCGCGGTGATCAGTGTGGACGGCGGCATCGTTTTGGGAACATAGTTGAGCCCTCACCATCATCGAAGAGCAACTATCAACTGAAAGGAAAAAGAACATGACTCGTTACGCGACCATTTTAGGAACCGGGATGTACATTCCCGAAAATGAAATCACTAATGAAACTTTTGCTCAATGGATGGGTGAGGTCAACCCAAAACTGGCAGAGGTTGTTTTCAAGTTTGAGAATAGCAGTGGGATTAAGACCCGATTTTACGCCCCGGATGACTGGGCGACTTCGGACCTGGCGACAGAAGCAGGAAAAGCAGCCATCGCTGACGCCGGGTTGACCCCTGAGGATATTGATCTGGTGATAGTGGGCACTGACAGCCCGGATTACATCACTCCAGCCACATCTGTTGTTACCCAATACAAACTTGGTTGTGTCAACGCCGGCACATGGGATGTTGGATGCGCCTGCGCCTCCTTCCCAACCGCTCTGACACAGGCTGCCGGCTTGATCGCCACTAATCCGCATCTGAAATACATCCTTGTGATCGGTGCTTACATGATGCACAAACTTTCCGACAACAAGCACGATGTCACCGCCTTCTTCTACGGTGATGGCGCTGGTGCGGCGGTCGTCGGCGCAGCGGATAAGCCTGGTTTTGTGTCCAGTTCGATTAAAGCCGATGGCTCCTACCATAAGCACTGGGGAATTTACTCCGGTGGCACTTACGAACCTGCCACGGTCGAGAGCGTCGAAGCTGGCCGCACCAAAGTGAGACTGCTTACGCCTTTCCCCGCGTCGGTTAATCACGAAGGCTGGCCGGCCCGCGTGCGCGAATGCGCTGCCAACGGCGGGTTCGAGCTGAGCGAGATTGATCACATCATCTTCACCCAGGTGAATCTGAACAGCATTAAGCTGGTTATGGGCAACCTTGGTCTGCCGGTTGAGAAGGCGCATTATGTGATGGACAAATGGGGCTATATGGGCTCCGCTTGTCTGCCGATCGCTTTCCATGATGCCGTGAAGTTGGGCAAGATCACTTCTGGTATGCGTGTAGTATTCTGTGGCTCTGGTGTAGGTTACAACCAGGCTGCCGCATGTTTTATTATGCCTTAATGGAGGCTGGGTCGTGAGCTGGCAAGAAGAGTATAAGCAAAAAACCATTACGATTCCTGAAGCTATTAGCAAAGTCAGCTCAGGGATGACCCTCCAAATTGGCATTGCGGCGTCTGAACCCGTGGGTTTGTTGGAGGAGCTTGGAAGGCAGGCTTACCGACTGCAGAATGTCACCACCTGGACCTGTTTACCGATGCGCCCATACGACATCTTCATGAAACCCGAGATGGAAGGGCGCTTTTTTAACGAAAACTGGTTCTACGGCGCGCCTGATCGGGCAGTGCATGGCGAGGGGAGGGTGTCGTACACGCCCAATAACCTGCATCAAGCTGGTTTTGATAAGCTGCTGGGGCATGGCGGACGGCTCGACATGTTGCTTGGCGTCTGCACACCTCCAAATGCGGATGGGTTGGTTTCCCTCTCGATGGGTGCGGTCGTTGAGCGCGATATGGTCGACGTGGCAGATCTGGTGATTTTGGAAGTGAACGAAAACCTGCCCTGGACAGACGGTGATGTGGTCATCCCAATTTCGTTGGTAGATTACTTTGTACACTTCAACAGTTCCCTGGTGCAGGTACCTGCAGCTGAACCAAACGAGATCGACGAACAAATCGGGCGGAATGTGGCGGAGTTTATCGAAGACGGCTGCACTGTCCAGCTGGGCATTGGCAGCATGCCTACAGCTCTGGCTGATTTCATCAGTGATCGCCGCCATCTTGGGATCCACTCGGAACTACTGGTCGACGGAATTTACAAACTCTGGAAAGCCGGGGCGGCAGATAACAGCCGTAAAACCCTGCATCCAGGAAAGTATGTGGCTACCTTTGCGATCGGTACACAGCCCCTCTACGATTTTATGAATGACTGCCCGGACGTACTGCTCTTACGGGGTAGTTATGTGAATAACCCTTATGTCATCGCGCAAAACTACAAGATGATCAGCATCAATACAGCCATCCAGGTGGATGTGCTTGGGCAGGTTTGTTCCCAAAGCATCGGGACGCGCCAATTCAGCGGCACTGGCGGTCAGCTTGACACACACCGGGGGGCGCAAATGTCGCAAGGCGGAAAGGGAATCATTGCTCTGCGTTCGACGGCTAAGAATGGCACCATTTCGACGATTGTGCCAACCTTGGCTCCAGGCGCAGGCGTGACAGTCCCCAGCCAGGATGTGGACACGATTGTGACCGAGTACGGCAATGCCCAGTTGCGTGGGCTGTCGGTGAAGAAGCGCATGGAAGCCCTGATCAAGATCGCGCATCCTGATTTCAGGGAGTCGATCCGGGAAGAGTGCCACCGATTGGGCATTGTACCCGATAAACAGTTCTTTTAAGAGGAGATTAGATGGATAAATCATTACTTGGCAAGTGGACAGAGACTGAAGATCAGTCTTACCCCGGTTTGTTCTTCCTTTTTCTCGAGGATGGCACTTTTGAATCCCACTACGATGCCTTAGGAATCGTTTCAAGCGGGACCTGGCAGGCAGATGAAGGTCTGATTGATATGGACCAGCAGAAACACACTTTCGGTTTGGTTGGGAAGTACGAAGGCTGCTACAAGATAGAAAATAATCTGCTCAAAATGAAATTGGTAGCAGCTGGTGAACATGCCAGACCAACGGACTTGAATGGCGCTGTCACATATATAAAGGAAGAGGATTAGGGTATGGCAAAGAAATTATCGCGCGGGGTAGCTGTTGTGGGGGTAGGGATGAGCAAATTTGGCGTATTCCCTGAAAAGACCTCCCGGGATTTGTTTGTGGAGGCTTTTCAGGAGCTTCGCCAAAGTGTTCAGAAAGGTTTTGATCCCAAGGATATCGAAGCCTTTTACATGGGCAACTTCACATCCGATTGTTTCGAGAACCAGGCGCATCTGGCGCCGATTGTGGCAAGCTGGGTAGGGATTTCACCAGTAGAAAGTACCCGAATTGAGGATGCCTGTGCCAGTGGCGGCGTGGCTTTGCGCCAGGGCGTGCTGGCAATCGCTTCGGGAGAGGTGGATGTGGTGCTGGTGGGTGGACTGGAAAAAATGACCGACCTCCCAGGGGCGAAGGTGACGGATGCTCTGGCACTGGCAGCCGACTCGCTGTTTGAGATCCCGGCAGGTTTCACCTTTCCTGGTTTTTATGCCGCGATGGCAACCGCTTATCTTGACCGGTACAAGGCTGACCCCGACGCACTCTTGCGTGTAGGCATCAAGAATCATGAAAACGGTGGTTTGAATGAGAAGGCTCAGTTCAACCAGTCGATAAAGGATGTAATGATCAGCAAACAGCGCAAAGCTGCCCAGAAAGGTTTGCCAATCCCTGAGTGGGCAGACGAAATGGCTTTCCTCAAGGATCCTAAATCGAACCCAATGATTGCCTGGCCACTGCGCTTGTTTGATTGCTCTCCGGTCTCAGATGGGGCAGCGGCAGTGCTATTGGTAAGCGAAGAGTTGGCTGCCAAATTCACGGATGAACCGATTTTTGTGGTGGGCTCCGGTCAGGCAAGTGATGGTGCTTTGGCTGAGAGAGCATCTCTGAGCGAAGTGCCCGCCGCAGCAAAAGCCTCAAAACATGCTTATGAAATGGCGGGTCTAACCCCCGATGACATCGATTTTGCGGAAGTTCATGACTGCTTTACCATTGCTGAAATCATGGCGATTGAAGATCTGGGCTTTTTCCCTCGTGGAGAAGGCTGGAAGGCGGCTATGAACGGTCAGACCGCACGCGATGGCAGCCACCCAATCAATACCAGTGGCGGTCTTAAATCCAAAGGTCATCCCGTTGGCGCCTCAGGAGTAGGGCAGGTGGTGGAAGTTTGGAAGCAGATGCATGGTCTGGCGGGTGAACGCCAGCTGCGCGGCAACCTAAGGCATGCCCTGACCCACAATGTGGGTGGCACCGGGCAGACCTGTGTGGTGCACATTTTCGAAAAGAGGAATTAAGATGACAGACCATGCCTTGCACTCAAAAGCTTTTCACGAGGCTATCGCGGAAGACCTTCTAATCGGTTCCCGCTGCCTTGTCTGTGGCAACATTTCTATCCCACAGCGACAAATATGCCCCAACTGCCATTCCGACAAGGTGGAACGAATCGAGACCAATGGCAAAGGTACACTGGCGGCATTTACTGTTATCTATGTTCCCCCTACAAGCATGGCGGAGGCTGGCTATAACGCCAAAAACCCCTATTGTGTTGGGATTGTAGCTCTGGAGGCAGGTCCGCGCATCAGCGCACAAATCGTTGGTCTGGATCTCAACGATCCGGCGACCATAAAAATCGGGATGCCTCTCAAACAGACTTTTGTCGTCCGCGGTGAAGGCGAATCCGCGAAAAAGTTCCTTGCGTTTGAACCCGCATAGGAGATCGTAAAATGCCCAGGATCGCCGTCAACAACATCAATCTCTATTATGAACTTCATGGACCCGAAGACGGGGAAGTGGTCGTGCTCTCCAACGGCATCATGATGAGCACTGCCAGCTGGTATTTCCAAACGCAGGCGCTTTCAAAGCATTTCCGCGTTTTGTTGTATGATTGTAGGGGGATGTGGCAGTCAGATCATCCCGAAGGTCCCTACTCGATGGAATTGCATGCCGATGATCTGGCAGCTTTGCTGGACGCGCTCGGAATTGAAAAAGCCCACATCGCGGGTATTTCGTACGGTTCAGAAGTGAGCCTGGTTTTCGCCTTACGCTATCCGGAGAAGACGAAGAGCCTGATGGTGATTGATGGCGTGTCTGAGGTGCCGTTGATGCTGAAACTGCAATCCTACCCATGGAAGCTTGCAGGCGAGCGCAACGACGCCGATCTGCTCTTTCATACGTCAGTTTTCCTGAATTTTGGAGAAGAGTATCTCAAGAAGAATGAGGCTTTCTTGCCTGCAGCGCACGATAATTTTGCTAAACTGAATCTGACATCTTTTGTAAAACTGATGGATGCCTTTACTTCGTACAATATCACAGATCAGTTGAGTCAGATAACCAGCCCAACTTTGATCGTGGTGGGGGAGGAAGACCAGATCAAAGGACCCAAACTGGCTGAAATGATGGTGGCGCGCATCCCTCAGGCTGAATATGTGGTTGTCCCCGGTGCAGGGCATGCGCTCTGCCTGGATAAACCCGAACCACTCAACACGCTGCTCATGGGCTTTGTGTTGAAACACAGTGGGCGGGAGTAACTTAATTAAGAAAGTCTGCGACAAAAAAGTCGCCGGCAATCATTAAACGACTAATTACAAGGAGAAAAAATGAAAAAGTCGATGTTTTTTGTTGTAGCCATGCTGCTCGTAGCGAGTATGGTCCTGGGCGCCTGCGCCCAACCCACCGAAACTCCGATCGTCACCGAACCCCCAGTGGCAACTGAAGAACCGGTGGCAACCGAACCCCCAGTAGCAACTGAAGAACCAGTGGCAACCGAAGAACCAGTTGTTACAGAAGAACCTGCTGCGGGTCTAACTTGTGCAGAACCCATCAAAGTGGGTTTGATCACTGACATCACCGGTCCTCTGGCTATTTACGGTGTCATGATGCAGCGTTCGTTTATGCTCGGCATGGAATACGCAACCGGTTCTGAAGGATCTGCTGGTCCTGTGTTTGATTTTACTAAAACCCAGGAAAACACCTTCAAGATTGACAACTGCGAAATCCAGGTTTTTGTGCGTGATGACGCTGGTTTACCGGAGACCACAACCACTGTTGCCAATGAACTGATAGACATCCAGAAAGTTGATTTCCTGGTTGGCACTGCCTCTTCTGGCAGCACTGCTGTTCTGCAGGGTATTGCCCTCGCCAATGAAGTTCCCCTGATTGTTGCGCCTGCTGCAGCCAATGACATTACCGGCAAGGACTTCAATGAGTTCACCTTCCGCACCTCCCGCAACAACTACCAGGATGCCATTAACGAGTGCAAAGCCCTAACAGCCAAATACACCTCCTTCATCCAGATTGCTGCTGACTACGCCTTCGGGCACGGCTCTGCTGAAGCTTTCCGCGACGCCTGCACCCTGGAGGGTGGCACGTTTGTTGCTGATGATATTTTCGCTCCTGCCACCACCACCGATTTCACCCCTTACATGGAGCAGATCGCTGCTTCTGGCGCAGAAGCCTACATCGTCACCTGGGCTGGCTCGGGCTTCATCTCCCTCGTCCAGGCCGCCGAGGACCAGGGCGTCACTGAGACCATGGAACTCGGTACCACTTTCATTGATAATGCCTTGACTCCAGTCTTCTACGGCAATGCCGTCGGCACCACCGCCGGCATCGTCTACCACTGGTCTGCCCCTAAGAACCCCGCCAATGATTTCCTCGTGGCCGAAGCCAGCGGTCGCTATGGCGTCTATCCTGACCTCTTCGACGCTGATGGTATGAATGCTGCCATCATGATCATCGAGACCCTCAAGAAGACCAACGGCGATGTTACCCCCGCGACTTTGGTCGCTGCCATGGAAGGTCTTGAGTTCGAAGGCCCCAAGGGCACCATCTATATCCGCCCCGAAGACCATGTTGCCATCCAGGATATGTACATTCTCAAGCTGGAAAATGTCACTGATCCCACCGGCAATTACTACTCCTATGTCGACACCACCCGCCCAGAGCCTCCCTGCTTGCTTCCGGAAGCTCTCCAGGACCGCTGTGGTGATCTGCCCATCGGCAGTCTGTCCGGCAACTAATCGTTTTATTGTGTGTCCCTGGAGGCTTTGCGGGCTTCCAGGGACACTGGAAAACCTCTATTTCATCCGCAAATCAAAAAAGAATTGAGAAGTTATGACGGTACGAGAGACTATCATTGAAACGCAGAATTTGACCAAGTATTTTGGTGCACTGGCAGCGGTGGACGACGTCAGCATCAAGATCCAGGCTGGCACACTGCATGCCATTATTGGTCCTAATGGTGCTGGGAAGACCACCTTCTTTAATCTGTTGAGCGGCAATCTAAAGCCGACCAGTGGCAAGGTGTTCTACAAAGGCATGGACCTGACGGGGAAGCCAATTCACCGCATGATTCACCTTGGGATAGGACGGTCTTTTCAGATCACCAACATTTTCCCCAATCTGACTGTGCACGAAAACATTCGCCTGGCTTCTCAGGCAATGGAAGATAATAATTTCCACTTCCTGATGGACACCGCAAAAATGGATCGCTGCGAAGAACGCACCGCCGAAGTTGTTGAAAGAGTTGGTTTGAAAAGCCAATCTTTGCTGCCTGCCAGAGTGCTTTCGCATGGAGATCAACGTAAGCTGGAACTTGGTATGATCCTCGCGCCTGATCCGGAGGTGTTGCTCCTGGATGAGCCCACGGCAGGCATGGCGACCGAACAGGTGCCGGAGTTGATCACACTGATCCAGGAAGTTCAGCAATCCGGAGAAAAGACCGTCGTCCTGGTTGAACATAACATGAATGTAGTGATGAGTGTATCCGACAAGATCACTGTCATGCATCAGGGCAAAGTGCTGGCGGAAGGCACCCCCGCTGAAATTGCGGCAAATCATGAAGTGCAAACTGCATACCTGGGAGGGCTCTATGACCTTAAGGTATAGGAATGTTCCCTTGCAGCATATCGTTAGAAATCAATGGGGATGGAGATAATATGAGCAATATCCTCGAGGTAAAGAATATCCATTCCTTTATCAATCAATTTCACATCCTGCAAGATGTCGATTTTGTGGTTCCAGAAGGATCTATCACGGCGCTGCTCGGTCGCAACGGTGCAGGTAAAACAACCACTCTGAAATCCATTCTTGGACTAGCATCTGTGCGTGAAGGAAAGGTGATTTTTGAGGGCAGGGAAGTTCAGGGCATGCCGCCTTTTGAGATTGCGGCGCTCGGCATTGGCTTTGTCCCTGAGCATCGAGCCATCTTTCGGGACTTATCCGTTGAGGAGAACCTCAAAATTGCCGAGAGAAACAAGGGCGATCTGGATAGAAAGCGCACATTTATTTTTGACCTTTTCCCCGATCTGAAAAAATTTCTCAATTTGAGAGGTACCGACCTTTCGGGGGGTCAGCAGCAGATGCTGGCGATTGCCAGGGCATTGGTGGCAGATAACAGCCTGCTCCTCATCGACGAGCCCAGTGAAGGGTTGGCTCCAGTGATCATTGAACATATGATTGACGCTATTCGCCAGTTATCCGAGCAGAGCACGGTGGTATTGGTGGAACAGAATTTTCTTGTGGCGAGTAAATTGGCTAAGTACTTCGTGATCATCGAAGAAGGAAAATCCGTTGCATCCGGGTTGATGAAAGACCTGGAAGCGGACAAAGCCATGATACATCGTTACCTTGGGGCTGCGTAGGTCTAACTATGAAAACGAATTTACGAAAAAACTCCAAAGCAATCATCATTCTCGTCATTATCGCAGCCTTCCTGTTCGTGGCGGCCCGCGGTATGTCTGGCAGGGACGTACTCATTACCGTGCTGCGCGGTTTCTCTACTGGATCAGTCACTTTTTTGGTAGCAGCTGGTTTCTCGTTGATTTTTGGTCTGCTGGATGTGCTCAATCTTGCCCAAGGCACCCTGTACATGATCGGCGCCTACGTGGGATGGACTGTGTACGTCCGACCTGACACGTTTATTGATGTCTTGACTCCGGTTCTCCTGATCCTTGCTGGTTTTTCTTTATCGGCTCTCTGGGGACGCCTGGCAAGTCGTATTCAGCTGGCGCCCAAGGCCAGGAAAATAATCTCCTGGCTCTTGATCCTGGCGGGCTTGGGGCTGCTGGCATTGGTTCTGACTCGCTACCCAATTGCAATTTGGAACCTGAACAATTATTCCGAGAGCCCGATCACGTACTCTTACATGGCTGATCAGGGTTTACGGATCATCCCTGCCGAGGTTACGTTTGAAAAAATCTCCCCATTCCTGGCAATTGCAGGTCTTTTGGTGAGCAGCGCGATTTCAGCATTTGGCATTGCGCTGCTTAACCGGAATGAGAGCAGATCACAAACTATCAACTGGCGTAAGTTTTTGGTCCCTGCCCTCCTGTTGCTTGGCGGCATCCTCGCTGCGGTGTTTAATGCACAGATTACGAGCTGGATGTTTGCCATGAGTACCAACTGGCTCTTCGTGATTGCCATCTTGATTGCAATTCTGAGTGGAGTAGGCTTGGGCGCTCTGATGGAAACCACCCTGATCCGCCCACTGTATAGCCGCCCTATTTACCAACTTATGCTCACTCTTGGTCTCGGGACGATCGGTCTGCAAATTGTGCAGGCTGTTTGGGGCAGACCTGAATTTGTCTGGCCAAAACCCGAGTTTTTCACTGGTACCGGCGGAGCCTGCCCTGCCACCAATCTGGCGGATTTGCTTGAAAACAATTGCTCTACCGTTTTCCTGTTAGGCGGTCGGGTGAGAGTGTATGATGAAATCTTCATTCCGATTGTCGGCATCATCGTGCTGATTGTGGTTTGGATCCTGCTTAAACGCTCACGCATCGGGATGATCATCCGCGCTGGGGTGCAGGACCGCCAGATGGTGGAAGCACTTGGTATCAATGTGAGACGGGTATTCACCCTGGTGTTTGCGTTGGGTGTTGGTCTGGCCACTTTTGGCGGCGCCCTGGCGGCACCATCCACTGGATTAACCCCTGTGATGGGGGAGAGATTGCTGCTGAGCGCTCTGATTGCCCTGGCGATTGGTGGTCTGACGAGTTTCCCGGGAGCAGCTTTAGGTTCGCTGCTGGTGGGTCTGATTCAACAATTTATGATCAAATACGGTCAAATTGGCATTCCCCTGCCATTTACGGATGTTGTGTTTAAACCTTCTCCGCCCCTGGTGCCCGCATCCACGGTGCTGCTGATGGTAATTGTTCTGCTGATTCTGCCGGGTGGCTTGTTGGGAAGCAAGGAATAGATATGAAAAATAACTCTAGTTTTCTCACAAAAAACCGCGGCATCCTGATATTTTTCGCAGTAATGCTGCTTGCGCCATTCTTGATTGGTTTGTTTGAAGGTTCGACGCCACTTATGATCTGGGGTAACCAGGGCAGTTTGTCCAAATTCATCGAGGGTCTTGGGATCGAGATCTTCATCCTCGCACTCTTTGCGCTTAGTTTTGACCTCTTGTTTGGCATTACCGGCTTGTTATCTTTCGGCCATGCCATGTTCTTTGCGGTGGCAGCGTATCTGACTGGTATTGCCCTCAAAACACTGGCAATGCCATTCTGGGGTGTTGTTCTCCTGGTTTTGCTGGCGGCGATTGTGCAGGCACTGCTTTTCAGCCTGGTCTTGCCGCGGGTAAAAGGCATTACCTTCACACTGGTAAGTCTGGGATTAGCGTCGGTTTTCCATATCATCGTCATGTCCAGCGATATGATCAACCTGACAGGCGCGGATGTGGGCTTGCAGGGCGTACCTGTTCCGGCGTTTATCAGCCCGGTGACCGAACGGCTTCGTTTCTATGTCATCGCGCTAACGTTGCTGGTTGCGACATATCTCTTTTACCGTCGATTTGTCGCCTCTCCGACTGGCAGGGTTTGCGTTGCCATTCGCGAGAATGAGGATCGCGCGAAGATGCTCGGCTACAACACCACAATCTTCAAGGTTGTGGTCATGATCATTTCTTCGCTTACTGCTGCGACTGCGGGAATGTTGCACGCGTTATACCAACCAAGCATTAGCCCATCCATAGCAGATTTGGGGTTTACTGTGACCGGTTTGCTGATTGTGTTGATTGGCGGCGTCGGGACGCTCAGCGGCGCGATTGTTGGCGCGTTTGCGTTTCGGTTGCTGGATTTCACCCTGAGGCGGTTTATGGGGGAATCGGCGAGCTTCATCACCGGCGCTATCTACGTCATCTTCGTCCTTTTCGTTCCTTATGGGATTGTCGGGACGATTCGCATGCGGCAGTTGCGTACAAAACCAGGCTGGCAGCGCCTTTTGGGGATGGTGAAGCCTAAGAATTAAGCGTGAATAAAGTATTATGGCCCGGGTTTTTCCGGGCTTTTTTTATTTCGTCCTGTCAAACCAGATCGGGTTGGTGATCAGCGCGGGCATCGGCGGCAGGAAGCTGTAGAAGGTGCGCCAGACCTCCAAACGCCAGTAACCGGGATTTGTCACCGGCAGCGAAGTCTCGAAATCTCCCTTTTCCGGGGCGGTGAAGATATCTTTCGCTCCCTCCTGCGTGATAAGTCGGATGATGTCACCTTTCTCCAGTGCTAACGCCTTTAAGGAAGCTTGCATCCCTTCACGCCAGGCAAGGCTTGCGCCAAAGGTCTGCCCATCCACATCCAGGAGCAGCTGGAGCTTGGTGGGGCTGAAGGCGAAGTAGCTCCTGCCAGCTTTGACAGCCTTGAGGATGTCGGAGTCGCTGTTGGAATCAGCCAAAACATAGATGCAAGGGCTTGCCAGGCGTTGGAAAAACGTGTCTTCATGGTAATCACTGCCGCAGGTGGCAACTTGCTTGCGACCAGCCTTGAGCATCGCATCCCAACGGGCAACGGCTTCCAGGTTGGCGGGGCGCATCGGTCCGTTCCACACCTCAATCAGGTCGTAATCCAGCGAGTCCAGGTCATAGTGAAAGCCGAAATTCGATTCATATGGGTGATTAATGACGATCAGGGCGCCGTTTTTGTGGGCTTCCCGGAAAATTGCCTGGACCTCTTCCGG
>WOZA01000115.1:16982-21408 GCA_011620505.1 Anaerolineaceae bacterium
GGGGTGAATTCAAGCGTGATGCTGACATCAACCCCCTCCGGAGCGATCACATATGCGCCAAGAATGATTTGCCAGCTACCTGGAGTAAGCGGATGCGGTTGGTAGCCAGGCGTCGCGCTGACCTCGGAGACCATGATCTCCGAGCGGCTCGAGCCGCTGGCACCCACCTGAGAGCCATCTGGCGCGATCAGGCCAATATCAACGATATTCAAGCGCCTGGTCCGGGCAAACTGCCCTTCTGTGATGGTGACAGGCTCACTCGTATGCGTCTGATACGAATAGCGCAGGTCGAGCCGGGCAGTGTTGGCGGGCATTTCGAAGGGCAACAAGAGGTACAGCCCTTGTTCAGCGGGTGTGATGTGGCGGAGGAGGTTCATTTCAGACATGTGGCGTCCTTTAGCGAAGTTGTTGGATAGATTGTAAAACCAAATTGGTGCTGTGAGGGAAAGAATACAAGAAATTGGCGGGGTGCAACAAGAAATCTCTGAAGGCGAATACGATCCTCGAGCGAAAGTTTTCTTGAAATATTTAAAAATGAAAGGCTGACCACAACGTTGCAGGGTCAGCCCTCCTTCTATTAAAATAGGTCTGAAATATCAGCGACAGCTTGTAAGCTAAGGCATGCACTCGCCAGTGACTGGATCAGCTTCGCCGATGACCAGCCCAGCGCCAAAGCTTGAGTCAAAGATTGGGGTGAGATCGCCGAGGTTGAGCCCGAAGGCCTTATCAACCACGCTCAAGCCGCCCTGGTACAGGGTTGCCTGCGGTAGTGTTTGCCCATTCACTTGCAAATCAATTACGCCTTTGTTCCAGCACAATTTGAGGTTCTCGATGTTTGCTGCATTGATCAGTTCCACCGTCTCAGGGGTAAGAGAGTAACCTGTCGGGAAGCCTTCCACGCTCAACTCACCGCTCTTTGCCACCTGCACCTGCACAAGGGTGCCCAGCGAGATCTTTAGCGGCTGACTGAGTTCCTTGGATTGACGCAGGGTGATCTCTATATCGGCTTTATCGAGCCAGGTTTCAGCTCGTGCCATATCAACACCCCCGAGCTCGATGGTAGCGTTGAGGAGCGAATAGAGAATATCACGTGAGGCTGCATCCCAGGCGAGCGAGAGCAATTGTTGATCATTAGTAAGGACATTGATCGTGTCACCCTGGATTTTGAGGGTGACATTGTCAAGCATACTCAGCAGCTGCCAGATTTCATCCTGGAATTGGGGCGCACCCACCTGGCGCAGCTCTTCCGCTGAGAAGCCGCCCATGCTGTAGCTCTTTGTTCCAGGATCATAGGTGATATCGATGTGGACCAGGTTGGTAGGAACTTCTTGCTTGGCAATCTCGGCGGTTGCCATAGGAGGTTGCTGCACCATCACAATGCCGAGGACCAAGATTACTGCCAGAAGCAGTTTAACAATAGTTGGTGTTTTGTTCATGTTTATTTCCTCTACTTTCTTATTAAATGATTACTGAGCGATGCTTTTATGGTAAAGCTGTTAGCAAAACTGACAAGCGAAAACGGATGACATGGTAGTAATAGGAGATGACCCAGTTGATCAACTTCCGCAAAAAAGGAGAACTTTCAGGGACATCTCCATCACTTTGGACGGTTTTTTGTGCGATAAGCAGTCTCTCGCCCAGGTCGAGAGTATTTCCAAAAGTCTCCGGCGTATAGTTCAGCGCGACCACGGATTGCTCTTTTGAGGTGATCTCAATTTTGCCAGAAGTATTGAGCGTCAGCTTAAGCTCATCCGCTCCATCTGACGTGATGATGGTGTGAAGTGGCTGTCCGGGGGAAACTTTGTAAGAGATAGTTGGCAGGGGGATTACTGGTCTGCCCAGGGCGAAGTAAATGCCGTATAGCACGAGGACAATAACTAATGAGATCAACAATACTCGCCAGAAACGGGGCACTTTAAATTAACCTCTTCCGGAGCGACTGGTGGATTTCTCGATTTTCTTCTCCTTTTATATTGTAAACCAAAAACAGTGATTAAACAAATTCTGTAGGGGGTCTGGTCACGATTTGCTCAAAATGGGCAAAATATCCCTAATAGATTGACAAAATTTGATATGAGGCTTATAGTTGGTGTATCAAAAAATTTTTATGTGAGGTAAGAATGGATAGTGATTATCAAAGCCAGGCACGCTTGTTCAAGGCTTTTTGCGACGAAACCCGCCTGCGCGTGCTCGAAATGCTGCGCGGCGGCGAAAAGTGCGCCTGCAAATTGCTTGAGAATCTTGACTGTGGCCAATCCGGGCTTTCTTACCACATGAAAGTTTTACTTGAATCCGGGATCGTTACCAGCCGGCAGGAAGGCAAATGGACCTACTACCGCATTTGCCCTGAAGGCGCTTTCACGGCTGTCTCGCTCGTCCAACAACTGACCACCGTTACCGTTGATTCTGATCGGTGTGATTGTTGCGAACCTTGAGCCTCTCCCCCCTGCAACCACACATCCACCTTTAGAAAGCGTATTTCATGACGACCTCGGTTTGGGACTTTATTCAAAATCAAATATTAGGAATGCAGTGGCTCAATGCCCTGGTAGAGAAGCTTCTTACTTTATTTGGCTTGGATACTGCCAATCGCTGGATTGGCAGCCTGCAATTTTTTATCTACGACGTTATCAAGATCACCCTGCTGCTATGTGTCTTGATCTTTTTTATCAGCTATATCCAGAGTTTCTTCCCTCCGGAGCGCAGTAAAAAAATCCTCAGCAGATTTCACGGACTGGGCGCGAACACGATTGCAGCTCTACTCGGCACGGTAACCCCGTTTTGCTCCTGTTCGTCCGTTCCGCTTTTCATCGGTTTCACTTCTGCCGGTTTACCATTGGGGGTCACATTCTCTTTTCTTATTTCCTCGCCGATGGTCGATCTTGGTTCATTGGTGCTGTTGACCAGTATCTTCGGGGCAAGGATCGCCGTGCTCTATGTCATCCTCGGGCTGGTGGTTGCCATCCTGGGGGGGTCTCTGATCGAGAAATTACACATGGAGTCCCAAATAGAGAGCTTCATCTTGCGAGCAGGAAATGTGGATATCGAGTCTCCTGACCTGACCACGCAAGACCGCTTGATCTACGCCAAAGAACAGATGGTTTCCACCTTCAAAAAGGTGTTTCCCTACATATTAATAGGTGTCGGCATTGGCGCGTTCATCCACAACTGGATCCCCGAGAATTGGGTGGTCGCCTTGCTCGGGCGCAATAATCCTTTTGGCGTCATCCTGGCAACATTGCTGGGGGTGCCATTCTACGCGGACATCTTTGGCACCATCCCGATCGCCGAAGCGCTGCTCTTCAAGGGGGCGCAGCTGGGCACAGTCCTGTCTTTCATGATGTCGGTCACCACCCTTTCGATCCCGTCCATGGTAATGCTGCGGAAGGCGATCAAGCCTAAATTACTGGCATTGTTCATAGCAATTTGCATTGTCGGGATCATTCTTGTGGGCTATCTGTTCAACGCCCTGCAACCATTTATTTGATAGGAGTGAATCCATGCCACTTGACCTGAGTCCCGCAAAGCATTATCGCCCTGGCAAAATTGAGGGCAGAAAACCCAAACCTGTGCTGGTGGAGTACCTTTATCTCGACCTGCAAGTCTGCGATCGCTGCATCGGCACCGAACAGGTGCTGGATGAGGTTGTCACCAACCTTTCCCCCGTGCTGCAGCTTGCAGGTTATGCGCTGGAATACCGCAAGACAAAAATGGAAACACCAGCACTCGCCCAACAGTATCGGTTTGAATCCTCACCTACTGTCCGCGTTAATGGGCAGGATATTTGTTTCAATGTACAGGAGAACCCCTGTGACTGCTGCAGCGATATCAGCGGTTCCATCGTGGATTGCCGCATTTTTGAATATGAAGGGCAAAGCTATGAAGTGCCTCCCCAGGAAATGCTCGCTGAGGCGATCCTGAAGGCAGTTTTTGGATCACAGAATACCCCCTGTTGTACTGAAAATGGGTATACATTGCCCAAAAACCTTAAAGTCTTCTACGAAGGTAAGAACAACAAGTCTGGCTGTGACTGCGCGAGTAGTTGCTGCTGAAATTCTAATTCAGAAAGGAATTTATCATGGTATTGTCAAATTTTAGAAAGAAGAAAAGCGAGAGTTCAGAGTGCTGTGGTCCAATTGACGAAGTCAGCTTTGTAAACGCTGTGAATGCCAGGGCGGAGGGCCCAAGCGTCAAGGTGCTGGGCAGCGGCTGCGCCAAGTGCAACCAGCTCGAAGCCGCTACTGTAGCAGCCCTGGAGCAGTTGGGCATGGATACCACCATCGACCACGTCAGAGATTTTGCACAGATCGCATCCTACGGCGTCATGTCTACGCCAGCGCTGGTGGTGGATGGCAAGGTCGTCTCTTATGGTAAAGTGCTCAAGACTGAGGAAGTCGTTGCAATTCTAAAAAAGATCAGAGGTTAA
>WOZA01000076.1:0-3003 GCA_011620505.1 Anaerolineaceae bacterium
CGATCGTGATCGGGCGCGATCATCTGGACGCCGGCTCGGTGGCTTCCCCCAACCGCGAAACTGAATCCATGCTGGATGGCACTGATGCTGTCAGCGATTGGCCGATCCTCAACGCCCTGCTCAACACGGCTAATGGCGCTACCTGGGTCAGTTTCCATCATGGCGGAGGTGTGGGCATCGGTTTCAGCCAACATGCCGGGCAGGTGATCGTCGCCGATGGCACCCCCGAAGCTGCCAAGCGCCTCAAACGCGTATTGCTGGGCGACCCCGGGATGGGCGTTATCCGGCACGCGGATGCTGGATATCCCGAAGCGATCAAATTTGCGAAAGAACACGGGGTGAAAATCCCGATGATGCCAAAAGCATGACCGAGGCGGATGAAAACCCGACGGTTTATCTTCTTTTTTCTTGCGATCCTGGTAGGTGTAGGGGCAGGGCTGGCATTTGGCTGGATGATGATGCCGCCTGCTGCTCCTAGAAACGCACCACTTGCAAGCCTGCGGGCAGACTTCAAGACCGACCTCGTTTTGATGGTCGCGGAGGAATTCCAGACCGACCCAGACTCCATGCAGGCGCTCACACAGCTGGACAAACTGGATGAGAGCGACCCCATAACCTTGCTTGGCAACAGCATCCAGTATGCCCAAGCGATCGGCTATCCTGAAGAAGACCTGAAATTGATGCAGGATTTGCTTAGCAGCATGGATGCGGAAATTTACCTGCAGTGGAATGCAGACAGGGTACCGTGATGGAAGCAAAAGCCTCGATTCAAACCCATTGGTATTTGCTAACCGGCCTGGTGCTCGGTCTGGCTATCGGCCTGGTGATCTCACTGTTCATCGCCCCGGCAGTTAACGCTGAGGCGCTACCTCATGAACTGGACCAGGCAGGCAAAGCTGTTTATCGCGAGCAAATAGCCCTGGCATATGCCAGTAATCACGACCTGAGTCGCGCTATGAGCCGCCTGGAGTTGCTGAAGGACGCTGACCCGGCTGCGGCGTTGATTGCTCAAGCTCAAACGGTCGTGGCACAGGGCGGACCCTTAGCTCTCTCGCGCGCCCTGGCAGAATTGGGAACAGCCGTTCAACAACTTGCAACACCCACAAGCCCCTGAGGTCTGTTGGGTAACCAAAAAACCGGTGACGAACCGGTTTTTTGCTGGAATCATTAAGAAACAAGGCAAGATATGCAAAATTTCTCTCCTCCGAACTTCAGCCGATCACCAAATGAAAGAAAGAAACCCAATGGCGGGATTAAAGGCGCCATCCGTGAAAACCTCGGGACACTGCGCAACACCCCTGAGGCATTTCGCCTGGTTTGGACTGCCAGCCGCAGCAACACCCTGATCAGTTTTGGTCTGACGCCGATTGCCGCCCTTCTGCCGGCAGCCCAGTCGTGGGTGGGGAAGATGATTGTAGACAGCATCCTTGGCGCGATTAATCAGTCCATGGATATCAACGTGGGTCTGCGTATGGTGCTGCCATATGTAGCAGCTGAATTTGGGCTGTTGCTGTTGAGCACTATCCTGAATTCGATCCGATACCTCTCCAATAGTGTTTTGCAGTCCCACTTAACGAACCATATTAATACGTTGATCATCAAAAAAGCGATCAGCCTTGATCTGCAGTTCTTCGAAGACCCAGTCTTCTATGACAATATGCAAAATGCCCGCCGGCGGGCGGATAGCTCTGCTTTGGCAATCATGAACGCCATCCTGCAGATAGTGCAGCAGACCATTACGCTTGTTTCGCTGGTTGCCCTGCTAATTGGGTTTAGCCCCTGGTTGGCAGTGGTGGTGATCCTGGCAGCCATCCCCAACTTCATCTCACGATCGCGCTTTTCAGAAATGGCTTTCAGAGCCCTCACACGCCGCGCCCCGGAGTCGCGCCTGCTCAACTATATTGAAACCTTGTTGACCAGCAATGAAACCGTCAAGGAAATCAAACTTTTTGGGCTGGGCGAGCCGCTTCTGGCGCGCTACCGTCAGCTTTTCACAGCTTTTTTTGAGGAAGATCTTGAAATCTCCCGTAAAAATACCTTGGCAAGCTTCGGCTGGGGCTTGCTGAGCAACCTGGCTTATTATGGCAGTTACATTTGGGTCATCTTGCGCGCCCTGGCGAAAGCGATCACCCTCGGCGACATGACCATGTTCCTCTCCGTCTTTCGCCAGTCCCAAAGCGCCGTGCAGCAACTGCTCGACAGCTTCAACCGATTATACGAAAGCAACCTCTACCTCGACAACCTGCTGGATTATCTGAAGATCGAGCCGGTGCTGGCTCTGCCGGAGAATGGCAAGATTGCGCCAGCGCCTATACAACAAGGCATCCAATTCCGGAATGTTTCTTTTAAATACCCCGGTTCTGAGAAAATGGTGCTGCAAAACATCAACCTAATCATTCCGCCTGGGGAAAGCATCGCCCTAGTGGGGTTAAACGGTGCCGGTAAAACCACGCTGATCAAGCTGCTCACCCGGCTTTATGACCCGACTGAGGGGCAGATCCTGCTGGATGGTGTCGACCTGCGTGAATACGATCTGAAATCCCTGCATCAACGGTTTGGGGTAATCTTCCAGGACTACGTGCGCTACCAGTTCAGCGTGCGGGAAAATATTGGCTTTGGGCAAATCGAAGATCTGGATGATCAGGAGCGCATTGAAAAAGCGGCTGAACGGGGAGGAGCAGATAAGGTAGTGGCTGAGCTGCCCCAGGGTTATGATACCGTTTTGGGAAGGCGCTGGGAACACGGTCAGGAACTTTCGGGCGGTCAGTGGCAAAAGATCGCCCTCGCTCGCGCCTTCATGCGCAAGGCGGAGGTGCTGATTCTGGATGAGCCGACTTCGGCGCTGGACGCGGAAGCTGAGTACGAAATCTTCCTGCGTTTCCGCGAGTTGATGGAAGGCCGCATTGCGGTCTTAATTTCACACCGTTTTTCAACGGTGCGTATGGCGGATAGGATCGTGGTGCTCTCGGAAGGCAAAATCCACGAAATTGGCAGCCACGCTGA
>WOZA01000076.1:3103-4220 GCA_011620505.1 Anaerolineaceae bacterium
TTCTTACTTACAGTCCGTTCCGCGCCTGTGTTCTCGCTTTGCCCGTCTTCCTTGCACTAGCGTGAGATGGTGTGATCGCTGCCCCCCCGTTCGCGGGCGATCTGAGCTTGGGTGACCTCGAGGGGAAACAAACTGAATCTTCTCGAATTTTTTTCCAAACGACGTACCACTGACTATAAAGCCTGAATCGCTAAGGAAAAAAATCACTTATGGTAAAATACTAATGGGGGTAGGCATGAGATACTGAACTCTGTAACCCCACCATCTGCTGGCAAGGTTGTTTCGTAAGCAAATTACTTGCTGCGAATGTAAGTTCGCATTTTCATTATAGATAATACTAAATGCTCAATCTTGCAAGCGATTGTATTTCAACTGGTCGAGATGACCGAATCTGACCAGATTATTACAACAAAAGGAGATTTATGTTAAAGGCTCTGCTTATTAACCGCAGTAAACCTGGGTGCGAGCAGATCGATGCGGCAAGGTTTCAAAAAATGGTCAAAGCACTCAAGAAAGGGGGAATTATCGCAAGTTATCACGCTCTTGAAACTAAAAACACGCTGCTGGATCTGTTGGATCGAGAGCAGCCAGAGATAGTTTATTGTGCCAACTACTTTGTGACAGATGATGATGGTAGCCTAATAAATGCTCAGGCACTGTTGGATGAACGGGGAATTTGCCGGATAGGATCTACGGTTGAAGCGCTTGAGCTAGTTCTCTCAAAAAGCGCATTAAAACAGCAATGGGTTAAGGATCATGTTACCACGCCACGCTTTTTCGTGTTAAATAAAATAGACGGTCAAGTAAGGGGGCTTGAGACTGCTCTGCAAGCAGCTGATTACCCTTACATTCTTAAACCTGACTCGGAAGGCAACAGTCGTGGACTGGACAGCAGTTCGGTTGTGTTTGATGAAGTCAACTTAATAAGTAAGGCACATGCACTGTTAGAACAGTATGAAAAAGTACTGGTGGAAAAGTTTCTGGGTAATGCAGATGATTTTCATGAATATACGGTAGGCCTGATCGGCAGTGGGGAACATTTAATTCTGATGCCAGCTGAGATCCGACTGAAAGTAAAAAAACCAGTGCGACTCGTTACCACAGCGGACAAGGAAAC
>WOZA01000094.1:0-2253 GCA_011620505.1 Anaerolineaceae bacterium
AGGTTAAGAATGAGTTTGTATGAGCCGAAAGGCTGGATGAAACTCGTGCTAAAATTGCAGTAGCAGGAGCCGCTAATGTCTGACGAAGCAAAACTACAGGAAGCAATTGATAAAGCTCACAAACGCAACCGCTTTTGGATGATCTTTTTTCCACTCATCCTGATCAGCCTGGTTGTTGTGGGGTTAATAACCTGGCTTGCCATCAACGGCAGCGTAGGTGGGGCTGACGTGGAAAACCTAGCCGGTGTGGCAACGGTGCTGTTGGCGCTGCCAACGTTTCTCTTCGGGCTGATTACGCTGGCGTTCCTCATTGCCCTGATCATCGGGGTGATCAAGCTGTATGAATTTTTGCCTCAAGCCGGGAAAGCCCTCCGAGACTATCTGAGACAGGCACAGCACTATTTGCGTGTTGCTGGGGATGCATCAGCAAAACCGATCCTGGCAGTGCGAACATTCACCGCTAAAATTCGACAAATCCGGACAAGTCTGACCGACCGATTCTCACAAAAAGGATAGAACTTATGAAATCAAACATTCGAACACTGACTCTCGTGATTGGAACCCTGGCTGGTGCCTTCATTGGCTATCGGGCAGCAATGACTTTCATCGAGCAATCCGAAGCGGAAAACCGGAGTACGCCGATCACAGCTCAGCAAGGTTTGCAGGTTGGGTTGACGGCACTGGGTGCTCTAAAACAACTCTCTGGCATCAGCCAAAATAAAAAATAATCCGGAGGTTGTGATCTTTGTTTGAGCTCATCTTCCTGGGCACATCTGCATCTGCGCCCTCAATCAAACGTGGACTGTCATCACTCGTCGTGAAACATGACGAGTTTCGTTTCATGGTGGATTGTGGTGAGGGCACGCAGCGGCAGATCCTGAAATCCGGGGTTGGCTTCAAACGCCTGAACCATATCCTGCTGACTCACGGTCACCTTGATCATGTCCTCGGGCTGGCAGGCATGCTCTCGACCTTCATGCGCTGGGAAGCCATTGAAGAGGTTAACATTTACGGCAGCCGCCATACGTTAGACCGTGTCAGCGATCTGATCAATGGCGTTGTACTGCGAGGTAACAAGGCGCCGATGCCCTTGAATATGTTGGAGATCAAGCCGGGATTGATTTTTCAGAGTAAGTATTTTGAGATCCAGGCGTTTCCGGTTGACCACCGTGGATCATCATCACTGGGCTACCGTTTCATCGAAAAAAGTCACCGTCCCTTCTTGTCGGAAGTGGCGGAAGCATTGGGCGTGCCAAATGGCCCATGCCGGCGCGATCTCGTCCAGGGAAACGCAATTACGTTGGAAGATGGCAGGGTGATCCTGCCGGAAGATGTCTTGGGGGAAGAGCGCCCTGGAGTAAACCTGGTCGTCGTTGGAGACGTAGGCAAACCTGAAAAGCTCAGGGAACATGTAGCCGGGGCGGACGTGATGGTAATCGAAGCGACATACCTCGCGGAAGACGCGGAAATGGCTCTGACCTATGGTCATTCCACTGCTGCGGATGTGGCGAGCCTGGCAGCAGAGGCGGGGGTGGGGAAGTTGATCCTGACTCACGTTTCCAGGCGTTACCGGGATGACGATATCCTGGCAGAAGCGCGCGCCATCTTCCCTGAAACCTATCTTGCCAATGATTTTGACCAATTTGAAGTCCGCAAGCTTGACCGGATGGAATGAGCCCCACCGGCTGTAAAGGCGGATAGTGCTTTCATGTTAGAATCCCCATTTGTATGTCTGAACGTAAATTGGTTTTAGCCTCCACATCGCCGCGCAGGAATGAACTCTTGCGTTTGCTTGGGATTCCATTTGAAAAACGTCCTTCAAATGCGGATGAAACCCACCATGGGGATGTGGACGCGGTGGATTATGTGCGGCAGATGGCACGGGAGAAGGGGTTGATGGTTCGTCATTCTGAGGGTGAATGGGTTCTTTCTGCTGACACCATCGTGGCATTGGATGGGCGTGTTGTGGGTAAACCGGCAAATGACAATAAAGCTTATGAGATTCTGCGGGCTTTGCGCGGCCGCAGGCATCTCGTCTATACCGCTTTGTGTTTGCGGACCGAGAATGGCGGTAAGGCTGCAGAATCACTTTGTACCACGGCTGTTTTCATGCGGGATTATTCAGACGAGGAGCTGGCGGCATACATTGCCAGCGAGGACTATAAGGACAAGGCCGGGGGATATGCCATCCAGCACAAGCAATTCCACCCATGCACTGGTGTGCAGGGCTGCTATGCCAATGTGATGGGGCTC
>WOZA01000094.1:2353-7545 GCA_011620505.1 Anaerolineaceae bacterium
GCAATTCCACCCATGCACTGGTGTGCAGGGCTGCTATGCCAATGTGATGGGGCTCCCACTTTGCCATCTTGCCATGCTGCTCAAGTCGGCTGGCTGTAAGCTGGAGGCAGATGTGCCCCAAGCCTGTCAGCGGTATAATGAAATCACGTGTGAAGTCTATCCGCAAATTTACCGTCAAGAAAACCCAGGGTAAGATGAAGAAATCCCTCAACAAGATGCTTTTTGTGTTCGTGATTGCGGCTATTTTGCTCTCAGCCTGCAATGGCGGCAACACAGCACCTACTCCCACCCTGACCCCAACTACAACAGGGCTGCCTGAACCAGTGATTAACGTTGAGTCTGTGCCAGATGTTGAACAGGCGGCAAAAGCTTACCTGGACCTCTGGAAGGCTGAAGACTATGCCGCAATGTATGACAGGCTCAGCCAGCTGACCAAAGATGCCATTTCGATGGAAGAATTTGAAAAAAGCCACCGTGATACAGCCATCAAGCTCACCATGCAGAGCATGGACTACACAGTGCTTTCGAAGATGGTCAACCCCACCAGCGCACAGATTGGCTATGAGATCCGCTACAGCACCGCCCTGATGGATGTCATCTCGCGCGAGACCATCATGAATCTCACGCTGGAAGACGGCGCCTGGCATGTGCAGTGGGAAACGGGAATGATGCTGCCGGAACTGGCGGGTGGGAACTATCTGGAATTGGTCATCGAAGTGCCTGCACGCGGTAATATTTATTCGTCCGACGCCTCGGAAAACTATCCCCTGGTCTCTTTTGAAGACGCAGTAACCGTGATGGTCACGCCCGGCAAGATTGATCCCGACAATGAAGGGCAGATGGTCTCGCTCCTGGCGGAAATGTTCGACCGTTCAGAAGCCTCCATTTATGCGGAATATGAAAATACCGCTGATTACCAGTATTCTGTGATTGGCGACGTCACCCTGGATACCGCTAACCAGTATTTTGATCGACTTTCCCGTTATGATGCGATTTCTCTTTCAGACTTCCGTTCCCGCTTTTATCATGATGGCGGCATCGCTCCGCATGTGACCGGCTTTGTGTTGACCGTGCCGGCAGAAGAACTGGAAAAATACCAGCGTTTGGGCTACACCGGCGAGGAAAAGATCGGCGCCTCCGGGCTTGAAGCCTGGGGTGAGGAGTATCTTGCCGGTAAGCACGGCGCGGATCTCTACGTAAAGGATCCCCAGGGGCAGGTTCTAACCAAAATTGCCAGCGTTCCTGCTCAACCGGCCCAATCCATTTACACCACCATAAACAGCGCTTACCAGTACCGCCTGCAGCAAAGCTTCAGCGATATGATCGGCGCGATCGTGGTGATGGAGCGCGACAGTGGCAAGGTTATTGCCATGGTTTCTAATCCGGGTTTTGATCCAAACGTATTCATAGCGCCTAATTACACGGCCTATTCGATTGCAGAAATCACTCAGAACCCCCTTAACCCAATGTACAACCGCGCCTCACAGGGCGTATACCCTCCCGGTTCGGTGTTCAAAATCGTAACGATGGCTGCGGCTCTTGAAACAGGCGTCTATCAACCGGACTCTTCCTATTATTGTGACAGCTACTGGCGCGAGTTGGATGGTTGGGTGGGCGAAGATTGGACGGTGAGCCGCGGGTTTGGACCTTCAGGGCAATTGACCCTTCAGCAAGGGCTGATGCGCTCCTGCAATCCATGGTTCTGGCATATCGCTTATTCTTTATGGAATGAAGGCTATCGCACTGCAATTCCTGATCTGGCGATTGATTTTGGATTGGGTAAATCGACCGGTATCGAGATCCCGGACTTCGCAGGTAACGTCAATCCTGCGCCGACTGAGGTCAGCGAGTATGTGCAAATGGCGATTGGTCAGAGCACGATGCAGGTTAGCCCGCTGCAGGTCGCGGCTTTAGTTGCTGCGGTTGGCAATGGCGGCACGCTTTACCAGCCAACTCTGATTGAGCGAATCGGTTTGACAGGCCAAGATCCCGTCTATACCTTTGAACCAAAAGCTGCGCATCAGCTAAATGTGCAGCCGACAACGCTGGAAGCCATTCAGGAAGCTATGGTCATGGTGGTTAGTAACCCGAGCGGCACAGCGCAATTCCAATTCAGGAATTATCCTTACAACATTGCCGGCAAGACCGGCACCGCAGAAAATCCGATCGGCCAATCACACGCCTGGTTTGCGGGCTATACTTTCGAGAATGACCCCGAGCACCCTGATATTGCTGTCGCCGTGATCCTGGAGAATGCCGGCGAAGGTTCCGAGATGGCGGCGCCGCTCTTCAGGCGGGCGGTTTCCCTCTACTTCTCCGACGGGCAAAATGCTGGTGGCACGATGCCCTGGGAAGAAAGCCCCTACGTACCTGCAGTACCAGAAGAGGAATGAGCTTGGGAGTCTCACTGCCGCTGCTTTCTGTTGGTTCCCAAAGTGAATATACGGAAGGTTTTGTGATTCGTTCGCAGGCAGGTTACCTTACGGTGCGTACAGAAAAAGGCGATATCCAAACACGCCTGCGCGGGCGTTTGCGCCAGGGAAGAGCCAAAGGTGATTTGGTGGCAGTGGGGGACAACGTGCGGATTGCCGTCCACACGGATGGCTCAGGCAGTATTGAAGAAGTATTCCCGCGAAAATCCGTGCTTTCGAGACAACTCTCGGGCGTCAGTTACCACTACCAGCAAATAATCCTGGCTAATGCAGACCTTGCTCTGCTGGTGTTTGCCTGCACTCAACCTGATCCGAGCCTGCGCATGCTCGACCGCTTCCTGGTGGTGACGGAGCGGGCGCATATCCCGGCAGTGATCGTGGTCAACAAGGTGGACCTGATGCCGCTTGAGCAGGTGGACAAGCTTTTTGGCATGTATCGCTCCATCGGGTATGATGTTATTTACGCTTCAGCCGTTACCGGGCAGGGGGTTGAAGCGCTGCGTGAGTGCATACAGGGCAAACTGAGCACCCTTGCCGGACCTTCAGGTGTGGGCAAAAGCAGCCTGCTTAATTCAGTCATTCCAGACTTAAACCTGGAGGTTGGCGCGTTAAGTGAGGGCGTTGGACGAGGTAAAGGGCGGCACACCACCCAGGTGCGGCAGCTTTATCCTCTGCCGGGTGGCGGCTACATCGCCGATGTGCCCGGGCTGCGCACGCTGGCCCTATGGGACATTCAGGATGAAGAACTGGATGCCTATTTCAAGGAAATCGCGCCGCTTGTGGCTGAATGCCAGTTCAACGACTGCACCCACAGCCATGAACCGGGCTGCGCGGTGCGCGAAGCGGTTAAAAGCGGGCAGATTGACCCGCGAAGATATGAGTCTTATCTGCGTTTGCGTTTCGGCGACCCGCAGGAAGAAGATGTGATTTAGGAGATTGGTTTTGAAACGTTTAGTAACTGTGAGACGTAACGTTCTGCTGGCTCTGCTGAGCCTGGCGTTTTTCATTTCTGCCTGCGGAAGCACCCCCACCCCTGTGATTGTGCCCACTGGGACGCTCAGCCAGCCGACCCAGCTGCCTCCAACCCCTACTCTGACCCCGGAACCGCCCAAGATCCTGAATATCTGTATCGCGGAGGATCCTGGCAGCCTTTTCCGCTACGAAGGGCGCGTTTCGTTGGCTAAACAAAGCGTTTTATCAGCACTGTATGAACCAAACATCTTGTTTGAAAATCTGCCAACCTATTCTGATAGCCAGGCAGTCAAACTGGCTGTGGATGTAAAACCCGGAATGAACGTGCTGGATGGCAGCGGTGAAGTGAGCGTATTAAAGGAAGGTTCCCTGATCCACCCTGTCATTGATGGGCATCTGGGCGAGCCAGTTGCCTGGAGTGCTTCTGCTCCGCAGCAAATGATGCAGGTAAAAGTAAATTATAAGATCAACCCTGGACTTTTGTGGTCTGATGGCAGCCCCGTGACTTCGGCCGACTTCCTTTTGTCTTATGAAGTGGCAAAAGCGCTTCGCAATCCTCAGGATATCTGGCTGCTCGACCGTACTGCCAGCATTGAAGCGTTGGATGACACGGCCCTTACCTGGACAGGCATACCGGGGTTCGTACCGGTGGATCTGAGCGAGCTTGTTTTTCTGCCGCTGCCTTCAACCCAGTTTTCTGGCATGAGCGCCGCAGAGATTGGAATCTCCGCCGAAGCAAGTGAAATGCCAGTTGGTTGGGGTGCCTACCGAATTACGAACCGCACACCTGGTCTTGCGATCGAGATGGAACGGAATCCGTACTACAACCCCAAACCCGCTTATGACCAGGTGGTCGTTCGGGTTGAACCCGACCTGCAGCAGGCGATCGCCAAGCTGGAAAGCGGTGAGTGTGATGTGCTGGACCCCAGCTACCACCTGGAAGGGCAAGGCAGGGATGTGCTGACGGGTCTGGCGCAAAGTGGCAGCCTGGTGGCAGAGAATTACGAGCTCGTGCAGCAATTGGTCTTTGGCATCCAGCCGGCAGCTTACGACAGCGGCTATTCGCTCTGGACTGCGACCAGGCAGGACTTCTTTGGAGATTTGCGTACCCGGCAGGCGATTACCACCTGCCTGACTGCGGACCCCATTGCGTCCGAAGTGTTGAGAGCCAGGTTGCCAGAGGGTTTTAGCTTACCCGAATTCAGTTCGTGGGGAACCCTGGAGCAAGCGCAGGCTTTATTGGACGAAATTGGTTGGCTGAGAGATGAAGCCCAGCCGGAAGCCCCGCGAAAGGCAACCGGAGTGGAAAATGTGTTGGACGGAACGCCGTTCTCAATCAGCTTGCTCAGCGGCACCTCGGCGATGGAGAGCGAGGTAAGCCAGGCGGTGGTGCGGCGGTTGGCGGATTGCGGGATTGAGGCAACCCACCAGGCCTTGTCACCGGCTGAGCTCTACGCACCCGGACCGGAGGGGCCATTATTTGGACGTAATTTTGACCTGGCACTGGTCAGTTGGCAGAAAACCCCCGCGAATCCTTGTGAACTCTATCGCTCAGGGTCAGTGCCCAATAATGGGAATTATTGGATAGGGACGAACCTGGCCGGGTTGGCGGACCCTGATTTTGACGCGCAATGCATAGCAGTTGGGAATGCAGAATTAGTTCAGAGCCTTGGAGATGAGGTGGATCTGCTCGCAGAATATCTTCCGGCTGTGGCGCTGATGCCCCAGATCTCCATGTGGGTTGCGTCGAACCGCGTGGACCTCGCTGGGAGCAGCACCTTCGCGGAT
>WOZA01000094.1:7645-20937 GCA_011620505.1 Anaerolineaceae bacterium
GAAATAAAGCCATGGGCATGAAAAAGTATGTTAATGACTATAAGACCATTCTGAGTGTCAATGAAAATGGCAAACAGATCCGGACTTTTGAATACCAGGGAGATTATTTCAAACTGCCTTTCAGTAATGCCCAAATGCAGAAATTCAAGATTATTTTCTTGCTCGTGCTGTTTGGGATCCTTGTTGCGCATATCGCTGGCGGCTTCTTGAACAATGCCGGTATGCGGCAGTTTTATGTAGCCATCCCCTTCGTTTTGACTTTTCTGCCAATCTTCAACCTGCTTCGTTCTGGCATCCGGCTGCCGGTGGAAGAGCGCAAATATCGCCGGGAAGAGATCGGTGTGACGTATGAGCGCTTCAGCAATCACAGCCTGATTCTATTGATCATGCTGGGGGTTTGCCTGGCAGGGGAAGTGGTTTTTTTGCTTTTCTTCTCTGAAGGCAGCCCTGCGATAAGCGAGTATTATTTTTTGGCGGTGGAACTTGCTGCGTTGGCTTTGAGTCTGATAATCTTTTTCAATATAAAAAAGATTGTCATTACCAGGGCCCCTGAAGAGGAAAAACAACCGTGACAGCGATGGGAGCTTAAGGTTGCCTTCATTGACACGATATTGTTTTTAAAATATAATGACCAAAATCAGTTAAGGAGAAATAGGAGAAAAAATGAGTAAATTTGCACGAAATATGTCCATTTTGATCGTTGCGATCATGCTCGGTGTGGCTCTGGCTTCCTGCGGAACCCCAACCGAAGTCGCAACCACTGAGCCCCCTGTGGAGCCAACTACCCCCGTAGTTGAACCCACAGCTGAGCCAGAGCCCACTGAACCTGAAGTAACCGAGGTGGTTTTTGAGGAACAGCCATTTGGCGAGAACCTCCCCACCGAACCGACCATCGAAACCCCGTTAGTGGTTGCATATTCGGACTTCTCACAGAAGTTCAGCCCCTTCTTTGCGGACACTGGTTACGACATGGATGTCTCTAACATGACCCAGATCAGCATTATGACCACTGACCGCGTTGGCGGCATCGTCTACAATGCGATCGAAGGCGAAGTCCACAACTACAATGGCGTGGATTATCTCTACAAAGGTCCTGCTGACATCAAAGTCGAATATGACGAAGCCAGTGACACCACCAAATACACAGCCCGCTTGCGCGTGGGTATGAAGTTCTCCGATGGCGAGCCTGTAACCGCCGATGACGTGATCTTCACCTACTACACCTTCCTGGATCCTTCTTATGTTGGCTCCACCACCCTCGGTTCCTACCCAATCGTTGGCTTGAAGGACTATCAGACTCAGACTACTTCTGAGGTTTATGACAAGTACTTCCAGCTCTTCGAAGATATCTATGCTGCTGGTAAAGACCACGTCCATGCCGACACCGATGCCTGGACCCAGGAAATGCAAGACGATGTCTGGGCACGCCTGGAAACTGGTGTGAAAGCTGAAATTCAGGGCATCTATGACTATGTTGTTGCCAACTATGGCAATAATGATATGAGTGCGCAATACTTTAATGGTGCCGTATGGGATGATATGACCGATGGCGCAAAAGTGGCCTATGCCATGCGCATGTGGGGTTTCGGCGGACTCTCCTGCAGCACTGAAGTTGCTGAAGGCGAAGACCCTATCGCTGTTGAAGACTGCACAGATCCAATCGTCTTCAAGACTGCTGGTACCGGAACTGTCTACGACCTGGTTGAGACCTTCCCAACCCTCGATGACTACTATACCGAAGTGATGGCTGCTTATGAAAATGACATCAAAGCTGCTTTCCCCTACGAATCCGCTAATGGTGTGGATGTCTTCGCGGATGCCCAGGGTGCCTTCATCGGCGAATGGGGTCCTAAAGACGAATCCATGGGCGCCGAAGGTGTTCCGAATATCGCTGGCATCAAGAAGATTGATACCTACACCGTGGAAGTGACCACCAATGGTTACGAAGCCCCGGCTGTCTACACGATCCTCGGCCTCAACATCACCCCCCTGCACTACTATGGTGATCGCGCGAAATACGATTACGAGAACAATATGTTCGGCTTTGACTTTGGTGATTTGTCCAAGCAGGAAAGCCTGACCTCCACCCCAATGGGCGCTGGTGCCTACAAATTCATCCGGTATGACAATCGCGTTGTCTACTTCGAAGCCAACCCCTATTATTATCGTGGCTGCCCCAAGATCCGCGAAATCCAGTTCCGCGAAACTGCTTCCAATGAAGTAGTGACCGCTATTGCGACTGGCGTTGCAGATGCTGGCGAAATGTCCTACAACCAGACCCGCTACGAAGAAGTTATGACCTACAATGGTAACGGCGAAATGACCGGTCCCGTGATCACCTCCAGCTTGGTTGACAACCTGGGATATGGTTACATCGGTATCAATGCGAGCACCGTCAATGTTGGTGGTGAGCCCGCCTCTGATGCTTCCAAGAACCTGCGCCGCGGTCTCGCGACCGTCCTGGCTGTTTATCGCGATGTGGCTATCGATAGCTACTATGGCGAAGCTGCCGCTGTCATCAACTACCCAATTTCGAATACCTCCTGGGCTGCTCCTCAGCCGACCGATGAAGGCTACAAAGTGGCATTCTCGACCGACGTCAATGGCGAGCCCATCTATACCCCTGAAATGACCCAGGAAGAGAAATACGCTGCCGCCGAACAAGCTGCTTTAGCTTTCTTTGAGGCTGCTGGCTACACTGTTGAAGGTGGCAAAGTGACTGCTGCACCCGAAGGTGCCAAGCTCTCCTACGAGCTGATCATCCCTGGTCAGGGTACTGGCGACCATCCTGCGTTCGCTATCGTCACCGGCGCCCGCGATTCGCTTGCCAACATCGGAATGGAACTCGTGATCAACGATCCTGCTGATGACAACATCCTCTGGGATGCCCTTGACTCCGGCGAGCAGGAACTCTGGACTGCAGCCTGGGGCTCCACAATCGATCCCGATATGTACCAGGTCTATCACAGCAACAACATTCCGGGTGTGGAAGGCTCTAGTGAGTCCAACCACTATCACATCACCGATCCTGAGCTGGATCAGTTGATTATCGATGCCCGCAAGAGCGATGATCAGAACTACCGCAAGGCTATCTACAAGGAAGCCCTTGAGAAGATCATCGACTGGGCAGTCGAAATTCCGACTTACCAGCGCAAGAACGTCATCATCTTCAGCACTGAGCGCATCAATATCGACACCTTAACCCCCGATATCACCACATTCTGGGGTTGGATGAACGACATTGAACTGGTCGAGATGAAATAGTAACAAGGATAATTACCAATGATGGTAAAAGTGAGCCCACCTATTTGGGTGGGCTCACTCTGTAAACTCACCTAATTATGAAGCCAGACTATGCAGTAGAGTGAGGAAAAGGAATGCGAAATTTTATTCTAAGGAGAGTTTTTCTGGGTTTATTCATCGTCGTGTTCGGCGCATTAGCCGTTTACACGGTCATTCGGAGTTTACCGTCTTCTTATGTGGAAACAATTGCCCGGCAAAGAGCTTCAAACCCGTTGAGCACTAAAAGCTATCAGGAATGGATAGATCAGCTCAATGAAGTCTATGGTTTAAATAAAGGGATTATTCCCGGGTTTATTGAATGGGGTGGTAATGCCATTCAAGGTGATTTTGGCGAGTCCTGGCACTATGGGGTGCCCGTAACGGAAAAGTTCACTGAAGTCATAGGCATCTCCCTTATTGTGAATGTCATTACTTTCTTTGTACAGATTGTGATAGCGATTCCTTTGGGTATTCTGGCAGCCAGAAAGCAATATTCGGCGACGGATTATGCCGTCACAGTCTTTGCTTTGATGGGCATTTCCTTACCTACTTTTTTCCTTGCCACAATCCTAAAATATGTGTTTTCGATTCGGCTGGGTTGGTTCCCACTTTATGGACTTACTGGTCGGTTCTACACAACGATGACCCCATTTAGGCAATTCTTGGATCAGGCTTATCATATGGTTTTGCCAATTGTGACGCTGACGATGCTCTCTGTAGGTGGTCTGATGCGTTATACTCGAACAAATATGCTCGAAGTTCTCAACTCGGATTACATTCGCACCGCGCGTGCCAAAGGTTTACCGGAGAATGTAGTGATCAACAAACACGCTTTCCGCAACACTTTGATTCCGCTGATCACAACCCTGAGTTATATTCTGCCGGGCATGTTCACAGGTTCACAGATTACTGAAACAATGTTTCAGATTCCCGGTATTGGTTATATTGCTTATCAGGCAATGATCCGGGGTGACATCCCCTTTGCGATGTTCTACCTGACCTTTCTCCTGCTACTTACCCAGGTCAGTTTGCTGGTTGCCGATATTATGTACGCGGTCGTAGATCCGCGAATCAGAGTGAATTAGGAGATTTGGATCATGAGTGACTTTGATAAAACATCCGAGACTCCAGAACCAATTCAATCAGTTCCCACACCCCGGCTCACTCTGGATGACCAGCGCCGTATCAAGGTGCTCTCTCCCGGTATGTTGGTGACAAAACGGTTCTTCCGCAATAGATTAGCGTTGGTCGGCCTGGTGATTCTGGTAATCATGTTTATTTTCTCATTCCTGGGTCCCATCCTTTCGCCTTACACAGAGACCGAAGTGTTCTATACCCAGAATGAAATCGATAAGGATTATGCAGGCGCAATCATCAACACGGAATTCCGTTATACCGTAGCTGATGGGCAGGAATTCGGTGCTCTGGCACGTGCAAATTTCCTTTTGGCTCTTGGCAAGCAACAGCCAACATTTACCGCCAATAATATAGAATACTCCTATGTTGAAGAGACAGAGGGAACTTACCGCATCTTGCAGCTCGAGAAAGTGGCCGAAGACTTGCTGGGTCAATTGATCCCTGCTACAGGGAAAACTATTCCAGAGGGGCTCGAAGAAGCTTATCTCGCTGCCAAGGCAGCCAAAAAGTCCATCTTTGAGTTGGATGGTGTCACCTACCACATAACCGTGCAAGGCAAGAAATCTTTTGTCTCGACTGAGCAGAATGTTGCACTTGCGTCACTGTTAGTCTTTGACGCATATAACCCAGAAGAAAGCTCAGTTGTAGACTCTTTTGCGTTCAGATTAGCGAGTATCGCCGCCATTCGGGATGCGGAAACAGAGTTTGAAGCAAACGGCAAGCCCTATACTGTTGAATATGGCGAAGGTTTTACCACGATCAAGACCGCCGACGGCGCTGATTTTGCCGAAGTTTCCAATATCATCGTCAACCCTCTGGATCAGCGGGAGTTCCTTCCCGTTGAGTTTAAAACTTTGGCGCGAAAGGTAATTACTGAACGGGGAAGTACTTTCGATTATGAAGGCATTGAATACAAGGTTGTCCGAGTAAACACCAATTTCTATATCAAACGCGAAACCACTTCCACGGTGATAAAGATGTTCGAATTTCCATCAAGCGAACACCTCTTGGGTACTGACAACAACGGTATGGACCAAATGACCCGCCTGATGTACGGAGGCCGTGTTTCTCTGATGGTCGGTTTTGTGGTAGTCATCCTGGAGACCGTCCTTGGTGTTATTATTGGCGGTATTTCTGGATATTTCAGTGGCGCAGTTGATACTATATTGATGCGTGTTGCGGATCTTTTTAACAGTATTCCAGCCTTCCCGCTGATTATTATATTTGGCTCAGTGATGGATACATTGGAAGTATTGCCAATGACGCGTCTGTTTTTGCTGATGGCTATCCTGGGTGTGATAGGCTGGACGGGCCCCGCCCGCATGGTTCGCGGTCAGATTTTATCGCTGCGCGAACAGGACTTTATGGTTGCGACGGAAGCAACTGGCATCCGCACCAGCCGAAAGATTTTCCGCCACCTGGTGCCAAACGTGATGCCACTGCTGATCGTGACTGCTACAGGCAACCTGGGTAGTGTGATCATCCTTGAAGCGACCCTGGGCTTCCTGGGCTTGGGCATCAAGTACCCCCTGGCATCCTGGGGAAGCATCATTAACATTGCTTCGGACCCGTATGTAATGACTACTTACTGGTTTATTTGGTTACCTGCAGGTATGCTGATCTTGCTGACCGTGTTGGGCTTCAACTTTGTTGGTGACGGCTTGCGCGATGCTTACGATCCGAAGATGAGACGATAGGAACAATAATGACGGAAGAAAAAGATTTAACACAAATTGACACTGTCGCTGCCGAAGAGGTTGCTGTTACGGAGAGCATTCATCTGACTGCGCGCGAGTCTGCCCGGATTTCACGTGAGAACCGCAGAATCACAAACGCGATTGAGAAAAAACGCAATCGGAGAAATGTCCCGCCCAGCGAGTATACCGCTGTGATGCGCGACCCGAACAATGTGGTTGAATTTGACAACGTCCATACTTACTTCTTCACCGATATTGGCACTGTGAAAGCAGTCGACGGCGTTACTTTTGACATTCCTAAGGGAAAAACTGTTGGTGTGGTGGGTGAATCTGGCTGCGGCAAGTCTGTTACGGCGCTTTCGCTGATGCAGTTGGTGCAGCGGCCCCAGGGTCAGACCGTGGAAGGTGAAATACGCTTTAACGGCTCTGACATGGTTTATGATATCGTGAAAACCCCGACGGATCAGATGGAAAAGATCCGCGGGGCTCAGATTTCGATGATTTTTCAGGAACCGATGACCAGCCTGAATCCGGTGTTCAGGGCCGGGGATCAGATTGATGAAGTCATTCAGCTGCATAATCCTGAAATGTCCAAGGAAGAAGTAAAAGCGCTTTCATTGAAAATGATCGACATGGTCGGTATAGCCAATCAGGAAGGCGTCTACAAGATGTATCCCCACGAACTCTCGGGAGGCATGCGGCAGCGCATCATGATCGCAATGGCGCTGGCTTGCAATCCGAAGCTGATCATTGCCGATGAGCCAACAACTGCGTTGGATGTCACCATCCAGGCTCAGATCCTCGACTTACTTCGCACGCTGAAGGACAGGATTAATTCGAGCATTATGCTCATCACCCACGATCTGGGTGTGGTGGCAGAAATGGCGGATTATGTAGTGGTTATGTATGCTGGAAGAATCATCGAGAAGGGCACGGCGGAAGAGGTCTACAATCACCCCAGTCATCCCTACACGGTTGGATTGATGGCATCCAAGCCAGTGATCAACAAGAAAGTGGATCGCCTTTATAACATCCCCGGCAATGTCCCTAACCCGATCAATATGCCGGACTACTGCTACTTCAAAGATCGCTGCCCCAGGCGCATGCCGATCTGTGAAGGAGAGTATCCCCGCGAGTTCTATCTGACAGAATCCCACATGGCAGCTTGCTATCTATATGCAGACGCAGATGAAAAGGCCGGATATGGAAAATAATCTTACAAGTAACAACTCTAATGGCAATGGTCGCTATATTGTCGAGGTAAAGAACCTCAAGCAATATTTCCCGATCAAGGCGGGGTTGATGCAGCACGTGGTAGGGTATGTAAAGGCTGTAGACGATATCAGCTTTAAGATTGAACGCGGCAAGACCATGGGCTTGGTGGGCGAATCGGGCTGCGGCAAGACTACCGTGGGCAAAACATTGCTGCGTTTGCTGAATCCGACCGGCGGGCAGGTTATGTTTAACGGAACAGATATCATGACACTGGATCGCAAGGAACTACGAGCTTTGCGCCCCAAAATGCAAATGATTTTCCAGGATCCCTATTCCAGCCTGAGCCCGCGTATGCCTGTCAGCGAAATCATCGGAGAAGCTGTGCGTGAGCACAATATTGTTCCAGAGGCTGAGTTCGATGATTATATTGATGACGTTATGCGTTCTTGCGGCTTACAGCCTTATCAGAAAGATCGCTACCCGCATGAATTCTCCGGTGGGCAGCGTCAACGTATTTGTGTGGCAAGATCGCTGGCATTAAAGCCTGATTTTGTCGTTTGTGACGAACCCGTCTCGGCGTTGGATGTGTCCATCCAGGCGCAAATCATCAACTTATTGGAAGATTTGCAGCATCAGCGTGAAATGGCATACCTGTTCATTTCTCACGATCTCTCTGTCGTGCAGCACATCTCTGACTACGTTGGTGTTATGTACCTGGGCGACCTGGTTGAATATGGCGAGAAAGAGTCAATTTTTGAAAATCCACTGCACCCCTATACCCAGGCCTTATTGAGCGCTGTGCCAGTGCCAGACCCGAATTACAAGATGAAGCGGATCATTTTGGAGGGCAGCATCCCATCACCAGCCAATCCGCCTTCAGGCTGTAAGTTCCACACGCGCTGTCGGTTTGCGATGGATATTTGCAAAACCGTCGTTCCTGACACCCGTGAGATCGAACCCGGGCATGTAGTGGTTTGCCATCTTTACAATGAACAAGGAACATTAGTTGAAGAAAATTCAGAAAAAGCAATATGATGACGACGATGGTCGTACTATCGTCAGCATGGATGTTGAAGGTATGCCCTGGTACGACCGCCGGCATGACTTCGTCCCGAAGCCAGAGCGTGAGTCCAGCCAACCTTCGCCGTTTGGCACTGGGTTGACTAACCGGGAGTTACGGCTGTATACCTGGGGCGCCCTGAAGGCAGGATTGCTGGTTGCGTCAGTGTTTGCGGTGACGTGGATCTTGCTGGTACTATTTTTGACACAGGTTGTTTTCAGGTAAAAGAACCCTAAGGAATTACCGCCCATTTTCGGGCGGTATTCTTTTGAATAAGAAATATAAATTTCACCTCACGCAATGGTCCAACCACGAAGGTAGCTATGGCAGAAATCTGACCCTAACCCAGCGATTGGATTACCCTGAACAGACTGAGCGGGTCTTTTTAGATAAAATGCGGCAAATTCATCAACAGCCAAATGTTGGCAGGGTTTGAATTGTATGCTAAAATAATGGCTACGTTGGGGCATGGTGCAATGGCAGCACATCGGACTTTGAATCCGCTGATCTTGGTTCGACTCCAAGTGCCCCGGCCTGATTTATTGTGGACACACAATCTGATGATCTAAGTTTAGATGATAGCGAGGCTGACAGTCCGCTTTGGACTGCTGTCTGTTCTTTTGATTCCCGGAGTTTTTTATGACAATCGCTTCAGTAATTCTTGCCGCTGGTTTAGGCAAGCGTATGCATTCCAGCCTTCCCAAGGCTCTCCATCCGCTGCTTGGTAAACCAATCGTTTTTCATGCCCTGGATGCGGTCCTGCCCCAGGTGGATCTACCACCTGTGCTGGTAACAGGCTACGGTGGTGAACGGGTACGCGAGGAAGTTGCGCGCGCATACGGCGAAAGAGTCAGCTTTGCTTTGCAAGCGGAACAGCTTGGCACTGGCCATGCTGTGCGGTCTGCGGAGGATCAGCTGCGCGGTAAGGCTGACATCCTGCTGGTCACGTTTGGGGATATGCCGATGCTGCGTTCCGAAACGCTCAGGCGCCTGATTCAAATTCACCACGAAACAGGCAGTACCATCACCATGACGAGCGTGATCGGTGATCTGCCGCGGGGATTTGGGCGCGTGGTGCGCTCGGCGGATGGCAAAGTGCGGGCGATCGTGGAAGAAGCTGTCGCTACGCCTGAGCAGTTGAAGATCCGTGAATATAACATCTCAGCTTACTGCTTCGACGCTGAGTGGATGTGGCAGAGCCTGGCAGAGCTAAAACCCTCACCCAAAGGCGAGTTTTATATCACTGACTTGGTTGAGCTGGCGATCTCGCAGGGTAAGGGTGTGGAGTCAATGGTGCTGGAGGATGCCGCCGAGGGTTTGGGTATCAACAACCGGGTGGACCTGGCGGACTGTGAGCGGGCAATGCGTGCGCGGGTGAACCGGCAGTGGATGTTGGCAGGCGTCAGCTTTCTTGACCCTGATACGATTACAGTCGAAATGGACGTAACGATCGGGCAGGACACAGTCCTGTATCCGAACACGTACCTGCGCGGCAAGACTTCCATCGGTGAAAATTGTGCGATCGGACCCGACACCACCCTGCTGCATACCAGTGTTGGTGACTACTCGGTGATCCAATATTCGGTGGCCGAAAAGGCGACCATTGGCAGCCATGTCAGCATGGGACCTTTTTGCCATCTAAGGGGTGGCGCAATCCTGCAGGACTACGTCCACCTGGGAAATTTTGGCGAGGTGAAGGACTCTACCCTTGGTGAGCATACGAAAATGGGTCACTTCTCGTACATTGGCAACGCAACTATCGGGCGGGACGTGAACATTGGAGCAGGCACGATCACCTGCAACTATGACGGCAAAACCAAACATCCGACCGAAATCGGGGATGAAACATTTATTGGGAGCGATACAATGCTGGTTGCCCCCTTGAAGATCGGCAAGCGGGCCAAAACCGGCGCGGGTGCGGTAGTTACGCACGACGTGCCTGATGACACGCTGGTGGTCGGTGTGCCTGCCAGGCCCAAAGAAAGAAAGGATCATTGTGACTGAAGAAATCGGGCTTTGGATAGCCCTTGCGGCTGCGGTCTTTTTGTGCCTGTTGACTTCAGCCGCCAAGTCAGCTTTCACGCATGCCCGGCTGCCTTACCTGATAGGTATGGCAAGTGCGCATAATCCGAAGGTTGACCAAACCATACAGCTGTTTAGCAAAGATGGCCTCCGGACCGCCTTACGTTTGGGGTTGGTCATTGGTCATTTCGCCGTAGCAGCAATCGTCGTTCTGATCTGTGATCGCATTTTTATACTTCAAAACTATTGGTTGATCGCACTGATCGTCTTTGGATCATTTTTGATTCTGAGCACCCTCGAATTCCTGATTGAAAGGAAGATTCTGGATGCACCCGATCAGTCAGCAATCACCTGGACAGGTGTGGCGGCGTTCATCTCGTTCCTTCTTTCTCCTTTTACACATTTAATGACCTTAGTACTGGGGGAAAATGCCGAGAAAGTCACCATGACCGTGACGGACGAAACCCTCAGGGACTGGGTGGAGAATGACCAGCCAGAAAGCACACTCGAAAAGGGCGAACGGGAAATGATCTATTCCATTTTCCGCTTTGGTGAGACCATGGCAAAAGAGGTCATGGTTCCGCGCATGGATGTCCTAGCGCTGGAGGTGAACACCACCATCAGCGACGCGCGCCAAGAATTCATCAAGGCGGGGCACTCTCGCGTGCCAGTCTACGAGGATTCGATCGATAACGTAATCGGCATGCTCTATGCCAAGGACTTGCTGGCGGTCGTGGATGGTAATGACACGATCGCGGCTCAACGCCAGCTGCTCAGGCCGGCGTACTTCGTGCCTGAAGCCAAAAAAGTGGACGAGCTCCTGGCCGAGATGCAATCCCGCGGGGTGCACATGGTGTTGGTGGTCGATGAATATGGTGGCGTGGCTGGCGTGGTGACGCTGGAAGACATTGTTGAGGAAATTGTCGGTGAAATCCGGGATGAGTATGACCAGGGAGAAGAAGAACTCTTTGAGAAAATTGATGAAAACACCTATCTTTTTCTGGGGCGGGCAACGATTGACGAGTTCAATCTGATTACGGATGGATCACTCTCGGATGAGTATGCGGATACCCTTGGCGGTTTTATTTATGGTCAGCTCGGCAGAGTACCCCAGCCGGGTGAGGTGGTTACAGACAACAATTTTGAATTTACAGTGGAGCAGGTTGTGGCAAGGCGCATTATCAAGGTGAAGGTGCGTAAGCTGAACAAGGAAGCTCAGCTGGAGGAAAATGAAGATGGAAACGCTGACAAGTGAGTATCGCGAGATCCTGATTGCTACAGCCCGACATTATCTGAAGAACAGTTATTCACCCTATTCCAACTATCCGGTTGGGGCGGCAGTTTTGGCTGAGGATGGATTGGTATACGGGGGGACAAATATCGAAAATTCAGCATATCCTTCAGGTCTATGCGCGGAGAGAGTGGCAATCACCAAAGCGATTTCCGAGGGGAACCGAAAAATATTGGCTGTAGCTGTCGTAACCCGGAATGGCGGAGCTCCTTGCGGAGCCTGCCGGCAGGTGATGCGGGAATTTGCCAATCTGGATATGCCTGTCATTCTGACAACAATCGACGACGGCTTTGAAGAGGAATTCACACTCGGGGATCTCCTGCCGCGATCTTTTGGTCCGGATGATTTAGACCGGAAATAAATTAGTCTGCCATGACAAGCCCGGATTCTCGCAGCTATCGCGCTCAGGGGGTTGTGCTGCGGCATATGGAATACGGTGAAGCGGACCGCATCCTGACGATCTATACCTTAGAATACGGAAAGGTTCAGGCGATTGCCAAGGGGATCCGCAGGCTGCAAAGCCGAAAGGCAGGGCACCTTGAGCCGTTTTCGCGTGTGGAGTTGATGCTCGCCAAGGGGCGCAACCTGGATGTGATCTCGCAAGCGCAGGCGCAGAACACTTACGAAAACCTGCGTTCTGACCTGAAATTGATCGCTTATGCGGCTTATGTCGTCGAACTGCTCGACCGTTTTACCTACGAGGAAGGCGAGAATCGCCTGCTCTTCAATCTGCTGGTTGACACGTTAGCGCGCCTTGATGAAGGCGCTCCGGCACAGACCGTCGTACATTATTATGAAGTCCAATTGATGGATTTACTTGGGTATAAACCGCAGCTGCAGGTTTGCGCGGCATGCGGGGAAAAAATAAAGCCGGAAGATCAATTTTTCTCAGCCAAATTGGGAGGCGTACTCTGCCCCGACTCCCTTTCGGCAGATCCGGGCGCCTGGAGGGTGAGCCTGGGGGCATTGAAGTACCTGCGGCATCTGCAGCGCAGCTCCTGGAAAACTTTAAAGAATCTGGTAATCCCCCAGGAAATCGAGCCGGAACTCGCCAGCCTGCTTGAGCGTTATCTGACTTACCTGCTTGAGTACGGGCTGCGAACGCCGGGGTTTATAAAGGCTGTTTCTTAAATTCCTGTTTCAATTTTTGCATAAAACTTGTTCTTCCCGGGTCCCAGGACGAGGCTGCGTCATCGCGAGCGCAGCGTGGCGATCTGCCTTAAAACACATGATTGTGCCGGGCTCCTCGCAAGTCCCATGACGAGGCCGCGTCATCGCGAGCGAAGCATGGCGATCTGCCTTAAAATGCATGATTGTGACGGGCTCCTCGCAAGTCCCATGACGAGGCTGCGTCATCGCGAGCGAAGCATGGCGATATGCCTTAAAACACACTATTGTGCCGGGCTCTTGCCCGAGCACAGCTTTTCGCCGTAAGCGTCCATCATCATCTGGAGACCTGCGGTCAGCTCGCGTGCTCGGCGGGGACGCCGGCACGATCGACAATCACAACTGCAGACTGCCGTGTCGCCCTGGCGCGCTCCTCGCAGAGACGGATAGATATGTCATCGCGAGCGCAGCGTGGCGATCT
>WOZA01000101.1:0-16778 GCA_011620505.1 Anaerolineaceae bacterium
GAATCAAGTTTTCCATCATTCGTGATAAATGTAAAACTGTCAGATCCGAAGTAGTTTTCAGCAGGTACGAAAGTCAGATTCGGGACATTTCCAACCAGGGTACCGTGAGAAGGTAAACTTGTAATCTGGTAGGAGATGACTGCGCCTTCAGGATCAGAACCTGATAAAGTCAGCAGCAAACTGGTATCTTCAACTGTTTCAAATGATTCGTTTTCAGCGACTGGAGGATTGTTCGGAGTAGATGCAACAATGCCGACATCATCCACTGCGGCTTCGAAGTAACTTGCCGTGCTGGCGTCTGCAGCTTCAATCAAAATTTGAATTGTCTGACCAGCAAAACTGCTGATGTCGCCACTGAAGGTATTCCAAACCGCGTCATCATCGTTATTAGCACCAAGTTCTTCGAAGATCTTGACCGTGTTCTCTCCAATTATGAATACCCGTAGATAGTCAGCAGTGGATGAATTGGTATAGTGCGAAACGTAATAACTAAATGACATTTCCAAGTCTCTGCCAGTCGGCAATTCTATTGCTGGAGAAAGGAAACTTGTCTTTCCACCATCAAGATCATAATCACCTGCAGAAGATCCTGAAAGAGGACCAGTCACAAGGTCATAAGATCCACTTACCGTGGTTCCAAGCTGTTTATTACCATAATACGAAACACTTTCTGGATTGGCACGGTCGAAATAACCTAAGATTGCGGTATCCGTTCCATAAGCATTACGTACCCATCCAAGATTTGTTTCAAAATCATCAAAGAAAACGGTTAGCGGACCTGAAGGAGTTACCTGGATGGAAATTATCCCTTCGTTAGACTCTCCTTGTTGGTCACTCGCAGCAAATGTGAAAGAATCACTCCCGGTATAACCAGGATCCGGTGTGTAAATTAGGTTTGGGGCAGTTCCAGCCAGAACTCCATGACCTGGCTGCGACTTCGTAAAAAAACTGATCGTATCTCCATCGGGATCCATTCCAGTCAGGGTAATTCCCAGCGGGATACTCTCACCTGTTGATAATGTTTGATTGTAAACGATAGGTAGATAGTTTATGTCCAGAACTAGAATTGTCACTTCGGCTGAATTCGAATTGCTATTTCCATCATTCACATAGAAGCTGAATACGTCGCCGCCGGAATAATAATCATTAGGAGTGTATGTGAGATTAGGCATGGTGCCTGATAATTGACCGTGCAATGGTGCATCATCGATCGCAAATGAAAGCGTATCACCATCGACGTCGGAGCCTACCAATGTAATCTGAACATGCGTGTTCTCGTTCGTCGTGATTGCTTGACTGGCCGCCACAGGCAAATCGTTGACAGGTCGAACCGTAATGGTAATGACAGCAGTACCAGAAACCAATGTTCCATCACTAACAGAAAATGTAAAGGAGTCGCTCCCATTGTAATTTGATACAGGTGTATAAACCAGGCTAGGAATTGTGCCGGAGAGTATCCCAAAGGTCGGGCCGGTCACCACAGTGAATGTCAAACTATCTCCATCAACATCTGAACCAGCCAGAATAATATTGAGTGGTGCATCTTCATCTACTGTCAAGGTTTGAGAAATAGCTATCGGTGCATCATTCACAGCATTGACTGTGATGCTGACAGTCGCAGGTGCAGAGTCTGTCTGACCATCATTCACTTTGAAAGTAAAGCTATCTGATCCATTGTAATTGAGAGCTGGAGTATAAGTCACATTCGGAGCGTTGCCGCTCAACGTCCCATGGATGGGATGGGCAACAATAGTGTAGCTCAGAGGATTCCCGTCGGCATCCGAGCCGCTCAAGGTGACTGCAGTCGATATATCTTCTGCCGTGCTAACCGCCTGGTCATTAGCCACCGGTGCGTCGTTCACAGGTGTAACGGTAATGCTCACCGTTGCTATATTTGAATCTACGCTTCCGTCATTTACCTTGAAGGTAAAACTGTCGGTACCATTGTAGCTGGCTGCTGGCGTGTAGGTCAGACTTGAGCCTGTTCCAGATAAGCTGCCATGGGATGGCTGGGTCACAACGGTGTAGCTCAGAGTATCCCCATCAATATCAGATCCGGTTAAGGTAATACCCTTGGATGTGTTCTCAAATGTACTCACCGACTGTGCATTAGCTACAGGTACATCATTTACTGGGTTAATCGTGATGCTCACTGTTGCGATATTTGAATCTATGCTTCCGTCATTCACCTTGAAAGTGAAACTGTCACTCCCATTATAGTTGACCGAAGGGGTATACGTCAGGTCAGGAGCTGTACCACTCAGACTGCCATGCCCAGGCTGATCTACAACACTGAAAGTAAGCGTATCTCCATCAGGATCCGACCCGCCAAGTGTCACCTCAACGGTTTCATCCTCGTCTTTACTGAGATTTAAGGCATTAGCAATCGGAGGTTCATTGTCGCTGTTGACACCAATAACTTCCAAGTTTATCAAATTTACTGTGCCTGTAGTGCCACTTGCATTGTCACAAACAAAAACGGTCCACTCACCATAAGCGGCCTTCCCATTGAAACTGTCCAGCGCTCCGTTGACACTCGGACCAGCAGTACGATCAAAATAAGGCGCCGATACGCTGTCATTGTTCCCATCATTCACCGGATTACCTGAGCTGTCATCAACCCACAAATCGTAATTATCGTAAGTATCAGTGCTAGTGTTTATGATGGTTGTTGCTGTTGTATCTGTCGGGGACTTCAGTGTTACTCTTACCTGACCGCGTGACGGGTGTGTCAGATTGACCCCCAAATTCACATCAGTAACCAGCAGGTCTTCCGTGACCTGGAAAGTTCGGGTGACACCATTCCCACTGCCACAACCATTATCCGGAATGGCTGTCACAACATTCCAACTGAAGCTATCGCAGCTGTTGTTGCCGTAATAATCCCAAACACATACCTCAATGCTGTGTTCTCCGGGTTCACTTGGAAAAGCTCTTTGTCCCTCTGTCGTGAAACCCAGGTCGATGTAAAAGTCTCGATAGTTATAATCGCCTCTCGTATAAACCGGCACAAAGAAATCATTCACATAGGCATCATCATCAAAGCCCCCTGGAAAGTCATGAAATTCCCACACCGTCACCCAATCGCCACCATCAATTGAAAATCCTGTTTTGTAAGGCGGCAGGTAATAAACCGTGCTCTTGTAAAGATCCCTGGCACGCACATACATTCCATAATTCCCTGACGCTGTGTTCCCACTGAGCACGGTATCACCATTCAAAAGACCGATCGCTTGAATCTCAGGTGCCTGAGTATCTTCTATCGGCGTATGGAATTCCATTGTGTTCAGGTAAATATCTCCAGCCGCGAGTATGTTCAAATGAACATGGTTAAATCGATACCCCATTGAGACCACCGGCCAATACACAATGTTTCCAATATGGGTGTTGGGCGGAACATAGCCTCCTGTTTCAGGATTAGCTTGCCATTCAGCAAATTTATTGTAGATCAATTGCGGGATGGTCGTTTGATCGATATGATGATACTGCCATACATAGCCCTCCTCATCCAGAATTGCTACCTCCCAATAGATTGCCTGTCCTGGTTGATAGTTCTCAATGTTGACTACCTGACCCCCAGAACGTGTGAACACCTGGGTCCCGTTGGGGGCAATCATGTCAATTCCATGATGAAAATATGCAGCACTGGTCCCACTGCTGTAATTCTGGTATGACTGGATCGCATGCCCCATTTGCACAAAGGTAAAGGGCCAGGCATAGACTGAATGAGGTCCATCTGGATCCCCCCATGCAATTCCAAAGGAGTTTTCTTGGATTACTGCAGACCCTTCTGCTTCCAACTTAGGAATTGTCTCTCCCCGATATTCTTCCGGGGGCTCTTCCGTTTGTGCCAGAGCTATCTGCAAGGTATTACTGGATAGCAGTGTGATTACTATCAGAATCATGACTATCCTGTAAATTATGCGGTTCTTTCCAGTATTGGGATTTTTCATCTTGTTATCTCCTAGTATTCAGGTCAAATATGTAATTAGTTTTTGTCGCGGTGACTACATAAGCCTACGAAAAGAAACATACACAATGAATAAGTCATTTCTATAATTCATAAGGCAATATTAATAATAAGAATTGCAATAGAAACATTTAATAAACGATGTGATTGAATATACATTTTATCATATTATTTGGTTCCGTGACTTATTTGACATCAAACATATCAAATTGGAACATTTTTCATACAAAATTATTCCCGAGTTCTCCCTTAATTGCTTGAGGGCGCACATGACAGTTCTATTTATTATTAATTGTACAAGTTATTCCAAATCGTACTGATTTTTAATGAAACTGTATCCACAAAACAAAAGAAGTAGATACAGTCTAGCAAATTACATGAAAAAAGATAATATTAGTTTTGAATAATTGGAACAAATAGCATATAGGGAAGTTCCAAATTATTTCGATAAGGATTATCTATCTCCACAGGGCCATAAAACTCATGACCCCCATATAGATCTATTACTTCAAGGTAATAAAATAGCAAATCATCTTCAATATCGTAGTTTGGATCAACATAAGAGTAATCTTGACCTTCTACGCCTCCAGGGTTTCCTGCAATGATCAAATCAGAGTTGATTTTAATTCTCTCCCCTTCGGTAGATGTTGAGCGAAAAAGGTTAAACCCGAGCACATCAACTTCGGTACTAGTAGCCCAACGGATAACAATATCGGTATTTTTCTCTCCTGCAGTAAAGTATAGAATGTTGGCGGATGTGGGATTAGCAATAAAAAGAGTTACAACAGCTGGCATTGAGACTGCCTTGTTATCTTGGCTGACAAATTCAAAATAATCATAACCATAATACTCCGGTTTAGGAGTGTAAATCAGATTAGAACCAGATCCTGACAAGGAACCATTGAGTGGCTCGGTGACAACATTATAGGTCAGGGAGTCGTTATCTCCATCTGAGCCAGTCAATGTGATGGATTTAGGTGTATTAAGAGTTGTAAGTAAGAATTGTGCATCAGCCGTTGGTGTCTCATTCGACTTAGTAGCGAGTATTAATATGTCATCTATCGCAGCTTCAACCAGACTTCCTGCTCCTGCATCAGCTGCTGCTATAAACAAGGTGCCAGTTTGTCCTGTAAAATCGTTGATATCACCACTGAAGTTTTCCCAAGTAGCATCATCGTCATTTGCAGCGCCTAGCTCTTCAAACACCTGCTGATTGTGAGCACCTTCGACTGTCACCCTCAAGTAATCGTCACTAGTTGCATTGGTAGAGTGTGCCAAATAATAACTGAAAGAAAGCGTTAACTCACGACCTAACGGTAAGGTGATTTCAGGTGAGCTAATTGTTGTATCACCCCCATCAATATCATAGTCGCCCGCACCGCTACCAGCCAAATGTCCAGTCACGAGGTCATGTGTGCCACTAACCGTGTCACCAAGCTGCTTATATCCGTTATACACCACTGCTTCAGGATCGGCTCTCTCCCACATACCAGTTGTCGCACTATCATCACCATCAGGGTCTGGAGCCCAACCCAGATCACTCTCGAAATTGTCGTAGAAGATAGTTACAGGTTCAGGGGGATTTACAGTAATACTTACTGTTGCCAATTCAGAATTTAGTACACCATCCTTAACTCTGAAAGTAAAGTTGTCATCACCAATATAACCGAAAGAGGGTGTATAAAGCAAATTGGTAAGGTTTCCTCTCAAACTACCATGAATAGGCTCGCTTAACAATTCAAATGTGAGGGGATCATTTTCCACATCCTCACCCTTAAGTGTTACCCAGAGGGATGAGTTCATTTCCACATAGTAGGTTTGATTTTGAGCAACCGGTCCGTCATTTACTGGGTTAATCGTGATGCTCACTGTTGCGATATTTGAATCTATGCTTCCGTCATTCACCTTGAAAGTGAAACTGTCACTCCCATTATAGTTGACCGAAGGGGTATACGTCAGGTCAGGAGCTGTACCACTCAGACTGCCATGCCCAGGCTGATCTACAACACTGAAAGTAAGCGTATCTCCATCAGGATCCGACCCGCCAAGTGTCACCTCAACGGTTTCATCCTCGTCTTTACTGAGATTTAAGGCATTAGCAATCGGAGGTTCATTGTCGCTGTTGACACCAATAACTTCCAAGTTTATCAAATTTACTGTGCCTGTAGTGCCACTTGCATTGTCACAAACAAAAACGGTCCACTCACCATAAGCGGCCTTCCCATTGAAACTGTCCAGCGCTCCGTTGACACTCGGACCAGCAGTACGATCAAAATAAGGCGCCGATACGCTGTCATTGTTCCCATCATTCACCGGATTACCTGAGCTGTCATCAACCCACAAATCGTAATTATCGTAAGTATCAGTGCTAGTGTTTATGATGGTTGTTGCTGTTGTATCTGTCGGGGACTTCAGTGTTACTCTTACCTGACCGCGTGACGGGTGTGTCAGATTGACCCCCAAATTCACATCAGTAACCAGCAGGTCTTCCGTGACCTGGAAAGTTCGGGTGACACCATTCCCACTGCCACAACCATTATCCGGAATGGCTGTCACAACATTCCAACTGAAGCTATCGCAGCTGTTGTTGCCGTAATAATCCCAAACACATACCTCAATGCTGTGTTCTCCGGGTTCACTTGGAAAAGCTCTTTGTCCCTCTGTCGTGAAACCCAGGTCGATGTAAAAGTCTCGATAGTTATAATCGCCTCTCGTATAAACCGGCACAAAGAAATCATTCACATAGGCATCATCATCAAAGCCCCCTGGAAAGTCATGAAATTCCCACACCGTCACCCAATCGCCACCATCAATTGAAAATCCTGTTTTGTAAGGCGGCAGGTAATAAACCGTGCTCTTGTAAAGATCCCTGGCACGCACATACATTCCATAATTCCCTGACGCTGTGTTCCCACTGAGCACGGTATCACCATTCAAAAGACCGATCGCTTGAATCTCAGGTGCCTGAGTATCTTCTATCGGCGTATGGAATTCCATTGTGTTCAGGTAAATATCTCCAGCCGCGAGTATGTTCAAATGAACATGGTTAAATCGATACCCCATTGAGACCACCGGCCAATACACAATGTTTCCAATATGGGTGTTGGGCGGAACATAGCCTCCTGTTTCAGGATTAGCTTGCCATTCAGCAAATTTATTGTAGATCAATTGCGGGATGGTCGTTTGATCGATATGATGATACTGCCATACATAGCCCTCCTCATCCAGAATTGCTACCTCCCAATAGATTGCCTGTCCTGGTTGATAGTTCTCAATGTTGACTACCTGACCCCCAGAACGTGTGAACACCTGGGTCCCGTTGGGGGCAATCATGTCAATTCCATGATGAAAATATGCAGCACTGGTCCCACTGCTGTAATTCTGGTATGACTGGATCGCATGCCCCATTTGCACAAAGGTAAAGGGCCAGGCATAGACTGAATGAGGTCCATCTGGATCCCCCCATGCAATTCCAAAGGAGTTTTCTTGGATTACTGCAGACCCTTCTGCTTCCAACTTAGGAATTGTCTCTCCCCGATATTCTTCCGGGGGCTCTTCCGTTTGTGCCAGAGCTATCTGCAAGGTATTACTGGATAGCAGTGTGATTACTATCAGAATCATGACTATCCTGTAAATTATGCGGTTCTTTCCAGTATTGGGATTTTTCATCTTGTTATCTCCTTGAATTAAGTTGAGATATGGTATTGATTCTTAGGCTTACTCAACCAAACTTGTCAAATTGGTTTCTCCTACAATAACAATTGTATAGACATATAGTCAATTTCAATTATTACGTAACTCACCAATTCTCAAAAGATAATTAATAATTGGTTCGTTTAAAATGCTTGTAATTCGATAATTTCGAAAAAATTCTATCATACTAATGGATTCCATGGCTCTTCTGACATCAAACTATTCGAATTTTCACAATTTTTCATGCAATATCATTCTCAACTCTCGCTAGAGCACTTTTAAACACGAAATTGACCTGTCCTGTTCTTTTTTAGTTACAAGAGTTGTTCCTAATTGCTTCAATTTCTTATGAAAAGAGAATACTGGATTTTATTACAAAGCAATCCCAGAAAACACGTAAAAAAAACCTAAGACAAATACTGTTTTAACCAGGGTAACCGTTTTAAGATATTAAAAAGCAAAACATATAGCTTGGAATTTTTAGGTTTTATCCTCAAATATAGACTGGCAAGCCTCCCCAAGTTTTGATAAACAAAACGATTTGCGGATATCTGAAGTCCACCGCGTTCGATAGCAACCATCAAGCCTAGAATATCTAACTTTGAGATACATCCATCAGAATGGATACTATGGTCTCCTTGAATTAATAAATATTCTTCTCCTCTGTTTTTACGAATGTTTACTACCCTATGCAAAAGTGTCCTTCCATCGCCAATCGTAAATAAAACAACATCCCCTTTGTGTAATTGTTTTTGTTTTAGAGGAGCAACGATTACAACATCAGCATCTCTGATTAAAGGATGCATACTGGTTCCCTTTGCAGTGAAACGGATTGTGTTTCCAGCCCTCAACAATTCGGAGCTGATAACACCAAATTCTTTTGAATCACAGCTCAAATGTTTTTCTGATACCACAATATTCAAGTTTACTTCGAAAACAAAGGTTCAACAAATAATCGATATAAAACCGATAACCATTTTTTGCCGTTTACAAATTATCACAAAAAAGGTTGCCAGCCTGTAGTCTGGCAACCTCTATATGAACCGAAGAATGTGTTACTTGTTGATCAATGGCAAGTAAAGTAAATAATTTACTCGAATCGTGATTGTTGCAGGTTCGCTATTGATCGAACCGTCATTCACCACAAAGGTGAAGCTGTCCACACCGCTGAATCCCGCATCAGGTGTGTAGGTCAGAACTGGTGCGTCACCGCCCAGGGTGCCATTCAAGGGCTCAGAAAGGATAGAATAGGTCAATGCGTCCCCGTCAACATCTGAACCTGTCAAGATAATAGTCGCAGAGGTATCTACAACTGTAAACACCGACAGTGGATAGGCTACCGGTTTATCATTAATCGAATAGACCGTGATTGTCACCTCTGCTGTTCCAATCAGGGTTGTGCCATCGTACACACTATAAGTAAAACTATCAACGCCATACCAATCCTGGTCTGGTTTATAATTAAATGACCCATCGGTGAAAAATCCAAGTACACCGTTCGATACATCTGTGACTAAACTGGCCGTTAGAATGTTCCCTCGTGCAAGTCCAAAGTCATTCTTCAGAACGCCATCCTCAGAATCAACGGTTAGTTGAAAATCCTCAGCAGTTCCATAAAAATCATTTACAGCTGCTGGGATCCGGTTGATGATTAGAGCAGGGTCTCCAAAGAGCTCATACATTTCAAGCAGGTAGAGACTGCTTCCACTAAACCAGAGCCGGGTCAGACCACTTGTAATTGCTTCTCCCAAGAAGCTAGCACCATTCTCAAAAACAGCCTCAAAAAAGCCTCGATTCAAGTAATCATGCCCGCTTGAAACCCCCTGTCCGGTAGGTGACCAACTGGCAATAGCACCTTTATTTCCAGCACGTGTGATCACTTCCCCAAATGCTTCGACAGCAGGATCAATGAAATAACCTTCACTGCAGGTCATTGCTAAAAATATTGGGTATTTGTTCTGGTTCGTCAATCCAGACACATTCGTCGTTTGGATAAAGATTTCCGGTGGGTTCTTTTGGGCAGACCAACCTTTTGCAAAGCCGTGCCCGATGAAGTTCACAATCAACTTCCCACTATTAATTCCAGCTTTTAAGGCTGCAACGGCTTCAGCGATATCCGTATGCGTGACACCGTAATACACCCTCTCTGCCTGGTAAGGGTCAGGAAGAGTGTCAGCAATCAAACCGTCAGAATAAACAGCAAAATCACCCGCGCTATCCGCTGCGCCCGCGACTGCAAGGACTTGTGTTGTCCAATCACCTTCAATAGGAGCTTGTTCGTAAGACATAATCTTCGCAATAAAGCTATTTGCTTCCACAGAGCTGTTAACTGACAACCGCCCAAGAATCATATCCGGTAAAGATTCTGGACCAGAGAAGGTGACATAGCGGTTATCAGCTGCAGTTTCTCCGATCCATGGATCTGCCATTGCCAGGAATGGCGGTATGTAGCTGGTTCGATTTTTTCCAAGATAATTCTTAGGATCATAATTGCCATCGCCGACCAGCACAACATAGGACGGCGCGGGTGCTTGCCAGTTGACCGTAGCATAGGCAAGAAATTCGCGGATAGCTGCCGCGCTCACGACTCCAAAGCCAAACTCGTCATAAACATCCTGCACATCCACCAGCATTGTGCTCATCCCTTGGGAAGCGCGATAGGCTGATAAAGTCGCTGCTTCCTCTATGAATGCCTGGTGGGTGATCAGGATATAATCCGCTTGATGAGCTGTTAATTGCAAATTAGATGGGGTATCCTCTGAAATCTCACTTGCCAACACAGTTGTTATCGATGAGTCAGTTGCAACCCAATAAGCTTTTTCAGAAACAATCTCATCCTCAAAAGAGACGCGGTAATCAGAACCTGTGTTCTCAATAATCAAGCTGTCTCTGTCAAATACGGCAACCTCCCATGGATTGCTCACATCGTAAGCGTCGAGCGCGTCCGAATTGAACCCCGACACCTGGAACTTCCAGGTTCCGCTGTTCTCATAAGAAAAAGCAAGCGCATCATCGCCTGTGTTTACCGAAAATGTGTTCAGGTAATTGATTTTTGCCCAATCTACGAAGATAAAATCGGATATATGGCCAGTATCATTCGGAAGAAATACGGTCAGTGTATTCAGACCAGGTGCGAGTAGACCCTCTGGGATTTCAGCCTCAACGAATCCACCCCCAGCCCAGGTAAACCCGTCCCATTCCACGTCCGCAACCTGGGTTCCATTAATACTTACAATAGCATGGTGGTCTGGGTTGATAGCGGCTACTTGCAAACTGCCAAAAAGGGCGATCTGAAGCGACCCTGCACCAACATAAGGTTCCTCTAAATAAAAATCATGGGACCATGTTGGATCAATACTGGTATGGATTATGTCCCAATAAAAGCGTTCAAGTTCATCATCACCAGGCAGATTGCTCCTATAATTAATATTTTCTTCCAGTTCCAAGCCCGCCTGATAATAAGGAGGAACATTTTCTCCAAGCGGTGTACCATCGCGGATTTCCATCCTAAGTCCCACGGTATTCCCATAGGTCAGCCAATATACATTTTCCTCTGTATATTTACTGTCGATCCCTTGCCCATAAAAAATGATAGCGTCACCTTCATCGAATGACGTGTCATCCTCCCCAATCACCTGGATGGCGATTTCATCCCCCAAGTAATACATCTGGAAGGTTTGGGGGTCGATTAAATCCACCGGAAAACCAGCTATCTGCAGTTCCGTATAAGTCAGTTTGTATAGTCCATCCTCATCGATCGAAACCCGCCAGCCAGGTTCAGGAGGCTGCCATGGAAGCGTCCCAGCGTCTGAGAGGACTTGTATACTGCCAGCCGCACTCTCAAGATACTTAACTTTTTCAGAAAGACTACGCCAGCTCCTCGCCTCCTCATAATTCATCAGTGTTGATTGGAACAAGGATTCATAAACATCTGATTCAACCTGTGCCGTACCCCGTGTGATTGTCGGCTTGCCTTCAAAGATAACTTCCACAAGTAGACTTTCATATATAACCAGCATATTTGATTGAGGTTGGTATTGCACCGGGTAAACCCCAATCCCAGCTATGCGCTGCTGGCGCACCACACCATCATTGGCAATTTCAGCCAGGGTTCCTGGATAGGTATCGTCACTATCATAAATTTCCGGGATAGGTTTGATAACATATGTATAAGCATTTGTTTCAAGGCCCACCCCAGCAGGATCGTTCACCATTTCCTGGGTGGCAGAAGGTAACACTGGGGCGGTCAATTCAATCGTATGCGACTTTCCAGGAACGACCTTGACAGATAGGCTGACGCCAAAAGGTACACCTATCGCTTGAGTCATAAATGGGAGCGCAGGGGCACCTTCCTGGCTCAGATTTGACCATTCCGGAAGATGTATGTTTGAATAAGAACAGCCGTCTTCTGTTACACTTTCCTGGAGAAGAGCTTTCCAGGGCACAACAACCTCGAATTTCAGCCCTGATTCAGAAGACGAAAGCATAATAATCTCATCGTGGAGTGTTGTTTCTGCTTTGACGGGTGGAACTAAGAAGCTTAAGAACATCGCAGCTATTATAAGTACCATCATAATTTTTCGAAATATCCGCTTCATTTTAAAAAAACTCCTGTGCGTGGTTTATCATTAAGCTTCTTGGTAAGATAATCTTTCCAGCAATCTTATTATGATTTTCTAAACAGAATTCTAATCAAGAATTAGAGGCAGGATGTCAGATCCTAATTTGTATTTAAGCCTGAAGAATGGGATTACTTCCCCCAACAAAGCTAAGCGTTCCATAATCATTTGGACTTTATCTGGCAAGTAATAAGGCACGAAAGCAGTCTGCAGGATGCTTGTCAACCCTTCAGAGGGGGAAACAGGCTTGGTTTCCTGTTCCATCTCTCGGTCCAGGAAAAAAACTTTCTTCAGTGGTATGCCCCTCGGTGAGCACATTTCAATTCGCTCATGCCAGGGCGTGCCGAAAATCCAAAACTGACCTTCTAAATAACGCAAGATGACCTGGTCTTCTCCTAAAACTGTAACCGGTTCATTCTTTGCGAGCGCAGACGCTAATGTAGATTTACCTTTGCCGGCTTCGCCAATAAAGCAATAACCCTGACCATTGAGGCTCACACCAGCAGCATGCAGGATAAGATCCCCAAAACAGGCTAACCAGCTGACCATAATCCGGATGTCAATACTGCTTAATGGGTATATAGCCTTATCTTTAACCGATGAGAAATCGCCAACGATATCGCCAGTTCTAAAAACAGGATCAATTTTGACCCTTCTTGGGGGAGATTGTCTTGGGGAAACAAAAATATAATGTCCATTTTCATCAAGCCATAATTCCCAAATTTTAGTAAGGCATATAGGTGTTCCCCAGCTTTTTTTAATCCATTGCCGATCCCATTGAACTGAAAGTGACAAGGTCTCTTTAGCAGGTAATGCTGTTGAAATGAAAGGAAGATTGCCTTTCAAGAATTTTTCATAAATAAAAGGGACAGCTAATTCCAGACCGCTGTCCCTCGCGTCGAGTTCCAGATTAAGCCCTGCAATCTGCAAAGCTAAATTATTTTTTGTTTCCATCCAAGAATCAACAGATTCATTATCCTATAAACTCATTATTTAAAACACGTCATCACATGAAAATATCTTAACATGTCTAAGGGCAAACAAAACCGATGATTATCAAGGAAGGTAGCAACCCGTCTCAGCACTGCAAGGAACAGGTCCAATTTTTGGATCCATAATGGTTGGGCTCGCGTTGCAGACCGCAAGAATTGAGTTTTTTATCTTCAAATCGACTCTTTTGACAACAGGTTTAACATAAGTTTTTTTATTCATAATTAATTACCTCCGACAATCTAATTAATTGAGTATTCAGCGCGCTCATACTTCTTAACTCGCCATGATTACAAACAAATTCTACCACAGTTTCCATGTTCCCATGGATGGCTTGTGACCAACCCGGGCATTGGCTGCAGAACATATTTTTTTTACATGACAAACACGGACTCAGCATGGTTCTTTTCAGATTGCGTAATTCGCCAATTTGCTGCCACGCCTCCATTAACGGCACTTCAAGCAAACTGTAAGATGGCTGCCTGACCATGATGCAAATACTCATCCGTCCTTCACTGTCCACATGGAAGTTTCTCAGACCAGCGCCACAACTGAACACGCGTTCGTCGCGAGTTTTAAGATCCTTCAGCCGTTCAATTTCCTTCCCGACAGATTCCTGACGTTCAGAATCATTGGAATCAAATGCAACCAGAGTTTCTAAAGGCAATTGAACTTTCCTCGGGAACTCACTGGTTCCATCCAGGCGAGGCCACAGCAACCCATCGTATCTAAAATTAACATTCATCTGCTCGGCAAGCGCTTTCATAGCTGGCAGTTCATGGTAATTGAGGGTCATCAATTCTGACTTAAGTGTCAATGGTATACCGCGCTCCAGGAGTAGATTAATCCCTCTCATGCATTTGGCATAGGAACCTGGGATGCGTGTGACAGCTTCATAGACTTGCTGGGTGGCGCCATACAAAGAAATTTCAACATTGAAAGGCCGAATATCTTTGAGCAAATCCGCAATTTCTTCAGTGATCATTGTGCCATTGGTAAATAAGATAACCAGCAACCCTTTACGGCGGGCATAGGTGTAGATCTCCACAAAATCCCGGCGTAAGAGCGGTTCACCGCCCGTTAGGGTCAGGAATAATACGCCTGCATCGACCATCTGGTCAATGATGGATTTAATCTGCTCCGTGGATAATTCACGTTGCCTGGCTGCCTGATCTTTTGGCGGTTTATTGATGTAGCAATGCACACAATTCATGTTGCATCGCGCCGTCGGTTCAAAGGTAGCGCTCAGCGGATAACGCCCACCCTCCAAGGGGGCAGATAATATCCTCCCCCACTCTTCCAGATCGATGGTTTGAAAGCTGTCACAATCCATGTTTATGCCTCATTAACGGCACCAATTTCAGCCATTTCATGCAAAAAAACCTCAAGATCCCGTTGAATTGTCTGAATATCCGCGTCATATTCAGCGGAAATAGCGTCTTCGAGTTCTGCAATCTTGCTGGGATTTTCAAGTTTTTCCCATAGGAAAGCGCCCATCTCATTCAAAGTGAAGATGGCATTCAGATCAGCCACATTTTGCTTTATTGGGATCAGCACCATTTCATCGACGATTTTGCGGAAGATGAAGTTTGGATTGCGGATCATTCTTTTTTCTTCGTTGTTCAAACAACCTCCTGATCGGTTATTTACATGAAATAGTTACTTACCCGTGTACAATAAAATATCATAAAATTGCGGGTGAGTCTCAAAGCTTAATTCAGCTTCTCAACAACGACCCGCAATTCAATTTATCACTGGTTAATTATTTCTCCCCGATCAAATCCACGCCATTATTCAGCGCTGATTGGACCGTATAACGTGGTTGTCAAGGCAAAGTCCACAGCTTCGAGCCAATAGAAGGTCGTCATCCCGGCCGCGACATCTTCATCAAGGTATTCATAGAAAGCGCCTGAAGTGCCTCCCATGGCCTTACTGGGAATTAACTCAGAATTGATTTGAACCTTAGGCCCATCCTCAGTTTCGGCTCGATACAAATTGAAGCCCAAGTTATCTACCTCGCTTGCCGTCTCCCAGCTGAGCAACACACCTTCCGGTTTGTTTTCGGCATCAAAGGAAATCAAAGTTACTCCAGTAATGCTACAAGTCGCTGTAGAAGAATTGTTTGTCATGTTGGGGTCTGCTGTTATGGACGAAACTGTTGCTGTATTAGTAATACTGCCCGCTGCTAAGTTTACATTTATCCTTACTACCCACTTTGCCAGGGGGTCGGTTGTATAGTCAAGTAAGGGAGTGCCCAGGCTACAGTTAATCGTTTTCCCAGAAACTGTACAGCTACCCTGATTAATTGTGCCGGATGAAGTGATTAATTGAGAGGTATGGCTTACATAATTTACCCCAGCAGGCAAGGTGTCTGTGAGGGTGACCGATCGTGCAAAACCTGGTCCTAGATTTGAGGCTGTGATGATGTAGTAAGGATTCTGTCCATCAAACCCCGAGCATGTTTTTGCTGCGCTGATATCCGCCAGAGGTTGTTCAATCCGCGCCCATAAGCAAGCCTGATTGTTCTGGTCTTCCTGGGTGACAAACGCTGCAGAAACAGAATCTTCGTTAAATGATTGCCAGCATGCATCCGTACCATTACCCGTCTCCGTAAAGCCCAGGATATTAACTGTGTAGGTGCCGTCTGGGCATACAAAGGTGGGGTTAGCCGTAGTTAGATACTCAATCGTGACCTTATCAGGACAGTCTGTATCACCGCTTTCGCCATAAGCACAAGGTGCAGTGTTACCTGTCTCATCAAGCGTAAAACGCGGGACGATCGTAATGCTGCTCGGGACAGGCGTTGATCCATCATTGCACGTAACCGGCACAGTGACTGTGAGATCAACAGAACCAAATGGATTGGGATTATTATAACTGTCATCTGAATTGAAAACCTGGTTGTTGTAGTGCGTAAAACTGCCCAAGTAGAAGGGGGTCAACGCTGCTGGGGATATTGGAGCATCCCGACCGTCAAACCCAAAGCCACTCTGCTGGGAAAAGTCCGTTATCTGACAACTATAGGATTGCCATTCTGTACCAGGGAGATAGGCATCTCTTCCATAACGAACCTGGTTTTCATCGGTCGTAGGTCCGGTTTGCACTGCTGGATTCCAATCGCTGTAAACAGTAGGGTTGTTGCCGGGCCCGGTAGCCCAACGATCACAGCGCGCGCCTTCAGTGGCAGTGCCGGTATCTTTGACCAGGACAACTGTGCGATAGTTGTCATTGTTATAAGTAAACACCTGATCTTCCTGTGTAGTTGCGCCTGTTGCATCATCGCTTACAAGAACGTAAACATCTCCGTTTGCAAGAAACACATTATTAAGATTGACAGTAGTATGTGATAAATTATCTGTAAAAAAATACACATCGTAGTCACCCAAACTTACTGCAGCACCCGTTCTGTTAGCAATCTCAATACCGATATAGTCATCCCGATCAAACAAATTATCGCGTTCGTCATAGATATACTCCGAGAAGAATAAATCGGGCGCATTCGTACA
>WOZA01000101.1:16878-20809 GCA_011620505.1 Anaerolineaceae bacterium
GCATAACCGATAGTGTCAACCGTGTATTCTTCTGAGGTCGTAGCAATCCCGTCAATATTACCCCAGACGCCATCCACACTGCCAATGGTGAAAGCATAAGCAACCCCCACACCCAACAGAGATAAAATTATCAAACCACCAAGGATATATAAGAACTTCTTTTTCATATTGAATCTCCTCCAATCGAACTGAACTCATCGAAATTCAAAATTCTGGCCTCCCTAAGCGCCTTAAAAGAAGGCGAGAATCCCCAAAAAAACTTTTGATTAATTATTAATATATCACGTTGTTACATCAAATGTCAATAGCGAGAATTTCCAAAATCATTCCGGCAAGCCTGGCAATTGTTGAATATACTTCATTTTCTTTTTTGTTTGCCTCCTAATTCAATTTCATCAAAACTCGATAATTAAAGCTTCTAAACAATGTGGTGTTTGTTTTGAGAAATTCTGTTGACTGCTTTCTTTGGATCGTCATAAACAAGCCTTAACTTGGGTCAAAATAACCGCATGAATCGGGCTGATGCAAACCTTCTCTTGCCGCACAAAAAGCCCATTCATTATCGATATTGCCAATAAGATAAGAGTTCTCTTGGATCATCCATTTAAAACGGCCACTGGCTGACGGAAGTGTGTAATCTCCAGTAATAAAAACCCCATCCGTTTGAAAAATACCAACCAGGTTCATCGCTACTCCAGCGGCGTTAAATACAGCCGTAACAGAATCTCCTGAAACGGTCACGATCAGCTCTCCTGTTCGATAACTTCCATCTGGCTGGGCCAGATAAGCTACCCACTCCCCCTCCCAGCCGGTCTGTAAGGTTGGCGTTAGGGCAAGAGTGGCGGTCTTGGTCGGCGTGACTGTGCCGGTTTGGGTGGGCGTGGCTGTGCGGGTTTGGGTGGGGGCCAGGGTGGAAGTGACAACTGGGGGTGTGGTGGATCTGGACGCAGCAGTGGGAACCTGAACAGTGGCGGAAGAAGTGGGTGTTAGAACTGGCGCTGAAGTTACTGAAGGCACCTGCGTCGGCAGTTGTTCGACTGATGTTGCAGTAGGCTCACCGATCGGTGATGGGGATTGAGCCTGGGTCCCACCCAGCCCCGGTGTTTGGGCTGCTCCTTCAGTAGTTTGAGTGTAGCGCTGACCTGGAGCACTCGAATTTTCCAGGTTTTGCGTCAGATGAGTCGCCTTCGGATTACATGCCGATACAAGCATGGCTGCCATGAGAAGTACCACAATTACAGATTTGGAAACCTTGATTTTGTATATCTTATCCATCTTAATTTACCCGTAGTGACGAACACAGATACGAAGAAGACTGTCTTCCATTCTATGTTATTAGTTATAGCACATTATTTATGCGCAAGAGCCAGGCAAACAGCTGAGAAATTTGTACTTTCCATTCTTGGCAAGCTAACGATCTTCTCTGGAGATCAATATCATGATTCCCGCATCTTCGGTACAATTAGGTCCAGGGAAAAATGGGTCTACCGTTCAAGAAATCGATCTGATATGACAGAAAGCTTCAATTCCTTAACCGCTTTATTGAAACTGCTCTCGCCCAATTCCGTACCGCAAGAGGCATTTGAACTGTTGTCCCAGATAACCCCGGAGCAGTGGGAAGCGCTCTTCGCTGAAGCGGAGCGGCAGGGTGTCTCGCTGCTGCTATTCACGCTCCTGGTAAATCTCTATAAATCTCTCGGGCTCGAAATCCCGCAAAAAGAAAAACTCCACCCAACCTACCTCACAATCACAGCGAAAAACATGCTCACCCTGCATGATGCCGGGATTGTTTTTACCGCTCTGCGCAAGGCTGGCATTCCCGCCGCAGGATTGAAGGGCATTTACCTCCTGGAGCGTGTCTACCCGGATATCGCGGCTCGCTCGATGAACGACATCGACATCCTGGTGAGAAAGCGTGACCTGCCCAAATGCCTGGAAGTGATGCAGGAACTGGGCTACAAAGCCAACACCTATTTTAACCTGGCGGATAAAAACATCGACACCAAACACGTCCCACCCATGCAAAAAACTGGCGGAGTGATGGTGGAAGTGCACTGGACCCTGCTCGAGGAAGACGAACCCTTCACGATCGACGCTGATGCCATCTGGGAACGAACAGTTCCCGTAAAGATCGCTGGTGTGGACGCCTTCGCTCTCGGGGTTGAAGACTTTATCTTGCACCTCTGCCTGCATTTGACTTACCAGCACTACCTCAACCTGGGATTGCGGGGTTTGATGGACATTGCCCTCGTGATTTACAAGTTCCGCGCAGAGATTGACTGGCCAAAAATGGTCCTCATAGCGAAATCCTGGGGCGCGGAGAGAGTCACCGCCTTGACGCTGAAGCTGGTTGAAACCCAACTGAACATCTCAATCCCCGCTGAGGTTTTCTCTTCGTTGGTGCCTGCTGGGATTGAACCCAGCCTTCTGGAAGACGCGCGCCGTCAACTCCTGGAGCGGGTTTGGTTTGAGGATCGTTTCACCCCAGACCTGGTGGAAATGTCCGCGAGCAAAAACCTTTTCTCGAAGATCAAGATCGGGCTGCAGCGAGTGTTCATCCCCCGCCTGGCGCTTGCCAGGATCTATAACGTCCCGCCAAACTCGCCAAGAATTATGGGACTGTATTGGGTCAGGTTGAAGTATCTAATTCAAAACTATGGAAAAACAGTTGTCAGATTACAACGCGGCAAGCCAGAAGTAGAACCTGCCCGCCAAAAAGCGGAGATATCGAACTCGCTGCACGAGTGGATGAGCCCACCCAAAAAGTAGACGGCGAAGGCCAGCAAGGCTGAGCTAACCCCTGGCAGAAAACAATCCTTTAAGGCTCCATTTGATCCCCCGCAGGAAGTTGAGCAGCGGCACCAGGATTTTGCAGCGGGAAAGCAGCGCGACCACGAATTTTTCCGGACCCAGCCCCAGGTGATGATCTTTTGCATCCCGCTGAACGCGGTCAACCCGCCCTAAAACATCCTCATAAGATATCCAGCCATCTCCCTCAGCAGTGACATTATCACCCTTGGAAAAGAATCGTCCGTCAGCGATCCTGACCACGCGATGCGCCAGCACCCTGCCAGTTTCCGGATGAACAAAAGCGAGCACATCCCCAGTTCGAATCGTTCCTTTGGCAACTGGAGACACAAAAATTGTGTCTTCGGAATGGATAAAAGGTGCCATACTCCTACCGGGTGCATTGAAACAAATCGTGTTTCCATGCGCGATGGCGGCGCGAATCAAGTTAGCCAATTCCTCAGAATCAAGCGTGTGTTCAGCGATCTTTCCAGGGTCATCCATTTGCATCTGCTCTTAATTCTGGGGCAATTCCCGGCAGGGATTGGGTTGAACTGCCGTCGCCCTATTGCCGCAGAATCCAAAACGGTTCTCTCTCGACCCAACGAAGGTGTCCGGCGAATTCATCCGCCACCAGAAAACGCCGGTGTTTGAAGCAGTTTGCCACTCCCCTGCCACCTGGCTGCCTTGCGTGGTAATCTCACCCTTGAAGGTAAAGTCGGTGCCGTCTATCTTGGCTAACGCGGTCAGCTTTGCCCCATTGACCTGAACGGTCAACTCAGCAGGCGTGTAACCGCCGTTGACCGTCTGATACCAGATCTTCCAGACACCCTCCCAAACAGGAACACCAAGGGTCAGAGTGGGCGTTTGGGTAAGGTTCGCTGTCGCGGAGGGCTCCGATATCAGGGTGGTTGGACCAGTGGTGGCGGGATAATTGGTCGTTTGGGGGTTTGACGCTGTGGGTGTAAGCGTGCCCCCGGGCGTATCGGTCGGGAGGGGTTCGGATGCTTGCAGGGTTCCCTCTGGTTCCCCGCTCGGGGGAAAGGCTGTATCCACAGATACAGGAGTCGCCTGGCTGACCGGCTTTTGCAGAGTCGCGACAACGTCCCCCTGAAAATGCTCCACGTCCGGCTCTCTCCTTTGA